>JBJMHP010000394.1:0-19580 GCA_045807325.1 Actinomycetes bacterium | reverse complement strand
AAGCGGGTGCTGCTGCGGTCCTTCGGGCGGTTCGTGCAGCTGCTCGCCGGCCGCTTCGGCACCGGCCCCGACCTGGGCACCTCGGCCCAGGAGATGATCGACATCGCCCGCGAGACCGACTTCGTGTGGGCGATCGACCAGCGGTTCGGGGGCACCGGCGACTCGACCCCGCTCACCGCCCGCGGGGTCTTCGTCGGGATCGGGGCCGCCCTCGACGACGTCTACGGCACCCCCGACGTGGCCGGGCGCCGGATCGCCGTGCAGGGGCTCGGCGGGGTCGGCGGGCACCTGGCCGAGCTGCTGGTGGCCAACGGGGCGGTGGTGAGCGGCTCGGACCTCGACCCGGGCCGGGCCAAGGAGCTGGCCGACCGGCTCGACATCACCGTCGAGGACCCCGACGCCCTGTACGACCTGGACTGCGACGTGTTCAGCCCCAACGCCGTCGGGGGGATCCTGAACGAGCACACCATCGCCCGGCTGCGCTGCCGGATCGTGGCCGGCGGGGCCAACAACCAGCTGGCCACCCCGGCCGACGGCCGGCGGCTGCTGGAGCGGGGGATCCTGTACGCGCCCGACTACGTGATCAACTCGGCCGCCCCGTACGCGGTGATCGGGGCCGGCGAGCTGGCCTACTCGCCGGAGCGGCTGGAGGTGTCGGTGCAGGGGGTGGCCGAGGCCCTGGGGCTCATCTTCCGGCGGGCCCGGGCCGAGGGGGCGCCGACGGCCGAGATCGCCGACCGGATCGCCGAGGAGCGGATCGCCTCCGCGGCCCACCTGCGGGCCATGGCCCCAGGGACCGGGGCCCACGGCCGCTGAAGCTGGACCGACGGCGGACGGCGGCCTCGGTCGGGGCGGTCCCCCGCGCCTAGTCCGCAGAACCCTGGCAAACTGCGCGTACGGTCCGGAACCAGGAGACGCGCATGGACGACCACACGGGGCGGCTGACGATCATCGCCTCATCGACGATGGTCCACCAGCGCATCAAGTGCATGATCTGCGGGCGCCCGGTCGACCACCGCGTGGTGTTCATGACCAACGACGCCCGGGTCCTGCACGCCGGCTGCGTCCCCGACCACGTCAAGGTCCCGATCGCCGTCCTCCTCCAGGCCATCCGCCGCCTGGAGCGCATGGTCGAGCGCTCGCGGACCAACGACCGCTACGACCCCGACCCGGCCACCGCCATCGACCCGGATCCTCAGGAACCGGGGCCGGCGGCCTGAGGCCTGAGCGGCGGGTCGGGGGCTGGGGCCTCACGCCCCGGGGCCGCTCCCCTGCGCCGCGGCCGGGACGGTGCCGGGCGACGGGTCGCGGTTGTCGCGGGACCGGATGAAGTCGACGACCTGGGCGATGGCCTCCTCCAGCGGGACGAAGTTGCGCTGCTGGCCGTTGCGGTAGCGGAACGAGACGCTGTGCTGGGCCACGTCCCGCTCCCCGGCCAGCACCATGAACGGGACCTTGGCCCGCTGGGCCTCGCGGATCTTGCGCTGCATGCGGTCGTCGGAGTCGTAGACCTCGACCCGGACCCCCTCGGCCCGCAGCCGCGCGGCCAGCTCCTCCAGGTAGGGCACCTGGTCGGCCGAGATCGGGATGGCCGCCACCTGGACCGGGGCCAGCCAGGCCGGGAACGCGCCGGCGTAGTGCTCGACCAGGATGCCGAAGAACCGCTCGATCGACCCGAACAACGCCCGGTGGATCATGATCGGCCGCCGCCTGGACCCGTCGGACGCCTGGTACTCGAGCTCGAACCGCTGCGGGAGCTGGAAGTCGACCTGGATGGTGGACAGCTGCCAGGCCCGGCCGATGGCGTCCCGTCCCTGGACCGAGATCTTGGGCCCGTAGAAGGCCGCGCCGCCCTCGTCCAGCACGTAGTCGAGCCCCTCGGCGACCATCGCCCGGCGCAGGGCCTCGGTGGCGTCGGCCCACTCCTGCCCGGAGCCGACGTACTTCTGCTTCTCCTCGTCGCGGGTCGACAGCTCCAGGTAGAAGTCGCTGAGCCCGAAGTCGCCGAGGAGGTCGAGCACGAACCGCAGCAGCTTCCTCAGCTCCTGCTCGAGCTGCTCGGGGGCGCAGAAGATGTGGGCGTCGTCCATGGTCAGGCCGCGGACCCGGGTCAGGCCGTGCAGCACCCCCGACTTCTCGTACCGGTACACGGTGCCGAACTCGAACAGCGGCATGGGCAGCTCGCGGTAGCTGCGACCCCGTGAGCGGTAGATGAGGATGTGGAACGGGCAGTTCATGGGCTTCACGTAGTAGCGGGTGCCCTCGTCCTCCATCGGCGGGTACATGTTCTCGGCGTACCAGCCGAGGTGCCCGGAGGTCTGGAACAGCCCCTCCCTGCTGAGGTGGGGCGAGTTCACGAACAGGTACCCGGCCTCCTCGTGCCGCTGGCGCGAGTACTCCTCCATCACGCGGCGGACGGTGCTGCCCTTGGGATGGAACACGGCCAGGCCGGAGCCGATCTCCTCGGGGAACGAGAACAGGTCCAGCTCGACCCCGAGGCGGCGGTGGTCGCGCTTCTCGACCTCCTCGAGCAGGTGGAGGTGCTGCTGGAGGGCCTCCCTCGACTCCCAGGCGGTGCCGTAGATCCGCTGGAGCTGTGGGTTCTGCTCGCTGCCGCGCCAGTAGGCGCCCGCCGACCGCAGCAGCTTGAAGGCGGGGATGGCCCGGGTCGAGGGGACGTGCGGGCCCCGGCACAGGTCGAACCAGCGACGCTCGCCGGTCCTGGGGTCGAGATTGTCGTAGATGGTGAGCGGTCCCTCCCCCACCTCGACGGCCTCTTCCTCGCTGGCCCGGCTCCGCTGGTCGATGATCTCGAGCTTGTAGGGCTCGTCGCGCAGCTCGGCGCGGGCCTCGTCGTCGGAGACGACCCGCCGCGAGAAGCGCTGCCCCTCCTTGACGATCTGGCGCATGCGCTGCTCGATCCGCTCCAGGTCCTCGGGATGGAACGGCTCGGCCACGTCGAAGTCGTAGTAGAAGCCGTTCTCGATCGGCGGCCCGATGCCCAGCTTGGCCGCCGGGACCAGGTCCTGGACGGCCTGGGCGAGCACGTGCGCGGTCGAATGGCGCATGATCATCCGCCCGTCGTCGCTGTCGACCGCGACCGGCTCGACCGCGTCGCCCTCCTCGACGACATGGCTGAGGTCCCTGAGCACGCCGTTGACCCGGGCCGCGACCACCGCCCCGTCCCGACCGACCAGGTCCCCGGCGGTCACGCCCGCGTCCACCGCCCGCTCGTCCCCGTCGACCCGGACGGCGATGCGTAGGTCGGACATCTCTGCACCCCTCGGAATGGTTGGCAATCCTCGATATCGATCATCGACCGGCAGCATACGGCCGCCCCCGACGATCCTACGACCGATATCCCCACCCTTCCGAGCAGGCCTCTCAGGCCGAGGAGCAACCCGCGATCATCCGCTGATGCTCCAGCCGAGGTGCTCGGTCAGCACCACGACGACCACGAGCACGGTGAGCATCAGGGCTGTCCAGAGGATCGCTGCACGCCACGGGCGCTGCACCCACCTGTCCATGAACCAGTCGACCAGGACCAGCATCATGAGTCCGCTGAGCATCAGCCACCACCATGGCCGCTCCTGCAGCTCGTTCCTGACCCAGTCGGCGCGGCGTCGCCGCTGGACCATGTCCCAGTTGCGGTGCTGGGGCTGGTCGCCCAGGGCGATGACGACCCCTCTCCACCAGATGAAGACGCAGATCAGGCACTCGAAGAGGAGAAGCAGCGACAACTGTTGTTCGCCTCGGTTCTCTCCTCATCGCCGTGCTCCGCCGCACCAACAGCCAGCGGCCGCCCGTCGGGTGACTGGCTTGCCAGTGGCTCCTCCCATGCTGGCACGCCGCGTGGCGGAATGGCGCCGCCTGGCCCTTCCACAGATATTCCCACCCTCCTTGCTCTACCCGAACACACGTTCTAGGGTAGGCGGGTGCAAACCTTCACCGACCTGCGAGGCCAGGCCCGGCCCCCCGCCGACCTGCCCCTGTTCGACGCCCCGACGACGGTGCGCACCTTCGACAGCCCCGAGTTCCGCGACGTCACCTTCTACGAGGTCGAAGCCAAGTCCATCCTCAACCGGGTCCCCGCCACCAGCCGCATGCCGTTCGAGTGGACCATCAACGTGTACCGGGGGTGCTCTCATGCATGCACTTACTGTGGCGCTGGTTATACGCCGATCCTGATGGCGGATGGCCGCACGAAGCCACTCGCGGACGTGCGGGTCGGAGACGAAATCTATGGGACGGTATTCGACGGCAAATACCGGCGGTACGTGACCACCCAGGTGCTGGACCATTGGTGGACGGTCAAGCCCGCGTACCGGGTCACCCTGGAGGACGGGACGGAGCTTGTCACCAGCGGCGACCACCGGTTCCTTAGCGACCGTGGCTGGAAGCACGTGATCGGTTCCGAGCAGGGATGGGGCCGACGGCCTCACCTGACGGTGAACAACAAGCTGTTGGGCACGGGGAAGTTCGCGGCGCCGCCAGAGGGTGGGCCGGAGTACCGACGCGGCTACCTCTGCGGAATGATCCGCGGTGATGGACATCTCAGCTCCGCTACCTACCCGCGGTCAGGGCGAGCTTCGACTACCGTTCCTCAATTCCGCCTCGCGCTCGTCGACCTCGAGGCGCTGCGAAGAGCCCGAGCATACCTGGCGGAACTCAACGTCGTGCTGGAGGAGTTTGTCTTCCAGGAGGCCGTCGGCGCCAGAAAGCAGATTATAGCCATCCGCACTGGCGTCCGTCGAACAGTTGTCGCCGTCGAGGAGATCGTGTGCTGGCCACACACCTCATCGGCCGAATGGTGCAAGGGTTTTTTGGCTGGCATATTCGACGCCGAGGGTAGCTGCCACAGCAACGGGGCCCTACGGATCAGCAACACGGATAAAGCCATAGTCGACCAGGTTACCTCGTCCCTTCGCCGATTCAATTTCTCCTTCGTGGTCGAGACGCGCTACCTGAGTAGGGCCAAGCCGATCACAGATGTGCGGCTGGTCGGCGGACTGCGCGAACACCTCCGCTTCTTCCACACCGTCGACCCGGCGATCACCCGCAAGCGCAGGATCGTCGGCTCGGCGATCAAGAACAACGCTCCCCTTCGCGTAACCTCGATCGAGCCGCTGGGCGTGGAACTCCCGCTGTACGACATGACCACCGGCACGGGCGATTACATCGCCAATGGAACGATCGCGCACAACTGCTTCGCCCGACCCAGCCACACCTACCTGAACTTCGACGCCGGGCGGGACTTCGAGCGCAAGATCGTGGTCAAGGTGAATGCGCCCGAGGTGTTGCGACGGGAGTTGCGGAGGAGGAGCTGGACCGGGGCGCATGTGGCGATGGGGACGAACACCGATCCGTATCAGCGGTGTGAGGGGCGGTACCGGCTGACGCGGGGGGTGCTGGAGGTGCTGCGGGACTACGCCAACCCGTGCTCGGTGCTGACCAAGTCGCCGCTGCTGCTGCGGGACCTGGACCTGTTCGTCGAGCTGGCCGAGACGGCCGGGTTCTCGGCGAATCTGTCCATCGGCACGCTGGACGAGGAGGTGTGGCGGCGCAGCGAGCCGGGGACGCCGCATCCCAAGGCGCGCATGGCCGCGGTCAAGCGGTTGGTCGAGGCCGGCATCCCCTGCGGGATCCTGATGGCCCCGATCCTGCCCGGGATCTCGGACTCGCCCGAGCAGCTGCGGGCGGTGGTGCGGGCGGCCGCCGACGCCGGGGCCAGTCACCTCACCCCGATCAGCCTGCACCTCCGGCCGGGGGTCAAGGAGGAGTTCATGCCCTGGCTGGAGGAGACCTACCCGGAGCTGGTGGCCGGCTACCACCGCCTGTACCGTGGCTCCAATGCCCCCAAAGCGGTCCGCGAGGCGCTCGCCGACCGGGTCCGGGCCGAGAAGCGCCGCCACCGGGCGTTCGCCTCCCCCAGCTCCCCGGGCACCGCCCGCCGCCTCCCCGACCCCCCGCCGGCCGCCGGCCCCGAATCCACGGTCCAGCTCTCGCTCGGCCTCGGCTGAGCCGCGGCGGCCCGCCGCGCCCGTCTCCCGTCCCGAACCTGGTGGTGACCTCGTGTGAGCCGACCCCTGGAGCCGCTGGCCGACACCGAGCTGCAGGCCGAGCGGGAGATGCTGGAGTACGCCCGGCGGTGCCTGGCGGCGATGCGGCAGCGGGCCCGGTCGTTGCGGGCCACCGGGGCCGACCCGTATGCGGCGGAGTCGGTGGAGTGGCACCTGCGCCAGCGGGTGGCCGCCCTGACCGACGACGGGCGGACCGGGCTGTTCTTCGGGCGGCTCGACTATGACGACGGCGCCGACCCGCCGGAGGCGCGCTTCTACGTCGGCCGGCGGCACGTCAGCGACCCCGACGGCGACCCGGTGGTCATCGACTGGCGGGCCGGGCTCGCCCATCCTTTCTACCGGGCCAGCCCGACCCGCCGCTACGGCGTCCGGGCCCGGCGCCGGTTCGGGTACCGGGGCGGCACCCTGACCTCGATCCAGGACGAGGTCCTGGAGCTGCTGGACGAGGCCGCGGCCATGGCCGCCGCCGACCGGGTGCTCGTGGCCGAGATCGAGCGGCCGCGCATCGGCCCCATGCGCGACATCGTCGCCACCATCCAGCCCGAGCAGGACGACCTGATCCGGGCCCCGCTGACCGAGACCATCGTGATCCAGGGCGGCCCGGGCACCGGCAAGACCGCGGTCGGCCTGCACCGGGCCGCGTTCCTGCTCTACGAGCACCGGGAGCGGCTGGCCAGGGACGGGGTGCTGGTGGTGGGGCCGGGGCCCGCCTACCTGGCCTTCATCCGCGACGTGCTGCCGGGGCTGGGCGAGGTCGACGTCGCCCAGCGCTCGATCGAGGACCTGGTCACCGAGGTGACGGTGACCGGGACCGACCTCCCCGAGGCGGCGGCGGTCAAGGCCGACGACCGCATGGCCGCGGTGGTGCGCCGCGCCGCCTTCCTGCATGTGCGGCCGCCGGTCCTGCCGCTGGAGGTCCGCTGGCAGCACCGGGTGGTCCGGCTGTCGGCCAGGCTGCTGCGCCAGCGGGTGGACGAGCTGGTCGCCGGCGACCTGCGCTACCAGGTCGGCCGCGAGCACCTGCGGGACTGGCTGGTCGAGCGCTGCCTGCGCCATCTCGAGCACACCGAGGGTCTCAGCGCGCTCGACAGCCCGGCCGAGGTCCAGCGCAGCCTCGGGGCCCGCCGCGAGGTCCGGGAGTTCCTGCAGCGGACCTGGCCGGTCCTCGACCCGGTCCGGCTGGTGTTCCGGCTGCTCGGCGAACGGGCGTTCCTGGCCGAGGCGGCCGACGGGATCCTCACCGATCGGGAGCAGGAGCTGGTGTTGTGGGCGCGGCGGCCGCGGAGCCGCCAGGCGGCGGCCTGGTCGGTCGGCGACGCGTTCCTGGTCGACGAGGCCGTCGACGTGATCGGCGGGACGGGGACCTTCGGGCATGTCGTGGCCGACGAGGCCCAGGACCTCTCGGCGATGCAGCTGCGGGCGATCGGGCGGCGGTGCCGGTTCGGGTCGGCGACGCTGCTCGGCGACCTGGCCCAGCGGACGACGCCGTGGTCGGCCGATCGCTGGAGGGACGCCGTCGGCCACCTGGACCGGCGCTCGGTCCGGGTCGAGCACCTGCCCAGGGCGTTCCGGGCCCCCAAGGAGGTGCTCGACTTCGCCAACCGCCTCCTTCCCCAGATCGCCCCCGACGTCCGCCCGGCCCGCTCGGTCCGGGGCGTCCCCGGCTCCTTGCGGATCAGGACCGCGGTGTCCACGGCGGTGGCGGCGGCCTGGCTGGGGGCGCTCGACGAGGCGCTGGCCGAGGACGGGTCGGTTGGGCTGGTGGTGGCGGATGGGGCCGTCCCGGCGGTGGGGGCCGAGCTGGCCGGGCGGGGGATCGAGTTCCGGGAGGTGGACCGGTTCGACACCGACACCCGGTTGGCGCTGGTGCCGGCGTCGGCGGTCAAGGGGCTGGAATTCGACCAGGTGGTGCTCGTGGAGCCGGCCGACATCGCCGACCCGGCCCTGGGGCCGACCGGGCTGCGGCGGCTCTACACCGCCCTGACCCGTGCCGTCCTCGGCCTGACGATCGTCCACGCCAAGCCGCTCCCGGCGGCCCTCGACCCGGGGTCGCCCGGGTAGCCTCCGGCCCGCCGACCGGCTCAGCGGCCCTCGTACTCGTCGGGGAGCAGGACGTTGAGGACGAAGGTGACCACGCTGATGACCAGGGCGCCGAGGAGGGCCGACCAGAAGCCGTCGACCTTGAAGGCGAGGTCGAACTGGTCTCCGATCCAGGCGGTGAGCAGGAGCATGAGGGCGTTCACGACGAAGGTGAACAGCCCGAGGGTGAGGATGAACAGCGGGATGGAGATCAGCCGCACGATCGGGCGGACGATGGCGTTGACCAGGCCGAAGATGACGGCCACGGCGAGCAGGGTGAGGGCCCGTTCGCCGGTGGTGCCTGGGCCCACCGAGATCCCGTCGATCAGCCATGCCGCCGCGGCCAGCGCGACCGCCCCGGCCAGGATCCGCACGATCAATCTCACCGGGCACCTCCATCCCGACCATCGGATCCCCGCGCCACAGGGCGAACCATACCAAGCCGTCGGTCAGGCCGGCTGGAAGGCGGCGATGCCGGCCTGCCAGGCGCGGTCCAGGTCGGCGTCGGGCGGGAACCGGTGGTCGAGCTCGAGCATGACCATGCCGTGGGCGAACGCCCACAGGGCGCGGGCGCGGGCCTGGCTGCCGGCGACCCGCAGGACGGGGGCCGCGGTGCGGTCCTCGAGGCCAGGGGGCAGGTGCTGGCGGGGAAGCGGGCCGTTGTTCATCAGGCGGTAGAGGTGGGGGTGGGCGAGGGCGAAGCCGCGGTAGGCGGCGGCCAGGGCCGGGAGCGGCTCGTCGGCGCCGTCGACGGCCGCCTCGAACGCCTCCGCCGCCGCCTCCAGGCCGGTGGCGATGATGGCCGCCTCCAGGCGGCCTTGTCGGGGAGGTGTTTGTAGAGCGAGGGGGCGCGGATGCCCAGCCGCTCGGCCAGGCGGCGCATGGTGAGGGCCGCCGTCCCTCCTCCTCCAGCAGCCGCCGGCCCGCGGCCACCGTCTCCTTGGCCCGCGTCGACGTCGCCGCGGTCACGGGGTCGCCTGGGTGGGGGTCGGCTCCTCGGCCGGGCCTGGAGGGCCCGGTTCATCCGGCGGAAGCCCTCAAGGGTGGGCCCGGCGATGAAGGCCAGCAGCAGCGGGGCCAGCAGGCCGCGGAACGTCTCCCGCTGGGTCACGCGAGCCCGGCCCGGCCCGGCGGGCTCGATGGTGAAGCGGTGCTCGCCGTCGAACAGGCCCGGCACCAGAAGGTGGCCGAACCGGCTGCCGGGGGCGGCCCGGCCGCCGGCCTGGACGATGAACGGGTTCCAGTCGGGATAGGCGGCGAAGTCGGTCAGCACCTCCCAGACGCGTTCCGGTGACGCCTGGACCTCGACCTCGGACTCGAGCTGCCTGGCCATCGCCTTCCTCCTTCGGCAACCGTCAGTTGGCCGGGGTCGAGGTCAGGGAGACCTCCTCGCCGGCGGCGACCAGGGCCGAGCCGATCACGGTCGAGGCCCGCGGGCCGAGGCGGAGGCTGGCCCCCGGGTGGGGTGGCGGCGGGTGGATGTCGGCCACGCCCAGGGCGACCAGGGGGTCGAGGAAGGCGGCGGCCAGGGCCCGGGGCAGCCAGTCGTCCAGGTCGAGCTCGAGCCCGTTGGCCACCGTCTCGACCAGGCCCTGGAGGCCGACATCGACCCCGGCGGGCAGGCCGAGCAGGAGGCGCAGGACCCACAGCCGCCCGCCGACCAGGACCTCGACCCCGGGGCCGCCGTGCAGGAACACCGGCCACGGCACCCGGTGGCACCAGGCGGCGTAGACCAGGCCGGCCCGCAGGCCCGGGTCGATCTGGGCCCAGGCGTGGCGCAGGCTGGTCGCCTCCAGCCGGTCGCCGCGGACCCGCAGCAGCCCGACCCCTTCGCCGACGGCCCGCAGCAGCTCCACCGCGTCGCGGAGGGCCAGCGCGGCCCGGGCCGTCGGCCCCCGAGGCGTCGGCCCCCGGGTGGTGGAGGTGGGGCCAGCGGCCAGGGCGAGCCCGTGGCGGTCGGCGGCCAGCTCGACCAGGGCGTCCAGGCGGGCGAGCAGCCCGCGGTCTTGGGGTGGCACGGCGGCTCCTTCGTGTGCGGCTGGGCGGAGCGGGCGCAGCCTTGCACGCCGCACCCTGCCGCTGTAGGGGGTCGCGCCAATCTGTGGACGAACCACCGGCCCGGCCCGGACAGCCGTCGGGCCGTCGTTCCTCGGGCGCCCACGACGCCCTCACACGCCGCCTCACATGCCGGTGCCCGATGCTGCCCTCGGCTGCGGTCGATCCCCGAGGCAGCCATCGAGAGGAGGCATCGAGGACATGGCAACCAGCACCTCATCCGTCCACCGCGCCGACCAGGCCAACCCGGCGGCGCTGCGGACCGGGGCCGGGCTGATGACCCTGGCCGCGGTCGCGTTCATCGGCTACGGCGGCATCTTCTTCGTCCGGAACTTCTCCAGCAGCTTCCTGGAGCTGGGCATCGGTCCCGCCCAGGTCGACGTCGGCAAGGCCGAGATCCAGGCCTTCAGCCCCTCCCTGGCCCACTACATCTCCCACCTGCACCTGGCCGTGGCCGGGTTCGTCGCCGCCACCGGGCTGGCCGTGGCGGTGCTGTCCTGGTTCGGGGTGCGGCGGGGGTACCTGTGGGCCTGGGGCGGCGCGGTCGCCGCGCCGGTGCTCGCCCTGGCCGTGGCCCTGCCCGCCCACTACCCCTACCACCTGGACACCCTCGGCCACCTGGGCCTGATCTACCTGGCCACGGTGGTGTTCGTCGCCGGGGCGCTGCTCGCCCTGGCCGGGCTGCTGGGTCGGACCACCAGCAGTTGAGGGCAGGCCCGCCGGGCACCGGCCATCCTCAAGGCGGCGGCTTGAGGGCGGTTGTGGTCGGTGCCCGGTTGGACCAGGATGTCGGCGAGGGAGTGGGACACGTGGCGCAGACGATCCGCCTGCTCGGCCCGCCGGCCATGGAGCGCGACGGCCGGCCGGTGCGGTCGCCGCGTGGCCGCAAGGCGTGGGCGCTGCTGGCCTACCTGCTGCTGGCCGACCGGCCGCCCGGCCGCCGGCACCTGGCCGAGCTGCTGTTCGCCGACGCCGACGACCCGCTGGGGGCGCTGCGCTGGACCCTGGCCGAGCTGCGGCGGTCCCTGGGCGCGCCCGGCCTGTTCGGCGGGGACCCGGTGGCCAACCGCCTGGCTCCCGGCCTGGAGGCGGACGTGCTGGCCCTGGCCGACGAGCCGGACGACCCGGCGTCGCTGCTCGACCTCGAGGGGGAGCTGCTGGAGGGCGTCGCCGTCACGGCCAGCCCGGCGTTCGAGTCCTGGCTGGTGGTGGAGCGCCACCGGATCGCGGCGGCGGTCGAGGCGCGGCTGCGCCATGCCGCCCACGGCCTGCTGGCCGGCGGGCGGCCCGGCGAGGCGGTCGCCTACGCCGCCAGGGCGGTGGCCCGCAACCCGCTGGAGGAGGGCAACCACGAGCTGCTGGTCCGCTGCCTGGCCGTGGCCGGGGACCGGTCGGCGGCCCTGCGGCAGGTGGCGGTGTGCGAGGACACCCTGCGGCGCGAGCTCGGGGTGGAGCCGTCGCCGGCTCTGCGGGACGCGGCCGACACCTCGGCCGGTGCCCCGGCGGGGCTGCCGGTCAGCGGCCGGGCCGCGGTGGCCAGCCAGCTCGACGCCGGCCGGGCGGCGATCGCGGCCGGCGCCGTCCAGGCCGGCATCGACTCGCTGCGCCGGGCCGTGGCCGACGCCGACGCCCTCGCCGACCCGGCCCTCGAGGGCCAGGCCCTGGTCGCCCTGGGCGGCGCCCTGGTGCATGCCGTCCGGGGCCGGGACGAGGAGGGCACGGTCGTCCTCCACGAGGCCATCCGCCTGGCCACCCAGGCCGGGGACCGGGAGACGGCGGTCACCGCCCACCGGGAGCTGGGGTTCGTGGAGGTGCAGGCCGGCCGGCGCCAGACCGCCGAGACCTGGCTGGCCAGGGCCGAGGCCCTGGCCGACACCGACGCCCAGCTGGCCCCGGTCCTCGGGGTGCGGGGCATGAACGCCTCCGACACCGCCGACTACCCGGCCGCCTTCCGGCACCTCCAGGCGTCGGTGGAGCGGGCCGAGCGCGGCGGCGACGCCCGCCAGCAGGCCTGGTCGCTGTCGATCCTGGCCCGGGCCCACCTGCTGCGCGACGAGCGCAGCCAGGCCGCGTTCGCCCTCGACCGCTCCCTGGAGCTGGTCCACCAGCAGCGGTGGATGGCCTTCCTGCCCTGGCCGCAGGCGCTCACCGGCGAGCTGGAGCTGCGCGCCGGCCGTCTGGACGCCGCCGGGGAGCGGTTCGAGCACGCCTACGCGCTGGCCTGCCAGCTGGGCGACCCCTGCTGGGAGGGGATGACCGCGCGTGGCCTCGGCCTGCTCCGGGCCAGCGTCGGCGACCACGCCAAGGCCACCGCCTGGCTGGAGGAGGCCCACGTCCGCTGCAGCCGGGTCAGTGACCGCTACCAGTGGGTCCGCGCCTACGTTCTCGACGCCATGGTCGCCATCGCCCTCGACCAGCGCGACCACGCCCAGGCCGGGCGGCTGGCCGACACCCTGGCCGCCCTGGCCGCCCGCGGCGGCATGCGCGAGCTGGTCGTCCGCGCCCACCTGCACCGCAGCCGCCTCGGCGACCCGACCGCCCTGGCCTCGGCCCGGCTGCTGGGCGCCGCCATCGACAACCCGGCCCTGGCCCGGCTCGTGGATGGGGAGCCTCCGTGACGACCGAGCGCATTGCCCGGGCCATCCCCGCTGACCGGCTTCGGGCCCTGGTCGCCTGGGCGGAGCGGCACTCGCCGGTCTCCAGCGCCACCCGCCGCGAGCTGCCCGTGACGGTCGAGGTCGACCTGGCCGAGGCCCCGCCGGGGAGCTAGCGGTCGGCGACCGCGAACAGCTGCCAGTCGCCCTCCACGCCCTTGAGCCGCCGGGTGCCGCGGTCGGCCAGGGTGCGGTCGGAACCGGCGACCAGGTCGCGGACGGTCCGGGAGACGACGATCTCGCCCGGATCGGCCTCGGCCATGATCCGGGCGGCGATGTGGACGGCGATGCCGCCGACGTCGTCGCCGCGCAGCTCGACCTCGCCGGCGTGCAGCCCGGCCCGGAGGCGGAGGTCGATGTCGCCGAGCTGCTCGCGCAGGGTGACCGCGCAGGCGATGGCCCGGCCGGGGCCGTCGAAGGTGGCCAGGATCCCGTCCCCGGTCGTCTTGACCACCCGGCCGCCCCACTGCTCGACCAGGCGCCGGCTCAGGTCGTCGTGGACTCCGAGCAGCTCCCGCCAGCGGCGGTCGCCGAGCTCGGCCGCCCGCTCGGTCGAGCCCACGATGTCGGTGAACAGCACCGTGGCCAGCACCCGGGTCGTGGGGACGTGCTGGCGCACCCCGGTCAGGAACTCCTCGATGTGGCCGAGGGTGACCTCGGGGTGCTCCCAGGTCAGGGGGCCGTCGGCGCCGGGCAGCTCGACCAGCCGGGCGTTGGGGAGGTGCTCGGCCAGGTAGCGTCCGTGCTCGATGGGCAGCAGCGGGAAGTCGCGGCGGTGCAGCACCAGGGTGGGCGCCTGGACCAGCGGCAGCAGCGGGCGGACGTCCACCTGGAACAGGGCCCGCAGGAAGACGTGGACCGTCCGTGGGCTGGCCATCGACCGCTGCATCCGGGCCACCCAGCGGCGGAACCGCTCGTCCCCGGCCCGGCTGGGGATGGCGGTGGCGATCGGCTCGGCCGTCCCCCAGGTGTCCTCGACCCGGCTGACGATGGCCTCGGCCCGCTCCGGCGGGATTCCGATCGGGTAGTCGTCGGCGGCCACGTACTTGGCGGTGGCGTTGCCGAGGACCAGGGCGCTGGTCCGCTCGGGCCGGGTGGCGGCGAAGAACAGGGCCATCGGGCCGGCCTCGGCGGTCGTGGCCATGAGCGCGGCCCGCCGCGAGCCGGCGGCGTCCATGACCGCGGTGACCTCGTCGGCGTAGGCCTCCCAGGGCGGCGGCATGGGCTCGGGCAGGGGGTCGGAGGCGCCGGTGCCGCGTCGGTCGAACAGGATCAGCCGGGAGAACGAGGCCAGCCGGCGCAGGAACACCGCGGTCGCCGGGTCCTCCCACTGGAGGTCGACGTGCCCGAAGGCGCCCATGGTCAGCACCAGGTCGGGCCCCTCCCCGAGGACCTGGTAGGCGACCCGGTCCTCGCCCAGCCGGGCGTATGTCGTCTCGGGCTGCACGCCGCTCCAGAAGTCGTGGACCGTCGGTGGACCGTCGCAGGATTCTACTAAGGTGGCGGTACCATGCCCGTCTGGATCTGCGCCACCTGCGCCAACCACTACCCGGAGGCGACGTCGCCGCCCGAGGTCTGCGTGATCTGCGCCGACGAGCGCCAGTGGGTACCGGCGACCGGGCAGCGCTGGACCACCGCGCAGGAGCTGGCCGCGGCCGGGCACCGCGGGGAGGTCCGCGAGGTCGAGCCTGGGCTGCTCGGGGTCGGCGTGGACCCGCCGGTGGCCATCGGCCAGCGGGCGCTGCTGGTCCGCACGGCCGAGGGCAACCTGCTCTGGGACCCGCCCGGCTACCTGGACGAGGCGGCCGTCCAGGCGGTCAGGGACGCCGGCGGGCTGACGGCCGTGGCCGCCAGCCACCCGCACTTCTACGGGTCGGTCGCCGAGTGGAGCGACCGCTTCGGCGCCGAGGTCCTGCTGGCCGAGCCGGACGCCCGCTGGCTGACCCGGCCGCCCGGGCGGCCGCCGCGGACCTGGTCCGGGTCGCTGGCCGTCCTGCCCGGCGTCACCCTGGTCCAGTGCGGTGGGCATTTCCCGGGCAGCGCGGTGGTCCACTGGGCCGAGGGGGCCGACGGGGCCGGGGTGCTGCTCAGTGGCGACACCATCTTCGTGACCCCGGGCGAGGACCGGGTCACCTTCGTGCGCAGCGCCCCCAACCGGCTGCCGCTGCCCGAGCGGGCCGTGCGGCGGGTGGTCGAGGCCGTCCGGCCGTACCGGTTCGACCGCATCTACGGCGGCTGGTGGCAGCCGGTGCTGCGCCGCGACGCCAAGGCGGTGGTGGAGCGCTCGGCCGGGCGGTACATCCAGTGGCTGCGCGGGGAGGTGCCGGAGGACCGGTGACCGCCCGCGCCTGGCTCCTGTTCGCCGCCGTCTCGGTGGTGTGGGGGGTGCCGTACTTCTTCATCAAGGTCGCGGTCGAGGCCGGGGTGCCGCCGGCGTTCGTGGCCTGGTCGCGGGTGGCCCTGGGGGCGGCGGTGCTGCTGCCGCTGGCCTGGCGGCGGGGGGCGCTGCGGGGGCTGGCCGGCCGCTGGCCGGCGGTGGTGGCCTACACCGCCTGCGAGGTCGCGGTGCCGTTCCTGCTGATCGCCGCCGGCGAGCAGCACATCGCCTCGTCGCTGGCCGCCATCCTGATCGCCTCCATGCCGTTGATGGTGGCGTTGCTGTCGGTGCGGCTGTCGCCGGAGGACCGGCCGACCGGGCTGCGGCTGGTCGGGCTGGTCATCGGCTTCGGCGGCGTGGTCGCCCTGCTCGGCGTCGACGTTGCCGGCCGGCCCGGCGAGCTCCTCGGCGCCGTCCTGGTCCTGGTGGCCACTCTGGGGTACGCGACCGCGCCGATCATCGTGAACCGGCGGCTGGCCGACCTGGACCCGCTGGGGCCGATCGCGGCCAGCCTGGCCATGGCCACGCTGCTGCTGGCGCCGGCGGTGCTGGTCAGCCCGCCGGACGGGGTGCCGCCGGGCGACGCCCTTGGGGCGTTGGCCGTGCTCGGGGTGGTCTGCACCGCGCTCGGGCTGGTGCTGTTCTTCCGGCTGATCGTGGAGGCCGGGCCGAGCCGGGCCAGCGTCATCACCTACGTCAACCCGCTGGTGGCGGTCGCCCTCGGCGTGCTCGTGCTGGACGAGCGGGTCGGGGCCATGTCGGTGGTCGGGCTGCTGGCCATCCTGGGCGGCTCCTGGCTGTCGACCCGCGGGCGCCCGCGGCGGCCGCCCGGCCGCCCGGCGCCGGTGGCCGCCGACGCCGAGGGGGCTGACCCGGGGCGGACGTGAACCGACCCCGGGCCGTGACGTGGTCACGGGCGCCGGGGTCGGTGGGCCGGGCCGCTCATCGTTCGCGCAGGGCGTGGACGAGTATCCGCCACTCCCGCTCGATCCTGGCCTTGCTGGCCTCGGAGGCCCGCTGGTCGCGGCGGACGCGCTGGTACCGGACCCGCCGGGCGTCGGCCCGCAGCTCGGCGACGCGGTCGGCGGCCAGCTGCTGCAGCATGTGGACGTGCATGGTGTTCACCTCCCCTGCGGGTCTCTGGGCTCATCAGCAGGCCACCTCGGCCTGGGCGGCCGGCAGCTCGGCCGGGAGCGGGGGCAGCGGATGCTTGCGGGGACGTCCCCGGGAACGCTTGAACGGGACGGGTCGGCCGTCGACGAACACCTCCCCACCCCACACGCCCCAGGGCTCGCCGCGCTCCTTGGCGCCCTCCAGGCACCTGGTGCGCAGCGGGCACGGCCGGCAGAGCTGCTTGGCCAGCTCCAGCTCGCGGGGTGACTCGGAGAAGTAGAGGTCGGGTCCCGCCTGCACGCATGGCAACGCTCGCCCAGGCGGGAACAGCTCCAGGGTCTGCATGGTCGGGTCGCTCCTTGTCGTCTTCGTTGACGGGCGGGGGTCGGCGGCGGATGTGGGCAATAAGAAAGGCCGTGGGGTTCGCCCACGGCCTTCGCGGTTTCGGAGCGACCGTTGAGGTCTGCTCCCGGGAGGTCCCGTCAGGTTGGTACCTCCCGTCGATCCACCACGAAGGCCTGGCGGCCGTCCTGACCGCCGCCGACGGCGGCAGCGGGGACGGACGCGGCGATCGGGCCGAGGTCACGCAGCTTGGTGCCGATGTGGGCCGGCTCCGGGCACACGTCACCCAGGCGCACGTCACCCTTGGGCCCGGTGAGGGCCGTCCATGGGGTGACGCGAAGCCGGTCGATCACAATCGGACACCTCCTCGGCCGATGCCAGTCTCTGGAGACCCAGCCAGCACTCGACGGACCTTCCGCCAGGTGCCTGCCCACCCTGGCAGACCCCGGAAGACGGGTCAAGCGATTTACCGCAGGTTGTGATTCATGGCACACGGGCGGTGGAACGGCGACACCTGGAGGTGTCGCCGGCGAGGCGGCGCTGCGAGGGAAGCGAGGGTCAGTACACCGGGACGCTCGGGTCCACCGTCTTGGCCCAGGCGGTGATGCCGCCGCCGAGGTGCCTGGCCGTGGAGAACCCGGACTGCTTGAGCAGGGCCAGGGCCTCGGCCGAGCGGACCCCGGACTTGCAGTACAGCACCACCGGCTCGGTCTGGGGCAGCTCGGCCAGATGGTCGGGCAGGGTGTCCAGCGGGATCAGGGTGGCTCCGGGCAGCCGGTTGATCTGCCACTCGGCCGGCTCCCGCACGTCCACCAGCTTGATCTGCTGGCCCTCGTCGAGCAGCGCCTTGAGCTGAGCCGGGGTGAGGGTGGCGCCGGCGGCGGCCTGCTGGGCCTCGTCGGAGACGACGCCGCAGAACTCCTCGTAGTCGATCAGCTCGGTGACCGTGGGGTTCTTGCCGCACACGGCGCACTCGGGGTCCTTGCGGACGGTGATGTCCTTGAACGACAGCTCCAGGGCGTCGTAGATGAGCAGCCGCCCGACCAGCGGGTCGCCGATGCCACAGATCAGCTTGATCGCCTCGTTGGCCTGGACCGAGCCCAGGGTGGCGCAGAGCACACCCAGCACCCCGCCCTCGGCGCAGGAGGGGACCATGCCCGGCGGGGGCGGCTCGGGGTACAGGCAGCGGTAGCAGGGGCCGTGCTCGGCCCAGAACACGCTGGCCTGGCCGTCGAAGCGGTAGATGGAGCCCCACACGTACGGCTTGCCCTCGAGCACGCAGGCGTCGTTGACCAGGTAGCGGGTGGGGAAGTTGTCCGAGCCGTCGATCACCAGGTCGTACCCGCGGATCAGCTCGCGGGCGTTCTCCGAGGTCAACCGGGTCTCGTGCAGGGTGACCTGCACATACGGGTTGATCTCGGTGATCTTGTCGCGGGCGCTCTCCAGCTTGGGCCGGCCGATGTCGGAGGTGCCGTGGATGACCTGGCGCTGGAGGTTGGAGGCGTCGACCACGTCGAAGTCGACCAGGCCGAGGTGGCCGACCCCGGCCGCGGCCAGGTACATGGCGTTGGGCGCGCCGAGGCCACCGGCGCCGATGAGCAGCACGCGGGCGTTCTTGAGCCGCTTCTGCCCGTCCATGGCCACGTCGGGGATGATCAGGTGGCGGGAGTAGCGGGCGATCTCGTCCCGCGACAGCTCGGCCGCCGGTTCAACCAGTGCTGGAAGCGCCATTTCTCTCCAAGTCCTCTAGATCGCGAAGCCCATGGCCCGCAGAGCCATCTTGCCGTCCTCGGTGAGCCGCTCGGGGCCCCAGGGCGGCGACCAGACCCAGTTGATCTCGACCTCCTGGATGTCGTCCAGGCCGACCAGGGCGGCGTTGGTCGCGCCCTCGATCATGTCGGTCAGCGGGCAGGCCACGGTGGTCAGGGTCATGTCCAGGCGGACCTTGCGACCCTCGTCCTCCTGGTCAACGCCGTAGACCAGGCCCAGGTCGACCACGTTGACGCCCAGCTCGGGGTCCTCGACCTGCTTCATCGCCTCGAGGATGTCGCTCTCGGTGGCCATCTAGGTTCTTCCTTCCCTGGTGTCTCCGCGTGCCGCCCAGACCGCGGTCTCGTCCTGTTCCTCGCCGTAGACGGTCTCGCCCCCACCCTGGCCGCCGGCGGCGCGGGTGGCGGCGTCCTTGAAGGCCATCCAGCCGAGGAGGGCGCACTTGACCCGGACCGGGTAGCGCGCCACTCCCTTGAACGCGATCCCGTCCCCCAGCAATTCCTCGTCCGGCTCGCCCTCGCCGTGCATCAGCCGCCGGAACGCCTCGGCCTGGTCCAGCGCCTCGCCGACGGGCCGGCCCAGGACCTGCTCGGTCATCACCGAGGCGGCCGCCTGGGAGATCGAGCAGCCCTTGGCGTCGACGGCCACGGCCGCCACCCGGTCGCCGTCCAGCCGCAGCCCGACCGTCAGCTCGTCGCCGCACACCGGGTTGTAGTGGTGCACCTCGACCTGGGCGTCCTCGAGCCGCCCCGGGTGCCGGGGCTTCTTGTAGTGGTCGAGGATGATCTCCTGGTAGAGGTCGTCGAGGGCCATGTCGGTGTCCTTGGCTAGCCGAAGAAGCGCTTGACCTTGTCGAGGCCGGTGACCAGGGCGTCGACCTCCTCGGTGATCGAGTAGAGGTAGAACGAGGCCCGGGTGGTGGCCTGGACCCCCAGCCGGCGCAGCAGCGGCTTGGCGCAGTGGTGGCCGGCCCGCACCGCGATCCCCTCGGCGTCCAGCACCTGGGCGACGTCGTGGGGGTGGATGTCGCCGAGGGTGAACGAGACCATGCCGCCGCGGTGGTCGACCTCGGTGGGCCCGTAGATCCGCAGCCCGTCGATCTCGCCGAGG
>JBJMHP010000393.1:0-3955 GCA_045807325.1 Actinomycetes bacterium | reverse complement strand
CGGCCGGTCCAGGCCGAACTGGTGCTTGAGCGCCTCCTGGAGCTGGAGCGAGGCGTGGGGGACGTGGGCGATGTTGGTGACGGCGCTTCCCGGAAGGACGCGGAACAGGAAGAAGTTCAGCGTGATGGCGACGAAGATCGTCGCCAGCGCGAAGCCGGTGCGCTTGATGAGGTAGTCGCTGCGCCGCATCGCCCCGTCCTAGGCCGGCGAGCCCGAGGAAACCCTTCCGGACATGCGTCCCACCCCACTCCGGCGATCGTCGATCCCACAGGAACGACCGAGCTGACTGAACAGTCAGTAATTCAGTTGCCTATTGTGCGATGCGGCCCGCAACAGAACAAGAGGCCCCGGCCTCGTTCTGCTAGTACCGGTAGGACCCCTGGACGCGGACGGCGAGGCGGCGGGCGCACTCCTGGATCGAGCCGGCGAACGACGGGTAGATCTGGAACGCCTGGGAGAGCTGACTGGCCGTCAGCCGGTTGAAGCAGGCCGCGGAGATGGGGGCGATCAGGTCGGAGGCGTAGCTGGCGACCACCGCCCCGCCGGCGATGGTCCCCGAGCCGGGCCGGGCCAGCAGCTTGACGAAGCCGTCGGTGCGGTTGCTCATCTTGGCCCGCGCGTTGCCGGCCAGCGGCAGGGTGTCGACCTCGACCTCGATGCCGGTCTCGGCCGCCCGCTGCTCCGACAGCCCGACGGTGGCGATCTGGGGGTCGGTGAAGATGGTGGCCGACACCGCGTCCCAGCGCAGCGGGGCGACCGCCTGGCCGAGCAGGTGCCACATGGCGGTCCGGCCCTGCCCCGCCGCCACCGAGGCCAGCATCAGCTTGGAGGTGACGTCCCCGGCGGCGTAGATGCTGGGCACCGAGGTGCGGCTGACGCCGTCCACAATGATGGCGCCGTGGTCGTTGGTCTGGACACCCATCTCCCCAAGGCCGAGGCCGCTGGTCTGGGGCACCTGGCCGATGGTGAGCAGCACGTGGCTGCCCTCCACGGTGCGCCCGTCCTCCAGGTGGACGACCCCGCGGTCGCCGACCCGCTCGACCTTGGCCGCCCTGGCGTTCTTCAGCGTCCGCAGGCCCCGGCGCTCGAACACCTCCTCGATGACCATGGCGGCGTCCTCGTCCTGGGTCGGGAGGATGCGGTCACGGCTGACGATGAAGGTGACCTGGGCGCCGAAGCGGAGGAAGGCGGTGGCGTACTCGGCCCCGGTGGCCCCGGCCCCCACCACCACCAGGTGCTCGGGGACCCTGCGCAGCTTGTAGACGTCCTTGCTGGAGAGGATGACCTCGCCGTCGGTGGGGGCGGTGTCCATGCGGCGGGGGTCGGACCCGGTGGCGAGCAGGAGGGCGTCGCCCTCCAGCCGCTCGGGACGGCCGCCGTCGCCGGTGGGCTGGACCTCGACGGTGTGGGGGCCGACGACCCGGCCCCGGCCGAGCACCACCCGCACCCCGGCGGCCAGGACCCGCCTGGTGATGTCCTCGGACTGGGCCAGGGCCAGGTTGTGGACCCGGCGCATGATCGTCGGCAGGTCGACCTCGTAGCGGGGCACCTCCTGGCCCGGCATGCCCTCGAAGTGGACCCCCAGGCTGGGCGCCGTCTCCAGGGTGTTGAACGCCTGGGCCGAGGTCAGCAGGGTCTTGGACGGCACGCAGTCCCACAGCACGCAGTGGCCGCCCAGCCCCTCGTCGTTGACGATCGTGACCTCGGCCCCCAGGTCGGCCGCGACCAGGGCCGCCTCGTAGCCGCCCGGCCCTCCTCCGACAATCACCACCCGCATGGGTCGATGGTACCGACTGGACGCTCCCCTGACCGGGGGTTCAGCTGACCCGTCTGAGGGCGGCCACCAGGGGGATGAACACCCAGCAGGCCAGGCCGAGGCCGATCAGGTTGACGCGGCCGGCCCAGCGGGCGCGGACGCTGACGGCGGCCAGGAGGAAGCAGGCGAAGGCGGCCAGGTACAGGAGGAACTCGATGGCGTCGGGCATTGCGACTCCTTCCGGGGGAGAACCAGAACAAGCTCATCTACACCCGGTCGGAATGGGGACCAACCTACGCAAAACGACTGACCTTGCGGTCGTGTGGGCCGCCACCGGCGGTGTCGGCGCCGGCTCAGAAGGTATCCGGGGGGCGGTAGGTGCCGAACTCGGCGCGGAGGGCGTCGCAGACCTCGCCCACGGTGGCGAGGTGGCGAAGGGCCTCGCGCATGGGTGGGAGGAGGTTGTCGTGGCCGCGGGCGGCGTCGCCGAGGTCGGCCAGGGCGGCCCGGACGGCCGCGCCGTCGCGGGCGGCCCGGATGTCGACCAGGGACTTGGCCTGGGCGTCGGCGATCGCCGGGTCGAGCTGGAGGATGCTGACCGGCTCCTCCTCGCCGCCGGCGTAGCGGTTGACGCCGACCACCACCCGCTCGCCCCGCTCGACGGCCCGGAGCTGGTCGTAGGCCGAGCGCTCGATCTCCTCCTTCTGGAACCCGCGGTCGATGGCGGCCACCGCCCCGCCCAGCTCCTCGACCCGGTCGATCAGCCGCCTGGCCGCGGCCTCGACCTCGTCGGTCAGGCGCTCCACGAAGTACGACCCGGCCAGGGGGTCGGCGGTGTCGGTGACCCCGGTCTCGTTGGCCAGGATCTGCTGGGTTCGCAGGGCCAGGCGGGCCGCGGCCTCACTCGGGAGGGCGAGGGCCTCGTCGTAGGCGTTGGTGTGCAGCGACTGGGTGCCGCCGAGCACGGCCCCCAGGCCCTGCACGGCCACCCGGACGACGTTGTTGAGCGGCTGCTGGGCGGTGAGCTGGACCCCGGCCGTCTGGGTGTGGAAGCGCAGCATCCGCGAGCGCGGCTGGGCGGCCCCGAACCGGCTGGCCATGGTGTCGGCCCAGATGCGGCGGGCCGCCCGGAACTTGGCCGCCTCCTCGAACAGGGCCGTGCGGGCCACGAAGAAGAAGGCCAGCCGGGGCGCGAACGCGTCCACGGCCAGCCCGGCGTCCACCGCCGCCTGCACGTAGGCGATGGCGTTGGAGAGGGTGAAGGCGATCTCCTGGACGGCGGTCGCGCCGGCCTCGGCCATGTGGTAGCCGGAGATGGAGATGGTGTTGAAGCGGGGCAGGTGCTCGGCGCAGTAGGCGAACAGGTCGGTGGTGATCCGCAGCGACGGCGCCGGCGGGTAGATGTAGGTGCCCCTGGCGATGTACTCCTTGAGCACGTCGTTCTGGACCGTGCCGGTGAGGGCGGCCGGGTCGACCCCCTGCTCCTCGCCGACCAGCTGGTACAGCAGCAGCAGCACGGCCGCCGGGGCGTTGATGGTCATCGAG
This sequence comes from Actinomycetes bacterium, assembly GCA_045807325.1. Classification (GTDB taxonomy): domain Bacteria; phylum Actinomycetota; class CALGFH01; order CALGFH01; family CALGFH01; genus CALGFH01. The sequence continues at coordinate 654 of JBJMHP010000393.1, read as the reverse complement.
GTCGAGACCTCGTCCAGGGGGATGCCCTCGAACAGCCGTCGCATGTCGGCCAGGGAGTCGATGGCCACCCCGACCTTGCCGACCTCGGCCGCGGCCATCGGGTGGTCGGAGTCGTAGCCCATCTGGGTGGGCAGGTCGAAGGCCACCGAGAGCCCGGTCTGGCCGTGCTCCAGCAGGTAGCGGAAACGGGCGTTGGTCTCGGCGGCGGAGCCGAAGCCGGCGTACTGGCGCATGGTCCAGGCCCGGCCGCGGTACATGGTCGGGTAGATGCCGCGGGTGAACGGGTCGCGTCCCGGTTCGCCGAGCGCGGTCACCGGGTCGAAGCCGGCCAGGTCCTCCGGTCCGTACACGGCCTCGATCGGGATGCCCGAAGCCGTCTGTCGCCGCTGGTCGTCGCCCATCAGCGCGCTCCTTCCCCAGACGCTCCCAGCCTACCGCGCGGACCTGCGCCCGTAACGATCCGCGCCGGGCGGCGATCTAGAGATGGCATGCGGATCCCAGGGCGGAAGGTGCTGCTGCGGGCCGGTCTCGGCCGGCTGCTGGCGGCCGTGGTGCTGCAGCTGCTGCCGTTCGGGCGGCTCGGGGCCAACCCGCCGGTGACCCGGGACGCGCCCTAGTAGCTTGTCAGCTCTGAATTGCGGGGTAGAGGTGCTT
>JBJMHP010000392.1:0-2556 GCA_045807325.1 Actinomycetes bacterium | reverse complement strand
CAGGGCCTTCACGCCGCCACCATCCGCCGGGCCCGGTACAGGGCCAGCCCGCCGGTGACCAGGCCGACGCCGAGGGTCACGGCGACCGGGGCGGCCACCGTGGCCAGGCCGCCGCCGTCGGCGACCAGGTCGACGAAGCCCCGCAGGGCCCAGCCGTTGGGGGTGAGCAGGGAGACCCGCTGGAGCAGCTCGGGAAGCTGGGCCAGGTAGACGAAGTTGCCGCCGAGCAGGGCCAGGGTGAACACCACCAGCGAGCTGTAGCCCTCGGCCTGCTCGTCGGTCCTGGCCAGGGTGACGACCAGGGCGGTGACGCCGATGGCGCTGAGCACGCTGGAGACGGTCAGGGCGACCACGGCCACCGGGTCGCCCCAGTCGGCCCCGAACACCAGCGTCGTCGCCAGCCACATGACCAGCACGCTGGCGGTGCCGAGGACGAACGCGGCCAGGGCCTTGCCGGCCAGCACCCCGCCAGGCGAGGCGGCGCTGGCCAGCAGCCGCCGCATGGTCCCCTGGCGGCGCTCGGCCAGGATGCTGCGGGCGCCGAAGGACACGGTGAAGAACAGGAAGAAGATGGCCATCGAAGGGCCGAAGTAGTTGGCCGCCCCGATCGTGCGCCCCCCGACCTGGCCCTCGGCCAGCCGCACCGGCAGCCGGCCGGCGGCGGCCCGCTCCTCCAGCCGGCGGGCCTCGGCCTCCCTGGGAGGCTGGCCGGCGGTGTCGAGGGCGGTCCGAACGGCCAGCCGGGTCGCGGCCAGCTCGGCCGCGTAGGCCTCGGCCAGGGAGCGGGCGACCTGGCCGGCGATCGGGTTCTCCCCCGACTCGAGCACGGTGATGGTGGCCGCCCCGCCCCGCTGGACCGATGCCGAGAAGCCGGCCGGGAGCAGGAAGGCGGCGTCGGCGTCGCCCCGGTCGACCAGGGCCCGGGCCTCGCCGGCGTCCACCTGGCGCACGGTGACCAGGTCGCGCAGGCCGGGGCTGGCCAGGACGCCGCCGCTGAAGCCGGTGGCCGCCGGGCCCTTGTCGGCGTCGGCGACCGCGAAGGTGGCCTTGAAGGCGTCGTCCCCGCCGAAGGCCAGCCCGATGATGGAGGCGAGCACGAACGGGGCCACGAAGGCGATCACCAGGGCCGAGCGGTCGCGCAGCCGCTGGCGCAGGTCCTTGCCGGCGACGAGCAACGCGGTCCGCAGCATTGGTCAGTCCCGCAGGGCCTTGCCGGTCAGGTGGAGGAAGACGGCCTCGAGGTCGGGCTCGACCAGCTCGACGCTGGTCACCTCGGCCCCGGCGTGCTCGGCCGCCTCCAGCAGCCGCGGCAGCAATGGGCCAGCCTCCCGGGCGACCAGGTGGACGCCGCCGGCGACCACGCTGGCCTCGTCGACCCCGTCGACCCGGGCGGCCGCCGCGGCCAGCCCGGCCAGGTCGCCGGTGGCGGTCAGCTCGATGCGGCCGCGCTCCCCGACCCGGGCGACCAACTCGCGCCGGGTGCCCTCGGCGATCAGGCGGCCCTGGTCGATGATCCCGACCCGGTCGCAGAGGCGCTCGGCCTCCTCCATGTAGTGGGTGGTGTAGAGCACGCCGATCCCCTGGCCGCCGAGGGCCTCGACGTTGCTGAGGATGGCGTTGCGGCTCTGGGGGTCGACCCCGGCGGTCGGCTCGTCCAGGACCAGCAGCCGCGGCCGGTGCAGCATCCCGGCGGCGATGTTGAGGCGCCGCTGCATCCCGCCCGAGTAGTCGGCCACCTTGTCGCCGGCCCGCTCGGTCAGGCCGACGACCTCAAGGGTGGCCTCGACCCGCTCGGCCAGGTCCCGGCCGGCCAGGCCGTACATCCGCCCCCAGAAGCGGAGGTTCTCCAGTCCGCTCAGGTCCGGGTAGAGGGCGACGTCCTGGGGCACGTAGCCGATGGCCGCCTTGACCTGGCCGGGGTCGCGGTCGAGCGACGCCCCGGCCACGGTGACCTCGCCGCCGTCGCGGCGCAGGAGCCCGCAGATCATCGAGATGGTGGTGGTCTTGCCGGCGCCGTTGGGGCCGAGCAGCCCGTAGGTCTCCCCCGGGGCGATCTCGAACCCGACGCCGTCGACGGCCAGGCGCTCCTTGAAGCGCTTGCGCAGGTCCTTGCACCACAGCACGGGCTCGTCGTCCATGCCCGGGAGCCTACCGCCCGCCTACCGGGCCCTGGGTCAACCGAACGGCCGATCCCGGATCGGCCGGACGACCGGTTCCGGGTAGCCTTGGCCGGTGGACCACGACGAGCGACTGCGGCTGGCCGCCGACCTCACCGAGCGGCTGCTCGGCCGGCACGGGGCGGGGATCGTCGCCGTGGGGGTGCACGGCTCGGTGGCCAGGGGCGACGACGGCGAGGAGTCCGACCTGGACCTGGCCGTGGTCACCACCGGCCTCGAGGTCGAGGTACCCGACCGCTACCTGCGCCACCGGGGCACGGTGGTCGACCTGGGCGCGATCGCCGCCGACGCCTACCTGGAGGAGGCCGGCCACATCGGCCCGGCCTGGCCCCTGGCCGCCGACCAGTACGTCAACCACCTGGCCGTCCACGACCCCGGC
>JBJMHP010000391.1:0-23626 GCA_045807325.1 Actinomycetes bacterium | reverse complement strand
GGTCTGAGCCATCTGGGGGGCCCGAGACCGCCGCCTACGCGCCCTCCGCCACCCCGTCCGTCGTCGCGCGGGCGTGAGGGACGACGACCAGACAGCCGGAGTGGCCGGGACGCCACGCGCTGTCGACCGGGGACCGCACCCCCTGCGGGACCGCGGACCCAGCCGACAGCACGCCGGCGACGACGGATGGCTCAGCAGCTGGACTTGTAGAGGAACGGCTTGACGTCCGGGTCGTTCATGTTCTCCTTGGTGACGACGACGAAGCCGGTGCCGATCTTCTTCTGGACCGGCTCGCCCTTGAGGGCGGCGATCGCCTGCTCGACGCCGGCCTTGCCGATGTCGGCCGGCTTCTGGGCGATCAGGGCCTGGACGACGCCCTGCTGCAGGTCCTCGACCTGCTTCGGGCCGGCGTCGAAGCCGACGATCTTGACCTTCTTGGAGGCGCCGGCGCTGCGCAGCCCGGTCGCGGCCCCCTCGGCCGAGAACAGGTTGGTGCCGAAGATGCCGACCAGGTCGGGGTGGGCGGCCAGGGCGGCGGTCGCCTTGGAGGCGGCGATCTCCGGCTTGTCGTTGGAGTACTCCTGCCCGATGTACTTGAGGCCCGGCGTCTTCTTGATCTCCTCCTCGAAGCCCTTGGCCCGGGCATCGGTGGTGGAGATGCCGGGCTTGACGTTGATGACCCCCACCGAGCCCTTGCCGCCGGTCAGCTCGGCCAGGGTCCTGGCCGCCTCGCGGCCGCCCTCCTCGTTGTCGGAGGCGATCTCCGACTCGGCCAGCTCGGCGCCGTTCTCGGTGGTGGTGTCGACGAACACCAGCTTGATCCCGGCCGCCTTGGCCTGGGTGAGGGGCGGGATCATGGCCTTGGTGTCGGTGGGGGCGATCAGGATGGCGTCGGGCTTCTTGGCCACCACGGCGTTGACCACCGGGGTCTGGAGGGAGGCGTCGAACTCGTCGGGGGCGGCGACGTCCAGGGTGGCCCCGGCCGCCTTGGCCGCCTCCTGGGCGCCGCACTGCATGGTGACGTAGAACTGGTCGCCCTTGACCCCCTGGATCAGGGTCAGCTTGTACTGCTTCTGGCCGCCGCCGCCACCGCTGGCGCTGCCACCTCCGTTGTCGTTGCCGCCGCACGCCGCCAGGGCCAGGGCGAGCGCGGCCACTCCCACGAGCCAACGTCTGCGCATGCTGCTACCTCCTCTCGCCGCGCTCCTGGGCGCGGCGCTTGAGCTGGTCGATGTAGACGGCCACGATCAGGACGGCCCCGACCGCCACCTGCTGCCAGAACGGCTGCACCCCGAGGATCACGAACCCGTTCTGGAGCACGGCCGGGATGAACACCCCGACGACCGTGCCCAGCACCGTCCCGATGCCCCCGAACAGGCTGGTGCCGCCCAGGACGACGGCGGCGATGGCGGCCAGGTTGTCGGTGTCGTGGCCGCCGATGGTCGTGGTGGCGAAGCGGGCCAGCGACACCATCCCGGCCAGGCCGGCCAGGAACCCCGACAGCGCGTACACCTTGATCAGGTGGCGGTCGACGTTGATGCCGGCGCGCCGGGCCGCCTCGGCGTTGGACCCGATGGCGTAGGTGTAGCGGCCGAAGCGGGTCATGGACAGGGTGATGGCGCCGATGGCGGTGACCACGGCCGCGATGAGGACCAGGTAGGGCACGCCGGCGAGCTGGCCGATGCCGATGGTGGTGGTCAGCCGCAGCGGCACCCCGCGGACGTCGATCCCGCCGGTGATCAGCAGCGCCGCCCCCAGCGCCATCCCGAGGGTGCCGAGGGTGACGATCAGCGGCGGCACCCTGGCCTTGGTGACCAGCAGGCCGTTGACCACACCCCAGGCGGTGCCGGCGATCAGGCCGGCGAGGAGCCCGGCGGCGATGGCCCCCCAGCTCTCGCCGCCGATGGCCAGCATCACCTTGGCCGCGATCACCCCGGAGAAGACCAGCACCGACCCGACCGACAGGTCGATGCCGGCGGTGATGATCACGAAGGTCATCCCGACGGCGATGATCAGCAGCCCGGAGGCGTCGGTGGCGATGTTGCGGAAGTTGAACACGGTGGCGAACTGCTGGAAGCGCAGCGCCGCGAACCCGGCCACGATGGCCAGCAGGATCAGGAACGTCCAGGTGGTGGTCTCGGTCAGCCGCCGCCGCAGCGCCTCCCGGGCGCCGGTCCGGGCCGGCGCCTCGGCCCCGTCGTCCTGGGTGTCGGCCGGCGGCACCTGCTGGAGCTCACTCACTCAGGCCACCTCCCCGGGCTCCAGGGCGCCGGTCATGGCCGCGATGACCTGCTCCATGGTGGTGTCGGCGGTGCGGTAGCGGGCCACCCGGACCCCGAGCCGGAGCACCTCGATGCGGTCGGCCAGCTCCATCACCTCCGGCAGGTTGTGGCTGATGAGCACGACCGCGATCCCCGAGTCGCGGACCCGGCGGATCAGGTCGCGCACGTGGGCCGACTGGACCACCCCGAGGGCGGCGGTGGGCTCGTCCATGAACACGACCTTGCTGACCCAGGTGGCGGCGCGGCTGACGGCCACGCTCTGACGCTGGCCGCCGGACAGGTTGGCCACCATGGCCCCGGTGTCCTGGAGCCCGACGCCGAGGTCGGCGAAGGCCTTGTTGGTCCGCCGGCGCATGGCCGCCTTGTCCAGGAACCCGAGCCGGCCCAGCAGCCCGGGGCGGACCAGCTCGCGGCCGAGGAACAGGTTGGCCGCCGGGTCGAGCTCCGGGGCCAGGGCGAGGTCCTGGTAGACGGTCTCGATGCCGAGCTCGCGAGCCGCCACCGGGGTCGGGATGGTGACCTGGCGGCCCTCGAACCAGATCTCGCCGCCGTCGGGGGCCAGGGTGCCCGACAGGATCTTGACCAGGGTGCTCTTGCCGGCGCCGTTGTCGCCGACCAGGGCGGCCACCTCGCCCGGGTGGACGGCGAAGTCGGCGCCGCGCAGCGCCCGGACGCCGCCGAAGCTCTTGGTGATGCCCCTGGACTCCAGCAGCGGTTCGCTCACCGCGGGCTCCTCTCCGGTTCGCGGCGGCCGGCCGCCGGGTTGCGGCCGGGGTCGGGCAGGTCGTCGATGCCGGCGAACCGGCCGGCGGCGATGCCGGCCAGCAGGGCGGCCCCGCGGGCGCCGGCCTGGGTGACCGGCGGCCGGTCGAACGGCCCCAGCATCGCCCGCTTGACCGAGCGGGCGGCCGGGTTGTTGGACCAGCCGCCGGCCAGCACCAGCCGCCGGCTGGCGCCGGCGACCGACTCGATGTGGGCCCGCAGCTCGACCGCCCGCCCGGTCACCGCCTCCAGGGCGGCCCGCCAGACCAGGGCCGGGCTGGGGTCGGCGCCGATCCCCTCCAGGGTGGACCGGTCGCCGAAGACGTCCCCGACGACCAGGCCCCGGCTGCCCGGCGGGACGGCCGCGGCCGCCCCGTCCAGCGCCTCCCGAGCCTGGTCGTCGACCCCCAGCAGGGCCATGAACCGTCGCAGGGCCAGCCCGGCCCGCGACGCCCCGAGCAGGGCCTGGCGGCCGGGGAGGACGTGCCAGCCGACGGTGACGTGGGCGGCGACCAGCCGGCGCACGTCGGCGGGGGCGACCGGGGGCGGGACGGCCCGGATGAGGGCCTCGGCGGTGCCGCAGGAGTCGAACAGGTCGCCGGGGCGGGTCGCGCCGGCCCCGACCGAGGCGCTGAGGTGGTCGTGGCCGGCCACCGTCAGGGTGGCCCCGGCCAGGCGGGGGAGGCGGTCGCCGGCCCGGCCGGCCGGGCTGCCCGCCTGGACCAGGTCGGCCAGCAGCCCCGGCGGCGCCCCGGCCCAGGCCACCGCCTCGTCCCACCAGGCCCGTCGTTCCAGGTCGAGCAGGCCGGTGCGGGAGGCCAGGGACAGCTCGGCCACCTGCTCGCCGCCGAGGCCGTGGACCACCCATTCGGCCACCCCGAGCCAGCGCACGGCGTCGGCGACCGCCGGGTGGTGGGCCTTGAGCCAGGCGTACTTGGCGACCGACCACAGCGGGCGCACGGGCAGGCCGGTGCGGGCCGGGAACCGCTCGGCCCCCAGGTCGGCGCCGAGCCGGGCCGCCTCGGCCTCGCCCCGGGCGTCGTGCCAGGCGATCGCCGGCGCCACCGGCCGGCCGGTGGGGTCGAGCAGCACGCCCGTCTCGGCCATGCTGGTCACCCCGACCCCGGCCACCAGGCCGGCGGGGGCCTGCTCCAGGGCGGCCGCGGTCGCCGCGAGGGCCGCCTCCAGCAGCCGCTCCGGGGTCAGCTCGGCCCCGGTCGGGACCTCGGTCCAGGGGGTGCGGGCGCTGCCGTGGGCGACCTCGGTGCCGTCGGCGGCACGGACCACCGCCGCCTTGCACAGGGTGGTGCCGACGTCGATGCCGACCAGCAGCTCCTCGCCGCTCACGGCGTGTCTCGCCGGGTCGGGCCGGCCTTGGGGACGGGAGGGAGGCAGCGGACGGCCGCCAGCCGGCCGCGGACCGTCCCCGGCCCGGCGGCGTACGGCACCAGCACGGTGTCGCCGCGGCCCAGCTCCATGGCGCCGCCGGCCGTCTCCAGCCATCCCGACCCGCCGGTGACGACCAGGATCGAGAAGGCGGCCTCGAGCGTGGCCGCCGGGTCGGGGGCCAGCCGCTCGGCCCGGAAGAACGGGTCGGCCTCGGCCGGGAGCAGCCGCTCGACCCCCGGCCGGTCCGGGCCGCGCCCCGAGCGCAGCCGGGCCAGCCGGTCGGGGTCCCAGCCGGAGCGGTCGACGCATTCGAGGGCCAGCCCGAAGCCGAGCCCGAGATGGCCGTCGCGGCGGCCGTCGATGGCGAAGCCCTCCCACTCCAGCAGCACCGACAGGTCGGTCGGCTCCTGCAGCTCGACGAGCAGGATCCCCTGGCCGATGGCGTGGGGGAGGCCGGCCGGGACGAGCACGGTGTCGCCGGCGGCCACCGGGACGGTATCGAGGCTGGCCAGCAGCGGCTCGACCTGCTGGGTGTCGACCAGCTCGGCCAGCCGCCGGGGGTCCATGGGCTCGCGGAAGCCCAGGTGCACGACCGGGTCCGGGCCCTCGGTGCCGGCGATGACCCAGGCCTCGGTCTTGCCCCACGGGCAGTCGAGGTGGCGGCGGGCGAAGTCGCGGTCCGGGTGGCAGTGGACGGGCAGCCGCTCCCCGGCGTGCAGCAGCTTGACCAGCAGGGCCGGGTCATCGCCGTGGGCCTCGGCGTGCTCCGGGCCCAGGAGCCCCTCGGGGTCGGCCGCGACCGCCTCGCGCAGGGTGCGTCCGTCCTCCAGGCGGGTCAGGCCGTCGACGTCCGACCCGAAGGCGGTCGTGGTCGACCCGACCCAGTCCTCGGGCAGGAACGCCCCACCGGCATCCGGTGCCGTGCCACGCAGCTCATCGATGGCCGACCCACCCCGGTAGAAGCGGGGGAACCGGTTGGCGGCCAGCCGGATCGGCTTCACGGCAGCAGTCTCCCACCAAAGCGGTAGCAACAAAAGCAACACCGCGTTCCCGCGCGAGGACTGCGACTCGTCCTATCCCGAGGTCTGCCTGGACCCGTACGCCGCCGACTACGACTGCGCTGGCGGCTCCGGGGACGGGCCCGAGTAGGTCGAGGGACCCCTCCGGGTCCGCCCACCGGACCGGTTCGACCTGGACCGGGAGGGCGACGGCTGGGGCTGCGAATCGGGGTGACCCGCGGCACCTCGCCTGATCACCTGGACCTACACTGCCCCCATGGACGATGCCGGCAGTGACAGGGGGGTCCGGCACCTGGTGTGGGACTGGAACGGGACGCTGTTCGACGACCAGGTGGCGGTGGTGGCGGCGGTCAACGACGCCCTGGCCAAGCTGGGGTTGCCGGGGATCGACGCCGACGGGTACCGGACGCATTTCACCCGGCCGGTGGAGCGGTTCTACGAGCAGGTGGCGGGGCGGGCCATCTCGGCCGAGGAGTGGGCGACGCTGGATGGGGCCTACCACGACAGCTACCTGGGGCGGCTGGAGCGGCTGGCCCTTGCTCCGGATGCGCGGGCGGCGCTGGCCGCCGGGGCGGCGGCCGGGCTGAGCCAGTCGCTGCTGTCGATGTGGCGGCACGACGACCTGGTGCCGCTGGTCGAGCGGCTGGGGATCGGCCGGTTCTTCGTGCGGGTGGACGGGCTGCGCCGCAGCGACGGCGGCGGCAAGGCCGAGCACCTGCGAGCGCACCTGGCCGCCCTCGAGCTGGAGCCGGAGCAGGTGCTGCTGGTCGGGGACGCCCTTGACGACCTGGCGGCGGCGCGGGCGGTCGGGGCCGGCTGCGTGCTGTACGACGGGGGCTCCCACCACCGCCAGGCGCTGGAGGCGACCGGGGAGCCGGTGGTGGACCGCCTCACCGACGCCGTGGCCGCCGCTCAGCCGACGGTCAGGTAGGCGGCCAGGCACCGCTCGGCACAGGCCCGCCAGGTGAACCGCCGCACCACCAGGTCGCGGGCGTTGGCTCCCAGCCGGGCGGCCAGCCGCCGGTCCGAGACCAGCAGGGCCAGCCGGTCGTGGAGGGCGGCCAGGTCGCCGGGCTCGACCAGGAACCCGGTCTCGCCGTCGACCACCACCTCGGCCAGGCCGCCGATGCGGCTGGCCACCACCGGGGTGCCGCTGGCCATGGCCTCCAGCGCGGTCAGGCCGAGCAGCTCCGACACCGGCACCGGGCGGCCGTAGCAGGTGCGGTCGACCGACGGCATGGCCAGGACGGCGGCCCGGCGGTACAGGCCGGGCAGGTCCTCCTCGGACGCCGGGCCGAGGAAGCGGACGTCGCGGCCCTCGGCCAGGCGACGGAGCAGGTCCGGGTAGTCGCGCTCGGGCGGGCGGGGGTCGTGGCCGCCGCTGCCGGCGATCCGCAGCCCCGCCCTGGCCGGCAAGGCGCGGATGAGCCGGTCGACCCCCTTGTGGGGAGTGAGGCGGCCGACGAACAGGACACCGTCGCGGTCGCCGCCGGGCTGCGGGGCGAACCGCCGCGGGTCGGCGCCGCCGTAGATGACCTCGGTCCTGGCCGGCGGGGCGCCGAGCACCTCGGCCGAGAACCGGGACACGGTCAGGTACCGGTCGAACAGGCGGTGGACCAGGCCGCCCCAGGTCCGGCCGGGCAGGCCGTGGTCGGTGACGGCCGTGGCCGCCCCCCGGGCCCGGGCCGTGACCGCGGCCAGCCGGGAGGGTACGCTGCGGAACTGATGTGCGTGGACGATCTGGGCCCCGGCCAGCGCCGGGGGGAGCAGCGGGGTCACCGGCTGGGCGGGGTGGCCGCGTAGCCGGCCAAGCGGCCGCAGCACCCGGACCCGCAGCCCGGCCGGCTCCCGCCAGCGGCCGGGCCGGGGGCCGAAGGTCACCAGCTCGCAGTCGACCTCGGCGGCCAGGGCCCGCGCCAGCTCCAGCGGGTAGCGCTCCCCGCCGCCGTACAGCCCGTCGGGCCCGAACACCGTCGGAGCCACGTGGATGACCCGCATCCTCACCGTCTCCCTGGTCACCCTGGGCGACCCCGGCCGCCTCACCGGCGGCTACCGTTACCACCGCCGCATGGCCGAGCTGGCCCCCGCCTGCGACGCCCGGGTCGACTTCGTCTCCTTCCCCGACCGGCCCTTCCCCCTGCCCGCGCTGGCCGGCCCGGCCGTGCTCGGGCGGGCCAGGGCCGAGGTGCTCGTCCTGGACAGTATCGCCGCCGCCTTCCTGAGCCCGTGGCTGCGGGACGGTCGGGTGCCGGTGGTGGGGAGCCTGCACCAGCCCCCGGGCGGGATCGACCACGGGCCGGCCCGGCGGGCCCTCCAGGCCCGGCTGGACCGGCGGGCCTGGCGGCGGGCCCGGCTGCTCATCGTGGCCAGCCAGGCCCTCGGCGACGAGCTGGCCGCCCAGGGGTTCCCGGCCGAGCGGACCCGGGTCGTGCCCCCGGGCCGCGACCTGCCCGTCCCCTCCGGCCACCCGCCGGCCGACCTGCGCCGGGGGCGCCGCGCCAGCCTGCTGTGCGTGGGCAACTGGGTCGAGCGCAAGGGCATCCTGGAGCTCCTGGAGGCCGTCGCCGGGCTCCCGGACGAGCTGATCACCCTGCACCTGGCCGGCGACGACCGGGCCGACCCGCGCTACGGCGCCCGGGTCCGGGCCCGGCTGGCCCGCCCCGACCTGGCCGGCCGGGTGGTGGTCCACGGTCCCGTGCCGGCCGAGCAGGTGGCGCTGCTGTACCGCGACGCCGACGTCTTCGCCCTGCCCAGCCTGCGTGAGCCGTTCGGGACGGTCTGGGGGGAGGCCATGGCGGCCGGGCTCCCGGTGGTCGGCTGGCGGGCCGGCAACCTGCCCCATCTCGCCGACGACGGGCGGGAGGGGCTGCTGGCCGACCCCGGCGACGTGGCCGGGCTGGGCCTGGCCCTGCGGCGGCTGGCCGCCGACGAGGAGCTGCGCGGGCGGCTGGCCGCGGCCGCCGCCCGGCGGGCCGCCGCCCGGCCGACCTGGGCGAAGTCGGCCGAGCGGTTGTTCGCCGCCCAGCGCGAGGCCGCGCCGGCCGGTCAGGGCAGCGGGCCGGCGTAGCCGCCGAAGTCCGAGGGGGTCTCGAACACCCGCACGGCCAGGGTGTCGGCCCCCGACCCTCCGAGGGCGTCGCCCAGCTGCCGGTGGGCCCAGCGGGCCAGGACCTCGACCGTCACGGCCTCGGCCTCGGGCGGGCGGATCGCCTCCAGGTCCCGGTCCCGGATCCGGGCCGCCATGGCCGCCATCGCGTCCCGCAGCACGTCCAGGTCGCAGACCATGCCGTGCTCGTCCAGCTGGCCGCGGGCCACCACCACGTCGAAGCGGTAGTCGTGGGCGTGCAGCTCGCCCTCAGGCCCGGGCATGGGCATCTGGTGCAGGGCCCGGACGGTGACGCTGGAGCCCACCTCGTAGCCGGCGTTCATGCGGTCCCTCCTGGGTAGGCCAGGGCGGCGTGGATCAGGCCGTCCTGCTTCCGGTCGGTGGAGGCGTAGGCCTCGGCGGCCGCCTCGAACGGGAAGGCGTGGGTGCACAGGACGGCCACCGGCAGCTCCCGCAGCAGCCGCCAGGCCAGCTCGGCCCGGCGGGCCCGGTCCCAGCGGGCGCCGAGGGCGGCCGGGATGGTGGACACCTGGGTGCCGCGGATGGCCAGCCGCCGCCGGTGGAAGGCCCCGCCCAGCGGCAGCGGGGCCGGCCTGGTGCCGTACCAGGAGCAGACCAGCGCGGTCGCCTCGTGGGCCAGCAGCCCCAGGGACGAGGCCAGCGCCTTGGGGTTGCCGCTGGCCTCGACGACCAGGTCGGCGCCGCGGCCGCCGGTCTGGGCGGCCACCGCGGCGGCCACGGCGTCGGGGGCCAGCGCCCGGACCCCGAAGCGGCCGGCGGCGGCCCGGCGGGCCGGCTCCGGCTCCGAGCCGAGCACGGCCGCCCCGGTCCGGCCGAGCAGGGCCGCGACCAGGATGCCGACCGCCCCCAGGCCCGTGACCACGACCACCTCGCCCAGGCGGGGGGCGGCGTCCAGGCTCACCTGGAGGGCGGTCTCGACCATCGGGTACATGGTGGCCACCCGGCCCTCCAGCCCGTCGACCGCGACCGCGTCGGCGGCGTCGATCACGAACCGGTCCTGGTGGGGGTGGAAGGCGAAGACCAGCTGGCCCTCCTGGAACGGGCCGGCGGGGTGGGCCACCCGGCCGACCGCGCTGTAGCCGTAGCGGAACGGGTAGGCGAAGGTGCCGGCCAGGGCGCCAATGGTCTCGTCAAGGGGCAGGTCGGGGTCGACCTCGCCCCGGTAGGCGAGCAGCTCGGTCCCACTCGAGATCCCCGACCACTCGGTGGCCACCAGCAGCTGGCCCTCGGCCGGGGCGGGGAGCTCGACCTCCCGCACCTCGACCTCGCGGGGGGCCACGAACTGGACCGCGCGCGCCTTCACCAGGGCCTCTCCCTCGCCGTGACCGCGGCCGGCCGCCGTTGGTCGGTTTGGTGGTCGGGGTTGCGTGCCACCTTAGCGTTGTTCCCGGACAGCGTCCGGTCACTGACAGCAAGCGCAAGGAGCCTCCATGGTCGCGCCTCAGCCCCTCGCCCACCTCTCGTTGCCGACCTGGGCCGGGGAGTTCGACCTTCGCGCCTACCGGTGGGCCTCGGGGGACCTGTACCTCCTGTTCGCCCGCGGGGACATCGGCGACGGCCGCGGCGTCCTGACCCGCCTGCACTCGGGCTGCCTGACCGGCGACGCCCTGGGGTCGCTGCGCTGCGACTGCGGGCCGCAGCTGCGGCTGGCCATGCGGCGGCTGGCCGCCGAGGGCCGGGGGCTGCTGCTGTACGTCCCCGGCCACGAGGGGCGGGGGATCGGGCTGGTCGACAAGCTCCGGGCCTACATGCTCCAGGACCAGGGGCACGACACCGTGGAGGCCAACCGGGAGCTGGGCCTGCCGGTGGACGGCCGCGACTACCGGGAGGCCGCCCAGCTCCTGGCCGGGGTGGGCGTGCGCAGCGTGCGGCTGCTCAGCAACAACCCCCACAAGGCGGCCGCCCTGGCCCGCGAGGGCATCGTGGTCGAGGAGCTGGTGCCCATCCAGACGGCGCCGCACCTGCGCAACCTCGGCTACGTGGAGACCAAGCGCCAGCAGCTCGGCCACCGCCGGCCGGGCGGGGAGCCGCTGGCCACCGCCGCCGGCCCCGACGGCGACGGCCAGGCGGTGGACGCCACCACCCTGCTCGGCGACGTCCGCCCCCGCCCGGACCGGCCCTCCGTGGTCCTCAAGTACGCCCAGACCCTTGACGGCCGGATCGCCACCGGCAGCGGCGACGCCAGGTGGATCAGCGGCCCCCGGGAGCGGCGCATCTCCCACGCCCTGCGGGCGGCCTGCGACGCGGTCGCGGTCGGGGCCGGCACCGTCCTGGCCGACGACCCGCTGCTGACGGTGCGGATGGTCCCGGGGGCGTCCCCGATCCGGGTGGTGCTGGACTCGACCCTGCGCCTGCCGGCCGAGGCCAACGTCTTCGGCCCCGACGCCGGCACCGTCGTCCTGACCACCAAACGGTCCAGCCCCGACCGGCGGGCCGAGCTGCGCGAGCGGGGCGTCACCGTCGAGGTCGTGGGCGACGCCCCGGACGGGGTCGACCTGGCCGAGGGGCTGGCCGTCCTGCGGCGCCTCGGGATCCGCTCGCTGCTGGTGGAGGGCGGGGCCCGGGTCATCACCTCGATGCTGCGGGAGCGCCTGGCCGACCGGGTGGTCGTGGCCGTGGCCCCCCTGCTGCTCGGCAAGGGCACCGAGGCCGTCGGCGACCTCGGCTCCAGCCTGGTCGCCGACGGCCTTCAGCTGGCCAACCGCACCGTCCACGAGGCCGGCCCTGATCTCCTCATCGCCGGCGACCTGGACGCCGCCCCGGCCGGGCCCTGAACCGGCCCGGACGGTCACGCACCGGGGGCGACGGCCAGGCCCTCGGAGGAGGCGACCAGTCGGTCCCGCACGCCCGGGTCGGTGGGCAGGCCGGCCAGGTCCAGGGCGTCCAGGGCGGCGCCGACCACCGGCTGGCAGGTGAGGTGGACCGGCACGGCCTGCGGCGCCTGCCGGGCCATGGTGTCGACCAGGGTCCCCTCCAGCAGCCGGTTCCGGCTCCGGAACAGGCCGCCGGCCATGACCATCTCGAAGCGCTGCCCGCCCAGGCCGAGCCGGCGGGCCACCACGGCGGCCGACTCGCCCAGCGAGGCGCCGGCGTGGAGGACGATCTGGCGGCAGGCCGGGTCGCCGGCCTCGGCCTCCTGGAGCACCAGCGGGGCCGCCTCCGGCAGCGGGACCAGCCCGCGGCTGAGGAGCTGGAGCAGCTGCTCGGCCGACGCGCAGCCGGCCAGCGGCGGCAGCAGCCGGCTCAGGCTGGTGGCCGGGCCGCGGCCGGTGTAGGCGTCGGCCACGGCCCGGACCGCCTCCTCGGCCACGTCGGTGGCGCTGCCGAAGTCGCCGTACATGGGGCCGAGGCCGAGGGTGCGGACGGTCCGGCCGGCGGGGTCGCGGCCGGCGGCCACGTGACCGGTCCCGGCGATCACCACCACCCCGAACGGCTGGCTGGCCCCGGCCCGCAGGGCGATGAACGAGTCGTTCTCCAGCCGCCTGGGCCCGGCCAGCCCGAGCGGGTCGAGCAGGGCGCCCAGCATGGGCCGGTCCGGGTCCCAGTCCAGCCCGGCCAGCCCGAACGCGCTGGCGGCCAGGGCGCCCGGGGGGACCTGGGCGGCGGCCAGGGCGCCGCCGATGGCCTCGGCCAGGGCCGCCCCGGCGGCCTCCAGCCCGGTGTCCTCCCAGTTGGAGCGGCCGCTGGAGGCGAACCCGAGGACCTCGCCGCGCTCGTCGGCGACCAGCGCGTGGGTCTTGGACCCGCCGCCGTCGACGCCCAGGACCGCCCTCACCCGGCCGCGCCCCTGGCCGAGGCGTAGGCCTGCTCCACGACCCCCACCACCACCCGGCCGTCCTCGCCGCCGGGGCGGGGCTGGCGGCCGGCGGCGATGGCGTCGACGAACTCGGCCAGCTGGGCCGAGTACATGGGCTGGGTGCAGTGCTGGTAGCCGGGCGGCGGCTCGGTCATGTCCCAGACCCGGGCGTAGCCGCCGGTGCCGTACAGCTCGGTGTCGGCCTCCAGGCCGCCCAGGTGGGGCTGCCACCAGCCCGACTCGACCACCGAGGTGACCCCGTTGGCCCAGCCCAGCAGCAGGACGGCGTCGTCCTCGACCGGATAGGCGCCGTAGCGGGTGCCGACGGCGGCGCAGACCCGCACCGGCTCGGGGTCGCCGAGCAGGTAGCGGGCGGTGTCGATGGCGTGCACCCCCATGTCGACCAGGGCCCCGCCGCCGGCCAGGATGGGGTCGGTGAACCAGCCGGACGGCCCCCAGCCGGCGTGCCCGCCGTAGCTGCGGGTCTTGACGATCTCGCCCAGCTCGCCGGCCTCGACCCGGGCCCGCAGGGCCCGCACGTCGGGGTGGAACCGCCAGCAGTGGGCCACCATCAGGAACGCCCCGCTCCGGCGGGCGGCCGCGACCATGGCGTCGGCCTCGGCCAGGCTGGCGGCCATCGGCTTCTCCACCAGCACGTGCTTGCCCGCGTCCAGGAAGGCGATGGCCTGGGGGGCGTGCAGGGCGTTGGGGGTGCCGACGACGGCCGCGTCCACCCCTGGGTCGGCGGCCAGGGCCCGCCAGTCGGTGGTGGTGCGGGCGATGCCGTGGCGCTCGGCCAGCCGGTCAAGGGACGGCCGCCGCCAGTTGGCCGCCGCCGCCAGCTCGGCCCCCGGGTGCTCCAGCACCGCCCGGGCGTGGAAGTCCATGATCCAGCCGGTCCCGAGCAGCGCGACGCGCAGGCGGGCCCGGCCGCGGTCGGTCAACCTTTGACCCCGGTGAGCGTGACCCCCTCGACGAAGACCTTCTGGGCGAAGAAGAAGATGATGATCACGGGCAGCATGAACAGCAGGGACGCCGCCATCTGGAGGTTCCACAGGACCCCGCGGGACAGGGTGGTGAACTGCTGCAGGGCCACCGCCAGGGTCCAGGCGTCGGGGTTGTTGCCGGCGTACAGCAGCGGGCTGAAGAAGTCGTTCCAGGAGTAGAGGAACTGGAACAGGGCCACCGCGGCCAGGGCCGGCTTGGCCAGGGGCACGATCACCCGCAGCAGGATCTGGAGCTCGCTGGCCCCGTCGACCCGGGCCGCGTCCGACAGCTCCTGGGGGATGGTCAGGAAGAACTGGCGCAGCAGGAAGATGGTGAACGCGTCGCCGAAGAACAGCGGGATGATCAGCGGCTTGAGCGACCCGATCCAGCCCAGCCGCACAAAGACGACGTACAGCGGCACGATCGTCACCTGGGGCGGGAGCATCAGGGTGGAGAGGACCAGCAGGAAGGCGGCCTGGCGGCCCCGCCACTGCAGCCGCGACAGGGCGTAGGCCACCGGGACGCAGGAGAGCAGCACCCCGACGGTGGCCAGCCCGGCGTAGGTGACGGTGTTCAGGGTGTAGCGGACGAACGGGAAGGCCTCGAACACCGTCTTGTAGTTCGACCACACGAACGGGCGCGGCCAGATGTTGGGGGACAGGGCCTGCTGGTTGGTCATCAGCGAGGTGGCCAGGATGAACACGAACGGCAGCAGGAACGCGATCGACAGGGCGATCGCCACCGAGTGGTTGGCCACCGACAGCAGCAGCTTGCGCCGGCGGATCTCCGGGGGGACCGGGCGCCGGGTCCGGCCCGCGGCCCCGGCGGCGGTGGTGGCGCTCATCGGAACCCTCCCTGGTAGTGGACCCACCGGCGTGAGCTGCGGATGAGGACCACGGTGCAGGCCATGATGACCACGAACATCACCCAGGACAGGGCGGCGGCATAGCCCATGTGGAAGCCCTCGAAGCCCTGCTGGTACAGGCGGCTGGTGTAGAACAGCAGCGAGTCCTGGGGGAACCCGACCTCGTGGTCCTGGTCGCCGGCCTTGGAGATCACGAACGCCTGGGTGAAGTACTGGAAGCCCTGGATCATCCCGATGAGCACCGAGAAGAAGATCACCGGGGAGATCATCGGCAGGGTCACGTGGCGGAACGTCTGCCACGGCCGGGCCCCCTCCAGCTCGGCCGCCTCGTACAGCTGCCTGGGCACGTCCAGCAGCGAGGCCAGGAAGATGATCATCACCTGGCCAATGCCCCACAGGCCGATCAGGGTCAGGCCCGGCTTGGTCCAGCGCGGGTCCACGAACCACAGCGGCTCGGGCAGGTGCAGCAGCCCCAGGATGCGGTTGACCGGCCCGGCCGGGTTGAGGATATAGATGAACCCGAGCGCGGCCGCCACCAGCGGGACCATGGTGGGCAGGAAGAAGACCGTGCGGTAGAACGGCAGCCCGCGCTTGACCCTGGTCAGGACGGTCGCCGTGGCGATGCCGAACAGCACCTGGAGCGGGACCAGGATGACCATGATCCACAGGGTGTTCCTGATCGCCACCCAGAACAGCGGGTCGCTGGTGAACATGAACCGGTAGTTGGCCAGCCCCACCCATTCCGGCTGGCTCAGGATGTCGTACTTGGTGAACGAGAAGTAGAGGCTGGAGGCCATCGGGTACACGTAGAAGACGCTGAACCCGATGATCCATGGCGACATGAAGGCGAGCGCGACCAGCTGCCGCCGCACGGCCGAGCGCCGCCGCCTCCGGCGACGCTCGGCCAGGCGGGCCCGCTCGGAGGTGGGCTGCCGCTCCGCGATCGTGGCCATCTGGCTTCCCTATCCCAGCTGGAGCTGCTTGCTGATCTGATCGTCGAGCTGCTTGAGGCCGGCCTGGAGGTCGGGGACCTTGCCCGCCTGCCACTTCTGGGCGAAGGACTGGAACAGGTCGAAGTCGGTGATGCCGATCGGGGTGATCGGTTTGAAGGTCGACTGCTCGTTGGCGAAGATGTCGAGGAATGGCTTGAAATGCTTGTCGGCCTGGAGCTGCGGGTCCTTCAGCGACTCGACCGTGCTGGGCACGTTCTTGAGGCCGTGGGCCAGGGTGGTCAGGTAGGTGTTGTCGGTGGTCATGAACTGGAGCAGCAGCCAGGACTCGGCCGCGTGCTTGACCCCCTTGGGGACGCCGGCGATGGTGCCGCCGATCTGCCCGGAGCCGTACAGGCCGGGCTGGTCGGCGTCGACCGGGAACGGCGCGGTGCCGTAGTTGACCGTGGACTTGTCGCCCTCGATGAAGGCGTTGCGCCACTCGCCGTCCTGCATCATGGCGATCTTGCCGGTCTCGAAGCCGTTCTGGGCCGAGAACTCGGAGTTGGCCCCGCCCAGCTTGGCCGCGAACTTCTGCAGCTTGTCGTAGCCGACCGCGTCGACCATGGCCTTCTGCCAGGTCAGCATCTTGGCCCAGTTGGGGTCGGACGCGAGGGTCGGCTTGAGCGCGTCGTCGTACCACTTGGCCCCGTAGGCGTGGCCCAGGGTGTTCACCGTGGTCGAGCCGTAGAGGCCGATCAGGGGCAGGAAGCCGAGCACCTTGATGCTGCCGTCGGGGTTGTACTCGGTCAGCTTCTTGGCCATGTCGGCCAGCTCGGTGGTGGTCTTGGGCGGCGCCGAGATGCCGGCCTTCTTGAGCAGGTCGGTGTTGTAGTAGAGGCCGAAGGCGTCGGTCAGCATCGGCAGGGCGCACTGCTTGTTCTCGAACGAGGTGTAGCTGAACACGCCCGCCGGCCAGACCTGGGCCTTGTCGACCTTGGAGGAGGCGAGGTACGGGGTCAGGTCCTGCCAGGCCCCGGTGTCGCAGAACCGGGCGGCGTTGTCCGGGGTGAAGGAGATGGCCACATCGGGCGGGGTCCCGCCGTTGATGGCCCGCGAGATGGCCTGGTCGTCCTTGCTGCCGACGTGCTTGACCGTCATCCACGGGTACTTCTGGGTCACCGTCTTGAGCGCGGCCGTGGTCACGCCCAGCTCGCGGGCCGAGAAGTTGCTCCAGACGGTCAGGGTCAGCGGCGCGTGGTTGGCGTTGGGGTCGATGGTGGCCGCCGGCTTGTCGCTGCCGCCGCCGCCGGCGGTGCAGGCGGCGGCGAGCAGGGCCAGGGCCAGGAGACCGATGAGGCGTCGTCGCATGGAGCACTCCTTTCCCGGAGGCGGACCGTTCCGCCGCCAGCTGGTCAGACCACGAGCTCCTTCCGGTCGAGCATGGTCGCGGGGTCGAACAACCGGCTCTGGGCAACGGCCAGGGCGGTGGCCACGGCGCCCTGGAGGACGGCGTCCTCGCCGAGCGCCGAGACGGCCAGCCGGGGCCGGATGGGGGACAGGGCCCGCAGCTCCCGCTCGATGGGGGAGAGCAGCAGCTCGGCGTTGCCGCCGACCCCGCCGCCGAGGATCACCAGCTCCAGGTCGACCACGGCGGTGACCACGGCCAGGCCGAGGGCGAGGCGCCGCGCCTCGTCCTCGACCACCCCCCGGGCCAGTGGGTCGCCCTTGGCGGCCAGGGCGAACACCTTCTTGGCGGACAGCGACCCGCCCATGCCGGCCTCGGTGGCCCGGCGGACCACGGCGGCCCCGTTGACCGACTCCTCGAACGCCCCCCGGCGCCGCACCTGCCGGTCATAGGGGTCGGCCCCGATGGGCAGGTAGCCGACCTCGCCGGCGGCGCCGCCGGCGCCCCGGTACAGCTTGCCGTCCAGGACCAGGCCCATGCCGACGCCCGTGCCGACCGACAGGAACCCGAAGTTGCGGACCTCCCGGCCCAGGCCCCGCCAGCGCTCGCCCTCGGCGGCCAGGTTGACGTCGTTCTCGACCCCGATGCGGTCCCCGAGCTCCTCGCGCAGGGCGGCCAGCAGCCCCTGGCGGCCCCAGCCGGGCAGGTTGGGGGCCAGGGTGACCGCGCCCCGGACCGGCTCGAACACCCCGGGGCTGCCCACGGTGACCTGATGGACCTGGTCCCAGCCGATGCCGGCCTCGGCGGCCAGGGCGTGGGCGATGGCGCCGACCTGGCCGATCAGGGAGCGGGCGCTGGAGGCGCGGGCCCCCTCGTCGCGGCGGCCGACCACGGCCCCGGTGATGTCGGCCAGGGCGGCCCTGACCCGCCGGCGGCCGATGTCGACGCCCACCACCCAGCCGGCGGCCGGGTTCAGCTCGTACAGGACGGCGCTGGGCCCGGGGCGGCCGCTGGAGCGGCCGACCTCCCGGACCAGGCCGGCCTCCAGCAGGGCGGTGAGGCCGAGGGAGACCGTCGGCTTGGACAGGCCGCTGTCCCGGGCCACCTGGGCCCGGGAGACCGGGCCGCTGGACTGGATCCGCTCGAGGATCGTGCGGGCGTTGATCGCCCGCAGCAGGCTGGGCGTGCCTACCGTCGGCAGCCGCTCCGCCACGGGATCTCCCTGTTATAGTTAGGAAACCTTCCTCACGTCCGCTCATTATCGACGGCGGTCCCGGGAAGTCAACCCCGCTACGGGAGGAACGAGATGGGGCAGCTTGCTCTGCACGGCGGGGCCCCGGTCCGGCCCCAGGGCTACCCGGCCTGGCCGGTCTGGGACGAGGGCGACGTCGAGGCGGCGGCCGAGGTGGTGCGGGGCGGCCGCTGGGGCGGCTTCCCCGAGCCGGGGCCGCGGGCGGCCGCCTTCGCCGAGCGCTTCGCCGCCTACCAGGGCTCGCGGCACGGGGTGGTGATGGCCAACGGCACCGTCACCATGGAGGTCGCCCTCAAGGCCCTCGGGATCGGCTGGGGCGACGAGGTGATCGTCCCCGCCCTGACCTTCGCCGCCACCCCGTATGCGGCCATGGCGGCCGGGGCCCTGCCGGTGTTCTGCGACGTCGTGGCTGGCACCCTGACCGTCGACCCCGACCAGGTCGCCGCCGCCGTCACCTCCAGGACCCGGGCCATCATGCCCGTCCACCTGGGCCACCAGATGGCCGACATGGACCGGATCGTCGAGCTCGCCCGGCGGCACTCGCTGGCCCTGGTCGAGGACTGCGCCCATGCCCACGGGCAGCGCTGGCGCGACCGCGGGGCCGGCAGCTTCGGCGAGTTCGGCTCCTTCAGCCACCAGTCGACCAAGCTGCTCACCGCCGGGGAGGGCGGCACCCTGCTCACCGACGACGAGCGGCTGGCCCGCCTGGCCCACTCGCTGATCGACTGCGGCCGGGCCAAGGACCCCGACGGCAAGGAGCTCACCTTCGGGGCCAACTACCGACTCGGCGAGCTGCACGCGGCCCTGCTGCTGCGGGCCCTGGATCGCCTCCCCGGCCAGCAGGCCGAGCGGGCCGAGGCCGGCCGCCTCCTCCAGGAGCTGGCCGCCGGGCTGCCGTGGCTGCGGCTGCTCCCGCCCGACCCGCGCATCACCCGCTGGAGCTTCTACCGCTACATCGTGCAGATCGAGCCCGAGGCCTTCGCCGGGGTGAGCAACGCCAGGGTGTGCGAGGCGCTGGAGGCCGAGGGGGTCGGGGCCTGGGAGGGGTACGAGCCGATGAGCCGCTACGACCTGTTCCAGCCGGGGCGGTCGCGCCTGCCGGTGGCGGTCGAGCACGCCGGCCGGCTCGACCCGGCGACCATGTCGTTCCCGGTGGCCGAGGAGGCCGCCCTGCGGCGCACGGTGTACCTGGACGAGAGCGTGTTCCGGGCCGGCCGGCGCGGGGTCGAGGACGCGGTCGAGGCCCTGGCCAAGGTCCAGCGCCACGCCGGCGAGCTGGCCGCCGGCTAGGTGCTGGGGAAAAAGCGCGGCAGGAACGGGCGGCTGGCCTCCAGCAGCGCGTCCAGCAGGGGCCCGACGACCCGGTAGTCGCCGACCAGCGGGTTGGCCAGCAGGGCCTTGCGGGCCACGGTCCGGTCGCCGGTCACCGCCGCCTCCACGGCCAGCCGCTCGTACGCCTTGGCCTGCTGGACCAGGCCGAGGAGCTCGGGGGCCAGGGGGGCCAGGGGGAGCGGGTGGGCGCCGTCGGCGTCGATGCGGGCCGGGACCTCGACCACCGCGTCGTCGGGGAGGCCGGCCAGGGTGCCGTCGTTGCGGACGTCCACCACCTGGACATCTCCGGTGCCGGCGTGCAGGGAGGCGACCAGGGCGGCCGCGGCCTCGCTGTAGAAGGCCCCGCCGCGCCGCTCCAGCAGCTCGGGCTTGGTGTCCAGGGCCGGGTCGCGGTACAGCTCCAGCAGCCCGCGCTCGATCTCGGCCACCTGCTCGGCCCGCGACGGCCGGCGCCGCTGCTCGTCCAGCACCTGGGAGGTGGCGTAGTAGTAGCGCAGGTAGCTGGAGGGCACGGCCCGCAGGTCCTCCAGCAGGGCCACCGGCAGCCCCAGGTCGCCGGCCAGCTCGCGGCCGTGGCCCTCCAGCAGCTCGGGCAGCCGGTCGGCCCCGTCCACCCGGACGGCCCGCTCCCAGGTGAGGTGGTTGAGGCCGACGTGCTCCAGCTCGACCCGGTCGGGGGCCACGCCCAGCAGGGCGGCGAAGCGGCGCTGGAACCCGATGGCCGAGTTGCACAGCCCGATGGCCCGGTGCCCCCGGTCGAGCAGGGCCTGGGTGACGATGCCGACCGGGTTGGTGAAGTCGACGAACCAGGCCCCGGGGGCGCCGCGGCGGGCCGTCTCCTCGGCCAGCTCGAGCACCACCGGGACGGTCCGCAGGGCCTTGGCGAACCCGCCCGGCCCGGTCGTCTCCTGGCCGACGCAGCCGAACTCCAGCGGCAGGGTCTCGTCGACCAGGCGCATGGCCTGGCCGCCGACGCGCAGCTGCACGACCACGACGTCGGCCCCGTCGATGGCCTCGGCCCGGCGGCCGGTGCGGACCAGGTGGCCGTCCCAGCCGGCCCGGGCCAGCATGCGCCCGGCCAGGCCGCCCACCACCTCCAGGCGCTCGGCGTCGACGTCGAACAGGGCCAGCTCGTCCACCGGGAGCCGGTCGGACCGGGTGGCCAGGCCCTCGACCAGCTCCGGGGTGTAGGTGCTGCCGCCCCCGACGACGGCGATCTTGAGGCCCACGGGACGCCCCCTTCCTCTCGCTGCCACGCGCTGCTATGGTGCAGCGACCATGAGTAGGTTAGGAAAGTTTTCTTACTCTACATCGGGTGGGGAGCGCCGGTGACCGGCCCGGCGGTGCTGGCCGTCGACGGCGGCAACTCCAAGACCGACGTCGCCCTGGTCGACGCCGCCGGCGGCGTGCTCGGGGCGGCCCGCGGGCCCGGGGCCTCCCACCACCACCTGGGGGTCCCGGCGGCCATGGAGGCGCTGGAGGCCCTGGTCGGGGCGGCCTGCGCCGACGCCGGCGTCCCGGCCGGCGACCGGCCGCTGGCCGAGGTCGGGGTGTGGTGCCTGGCCGGCCTCGACTTCCCGGCCGACGACCGGGCGGTCGCGCCGGCGGTCGCCGGCCGCGGCTGGGCCCGCCGGGTGCTGCTGCACAACGACGTGTTCGCCGTCCTGCGGGCCGGCAGCGCCCGCACCTGGGGGGTCGGGGTGGTGGTGGGGGCGGGCATGAACTGCGTCGGGGTGGCCCCCGACGGCCGCGAGGTCCGCTTCCCGGCCATCGGGGAGCTGTCGGGGGACTGGGGCGGCGGCCGCGACGTCGGCGTGGCCGCGGTCGGGGCCGCCCTGCGGGGCGAGGACGGCCGCGGGCCGGCCACCACCCTGACCCGGGCGGTGGCGGAATGGTTCGGCCTGGGCTCGGCCCTGGAGGTGGTCGAGGCGCTGTTCTCGGGCCGGGTCGAGCGGGGCCGGGTGCTGGAGCTGGTCCCGCTGGTGTTCGCCGAGGCCGAGGCCGGCGACCCGGTGGCCGACGGCATCGTGGCCCGGCAGGTGGACGAGGTGGTGGCCATGGCCGGGGCGGCCATCGGCCGGCTCGGGCTGGCCGGGCTCGACGTCGACGTGGTCTGCGGCGGCGGGCTGTTCCACCGCGACGCCCCCGCCTTCCTCCAGCGGATCCGGTCCGAGCTGGTCAGGCTGGCCCCGGCGGCCCGGCTGACCCAGCTCACCGCCCCCCCGGTGGTCGGAGCGGCCCTGCTCGGCCTGGACCGGCTCGGCGCCCCCCCTGGAGCGGCCGAGCGCCTTCGTGCCACCCTCACCCATGAGCGTCTAGGAGCACTCCAACCGGTCGCGGCCTCGAACCGCTGAGGAGGCAGAGATGGGCAGGATCGTTCTCGAGCACGTGAGCAAGGAGTTCCCCGGCGGGGTCCAGGCCGTGCGTGATGTGTCCCTCGAGATCGACAACGGCGAGTTCATGGTGCTGGTCGGCCCGTCGGGCTGCGGCAAGACGACGATTCTCCGCATGATCGCCGGCCTGGACGAGGTCACCGACGGCGAGATCACCATCGGCGACCGTGTCGTCACCGACGCCAAGCCCAAGGACCGCGACATCGCCATGGTCTTCCAGAACTACGCCCTGTACCCCCACATGACCGTTGAGCAGAACATCGGCTTCGGCATGCGCCTGCGCCGCACCCCCAAGCCGCTGGTCAAGCAGCGGGTCGACGGGGCCGCCGGGGTCCTGGCCCTGCTGGACTACCTGGCCCGCAAGCCGTCCGACCTGTCCGGCGGCCAGCGCCAGCGGGTGGCCATCGGCCGGGCCATGGTCCGCGAGCCCCAGGCCTTCCTGATGGACGAGCCCCTCTCCAACCTGGACGCCAAGCTGCGTGTGCAGATGCGGGCCGAGCTGGCCCGGCTGCACAAGCAGCTCGGCACCACCATCGTCTACGTCACCCACGACCAGGTCGAGGCCATGACCCTGGGGACGCGGGTGGCGGTGGTCCGCGACGGCGTCCTCCAGCAGGTCGACACCCCCCAGATGCTGTTCCACCACCCGGTCAACCTGTTCGTGGCCGGGTTCATCGGCTCGCCGATGATGAACCTGGTCGAGGCCACCGTCACCGGCGACAAGCTGGAGTTCGGCGGCCACCGGCTGCCCGTCCCGGCCGGCACCGACCTGGAGGCCTACAACGGCCGCAGGGTGATCCTCGGCATCCGCCCCTCCGACTTCGAGGACGCCCGCGTGTGGCACGACGAGCGGCTGCCGGTCATCGAGGTGACCGCCGACGTGGTCGAGGACCTCGGCTCCGAGGCGCACGTGCTGTTCAGCGTGGAGGCGCCGCCCGTCCAGGTCGAGGGGGTCGACGAGGACCCCGAGGCCGGCGCCCCCATCCCCCTGGTCGCGGCCGAGGGGACCAGCGTGTTCACCGCCGCGGTGGACGCCAGGTGCGCCGCCCGGCCGGGCAGCGGCGTTCGGCTGTCGGTCAACCCCGAGCGGTTCCACTTCTTCGACCGCGACACCGGGCGGGTGATCCGGACCCGCCCCCTGCCGGTGGCGACCTCGGGGTGAGCGCCACCCTGGCCGAGCTGGAGACGCCGGCGCTGCTGGTCGACCTGGACGCGCTGGAGGCCAACCTGGCCGAGATGGCCGCCGTGGCCGCCCGGGCCGGGGTCAGGCTCCGCCCCCACACCAAGACCCACAAATCCCCCGAGATCGCCCACCTGCAGGTGGCCGCGGGCGCCGCCGGGATCACCTGCGCCAAGCTGGGCGAGGCCGAGGTCATGGCCGACGCCGGCCTGGACGACCTGCTGATCGCCTACCCGCTGGTCGGGGACGACAAGCTGCGCCGCCTGGCCGCCCTGCTGGAACGGGCCCGGGTGCGGGTGACCCTGGACTCGATCGAGGTGGCCGAGGGCCTGGGCCGCCTGGGCCGCGAGCTCGGCCGTGACGTCGAGGTCCTGGTCGAGGTCGACACCGGCCTGCACCGGCTCGGCCGCCCGCCCGGCCCGCCCACCGCCGACCTGGTCGGCCGGGTCACCCGCGTCCCCGGCGTCCAGCTGGCCGGGCTGCTCACCCACGCCGGCCACGCCTACCGTTCCCCCACGGCCGCCGAGCTGCGGCGGCTGGCCGAGCGCGAGGTCCTGGACCTGGTCGAGACGGCCGAGCTGTGCCGCCGCCAGGGGATCGACCTGGCCGAGATCAGCGTCGGCTCGACCCCCACGGCCCGCATCGGCGCGTTCGTCGACGGCGTCACCGAGATCCGCCCGGGCACCTACGCCCTCAACGACGCCACCATGATGCGGCTCGGGGTGGCCACCGAGGCCATGACCGCGGCCCGGGTGCTGGCCACCGTGGTGGCCAGGCCGACCGCCGAGCGGTTCGTGCTGGACGCCGGCAGCAAGTGCTTCACCACCGACAACATGGGCACCGTCCCCGACTGGCTGGTCGTGGCCGGCCGGCCCGACCTGCACATGGACTTCCTCAGCGAGGAG
>JBJMHP010000390.1:0-31209 GCA_045807325.1 Actinomycetes bacterium | reverse complement strand
CGGCCACCGGGGCCAGGCCCCGGACCGGCGGGTGTTCCTGCTCGAGGCGGGCGGCGGGCCGGTGCGGCCGGTGCGGGGCTACCGGGGCGGCGCCGGCCCGCTGGAGCGGCGGGGCCTGCCCGTGTGCGACGCCCGGCTGCTGGTCAACCTGGTCGCCCCGGCCGGGCCGGGGTGGCTGCTGGACCCCTTCGCCGGGGTCGGCGGGGTCACCCTCGAG
The DNA here is from genome assembly GCA_045807325.1 of Actinomycetes bacterium. GTDB lineage: Bacteria > Actinomycetota > CALGFH01 > CALGFH01 > CALGFH01 > CALGFH01. The sequence goes on along the minus strand of JBJMHP010000390.1, from coordinate 30,992 downwards.
GCCAGGGCGGCCGGCTGGCGCGTGCTGACCGCCGACCTGGACCCGGCGCTGCGGCACGGCCTGGGCCGGCTGGGCGGCCATCTGGTGGCCGACGCCCGCGTCCTGCCGCTGCGCGCCGGCTCGGTGGACGCGGTGGCCACCGAGCCCCCCTATGACCGGTCGGTGGGGTCGCTGGCCGGCCAGGCCCTGGCCGAGACCTCCCGGCTGCTGCGTCCAGGCGGGGCCGCCGCCTGGCTGTGCGCGGCCTGGCAGGCCCCTGGCCTGCGGGCCACCGCCGCCGCCCTCGGTCTGCGGCCGGTGCTGGACTGCCCGGTGGACCGCAAGGGCGTGGAGGTGGTGGCGATGGCCTGGCGACGGCCGGCCTAGCCGGGCGGCCGCTCCCCGCGGATGGCGAACCCGACGCGCTGGCCGGAGAAGTTGAGGGCGAAGAACTCGGGCTCCAGGCCGACGGCCCTTGCCCGGTCGACCAGCCACATGAACCAGTTCTGGCCGGGCGCGGGGGCCGAGGGCTCCTCGACCACACAGCAGGGCAGGACCACGCAGCTGTTGCGGGCCTGGGCGACGGTGTCGAGCACGGCCAGGTTGCTGCCGTGGGCGTGCAGGGCGACCAGCAGGTCGTAGCGGCGGCCGAGGGCCGGCCCGAACCGGGTGCGGCGGCGCGGCACCCGGTCGCCGGCGTGCAGGCGCACCCGCCGGCCGGTGGCAAGGTCCCGGTAGCGGGAGGGCAGCGGCTGGTCGACCGGGTCGACGACCTCGGCCTGGAACCCGGCCTCGTTCAGCAGCCAGGTGAGCAGGCCCTTGCCCCCGCCGACGTCGGCCACCGTGCACGGCGGGAAGGTGTCGGCGATCCAGCCGGCCAGCAGCTGAGACCGGAACCGCTTGGGCTTGGGCAGGTCCTGGCCCGACCGCCGCCCGCCGGCGGCCGCCTCGGGCGGCTCCAGCCCGAGCTCGGCCAGCGACGGCGGCGGCGGGTAGCGGTGGGTCATCTCCCGACCCTGAACGGCCGGCCGGGGCCGCTTGTTCCCGCGGCTCAGGCCACCGCCCGCGGGCGCTCGCCCTGGCCGGCGGCCCGGGCCAGGTCGGCGGCGGTGATGAGGCCGAGCAGCTGGCCGCCAGAGACCACCACGGCCACGGTGCGGCCGCCGGCCAGGCGGGCCGCCAGGTCGGCGACCGGCTCGTCGGGGCCGACCAGCACCAGGGCCGACATGGGGATGGCGACGTCGCCGGCGCGGACGATGTGGCGCCGGTCGGCCGGGACGGCGTACAGCGCGGCCGCGGTGACCACCCCGGCCGGATGGCCGTCGAAGCCGCGCAGCGGCAGGGTGGCCGCCTGCCAGGGCTCGAGGTAGTTGCGCAGGAAGGCGTCGACCGTGAACCAGGCCGGGGCGACCGCCGGGGCCGGGGTCATGACCTGGGCGGCCCGCAGGCCACGGTCCAGGCCGCCGCCGAGGAGGGCCAGCTCGCGCTCCTGCCTGGCGGCGATGACCAGGAACCAGCCGACCAGCGCCGTCCACAGGGTGCCGATCCCCCACCCGGTGAAGGCACCGAGCAGGCCGTAGGCGACCAGGCCGGTGCCGACCCACACCCCGGCCCGGGTGGCGGTGACCGCCGCCCGGACGCGGTTGCCGTGGCGGCGCCAGAGCAGCCCGCGCAGCACCCGACCGCCGTCAAGGGGGGCCGCCGGGAGCAGGTTGAACACGCCCAGGGCGACGTTGCCAAGGGCCAGCCAGGCGGCCACGACCACGAGCAGGGCGGGGGCGCCGACCACCGACAGGGCGGCCGCGGCCACCCCGAAGACGCCGGCCAGGGCCAGGCTGATGGCCGGGCCGACGATCGCCACCCGCAGCTCGTCGCGGGGGCTGGCCGGCTCGTCCTCGAGCTGGGCGACCCCGCCGAGCAGCCACAGGGTGATGCCGCGGACCCGCAGCCCGGCCCGGCGGGCGACCAGGGCGTGGCCGATCTCGTGGGCCAGCAGCGAGGCCAGGAACAGCCCGGCCCCGGCGGCGCCGGCCAGCCAGTAGGCGGCCGGGGCGAGCCCCGGGACCTGGGCGGGCAGCAGCTCCCCGCCCAGCGACCAGGCGAACAGCAGGGCGATGAGCAGGGCGCTCCAGCTCGCCCCGACGGGGATCCCGGCGATGCGGCCGAAGCGGATACTGGCGGTCATGAACGGCTCCTCGAAGACTTCTCCACAGCTACCAGCATACCCCCAGGGGGTAAATAGGACGTAAGCCTCGGTTGACCGCCGGCCGCCCTCCCCGCATGATTGTTTGAACAGCCATTCAAGATCTGGAGGGGTCGATCGCATGGACGCTTCTCCGGTGGCCGCGGCCCTGGGGCAGGTCGGCCTGCCCGCTCCCCTGCCCGAGCTGGCCGCCCGCCGCTGGGACGTGGTCGTGGTCGGCGGCGGCCACAACGGCCTGACCGCGGCCGCCTACCTGGCCAGGGCCGGCCGGTCGGTGCTGGTGCTGGAGCGGCGCGAGCGCCTGGGGGGCGCCTGCACCCTCGAGCAGCCCTTCGCCGACCCCGGGTACCTGGTCAGCCCGTGCGCCTATGTGGTCGGGCTACTCGACCAGACGGTCGTGGACGAGCTGCACCTGGAACGCTACGGGTACCGGGTGTTCGTCGCTGACCCCAACCTGTGGGTGCCGTTCGCCGACGGCACCTCCCTGGCCCAGTTCGTCGACCACGACCAGACCGTGGCCCACCTGCGCGCCAACCACTTCGCCGAGCGCGACATCCAGGGGATGCTGGCCTACGAGGACATGTTCGACCGGCTGCGCCTGGCCCTGCGGACCGGGCCCGAGGGCGACAGCTGGCAGGGCGACTCCCCGACCCGCGACCAGCTGGAGAAGCGCCTCGGCAACGACGCCGAGCTGATCTCGGTGCTGTTCGAGGAGTCGATCGCCGACACCCTCGACCGCTACGTGGACGACCAGCGGATGAAGGACGCCCTGTACGGCCAGGGGGTCATCGGCGCCTGGGCCGGCCCCCGGGACCCGGGCACCGCCTCCATCAAGCTCATGCACTACCAGGGTGACCTTCTGGGCCAGGGGCCGCTGTGGGGCTATGTCGAGGGCGGGATGGGCCAGGTCTCCTTCGCCATCGCCCAGGCCGCCCGCGACCTCGGCGCCCAGCTGGCCACCGGGGCGCCGGTGGCCGAGGTTCTGCCCGGCGAGGGAGTGCGGCTGGGGGGCGGCGAGCTGATCCGGGCGGACCGTGTGGTGTCCAACGCCGACCCCCGGCGAACTCTGGCCCTGGTCGACCCGGACGCCGTGCCCGCCGCCTACCGGGCCCGGGTGGACGGCTGGCAGCTGCGCTCGCCGGTGGTCAAGCTGAACGCCGCCCTGCACCGGCTGCCGGCCTTCCCGGCCGCCCGCGGCCTGGACCCCCACCGGGCCATGGTGGACGTGACCCGCGGCCTGGACGCCGCCCAGGCGGCCTTCGCCGACGCCGAGCGGGGCGTGCCCAACATCGGCTTCTGCGAGGTCTACTTCCAGACCGCCTACGACCCGTCGGTCGCCCCGCCCGGCCGCCACCTGGTCAGCGTGTTCGCCCAGTACGCCCCGTATCACCTGGCCGAAGGCGACTGGGACAGCCGCCGCTCCGGGATCGGCCGGCTGATCCTTGACGCCATCGCAGAGTTCGCCCCCGACCTGCCCGACTGCGTGGCCGACTACGAGGTCCTCGGCCCCCCCGACATCGAGCGACGCATCGGCCTCACCGGCGGTCACATCTTCCAGGGCGAGACCATGCCCGACCAGATGTGGGAGCACCGCCTGACCCCCCGCACCCCGGTCCCCGGCCTCTACCTGTGCGGCGCCGCCACCCACCCGGCCGGTTCGGTGATCGCCCTCAACGGCCGCAACGCCGCCATGGCGGTCCTGGCCGACACGTTGCCCGGGGCCTGAGGCACCGCGCGGGCTGAGGGGGCCGCCCAGGGATGGAGGCGGGTCGCCGGGCCTGTGGACGACCGGGCACACCTCCTGGCCCGGCTCCCCCGCCCGACGGACGGCCGGTCCACCGGCGGGGGGATGACCAGGGCCGGTCGCTCGGCTACCGTGCAGCCATGGACGGCCGGGCACGCTGGCGCCGGCCCTGGCCCCGCCTGGCGCCGGAGGTGGCCGACGGGCTGCTGGGGCTGGCCGTGGTCGTGACCCAGCTGCTGCTGCTCGGCCTCGGGGTCAACGAGGGCGCGCCGGCGCCCTTTGTGGACCTGAACGGCCTGGCGGTGGCGCTGATCCTGCTCCAGGGACTGCCGCTCACCTGGCGGCGCCGGTATCCGGTGGGCGTGTTCGGGGTGGTGCTGGCCGCCAACACCGCCTACTACGCCATCGGGTTCCCGCCCAGCCAGTTCGACTTCGGGCTGCCGCTGGCCCTCTTCAGCGTGGCCGCGGAGCGCGACCGGCGGACCTCGCTGGCCGCCCTGGCCACCGTGCAGGGCCTGATGGCCGTCCAGTGGGCGGTCGGCCTCGGCCCCTACTGGTCGATCGCCAGCTGGGTCCGCGTCCTGTACCTGCTGTTCTTCTTCAGCGCCATGTGGGCCTGGGGCCGGTACGTGCGGGTCCGGCGGGCCTACGCCCAGGAGCTGGCGGCCAGGGCCGAGCGGGCCGAGCGCGACCGCCAGCGGGAGGCCGACCGGGCGGTGGCCGCCGAGCGGGCCCGGATCGCCCGCGAGCTGCACGACGTCATCGCCCACCACATGAGCGTCATGGTCATCCAGGCCGGCGCGGCCCGCCGCCTCCTGGACGTCGCCCCCGACCAGGCCCGGGGCGCCCTCGCCGCCGTCGAGGACGCCGGCCGCCGCGGCCTGGAGGCCGTCCCGGGCCTGCTCCGCGCCCTTCGCGAGGACGACCGCCCCGACGGCCTCGCCCCCCAACCGACCCTCGCCGAGCTCGACACCCTCATCGCCCAGGTGTCGGCCGCCGGCCTCCCCGTGGACCTCCGCATCGAGGGCACCCCCCGCCCCCTGCCGGCCGCCATCGACCTCTCCGCCTACCGCGTCGCCCAGGAGGCCCTCACCAACACCCTCAAGCACGCCGGCCCCGCCCAAGCCCAGCTCACCATCTGCTACGGCCCCGACGCCCTGGAAGTCACCGCCATCGACAACGGTCACGGACCCAGACCCTCCGACGAGACCGGCGCCGGTGGGGCCGCCCCCCTGTGGACAGCCGGGTCCTCAGCAGCCGGCGATGGGCCCGGACCAGGAACCCCCGAGCCCAGGCACGGCCTGGTCGGCATGCACGAGCGGGTGCGGCTGTTCGGCGGCGACCTGGAGGCCGGGGCCGGGCGGGACGGGGGGTTCAGGGTGGCTGCCCGGTTCCCGCTGCATGGGGTGGCGCGGTGATCCGGGTCGTGCTGGTGGATGACCAGGCGCTGGTCCGGACCGGGCTGCGGATGGTGCTGGAGGCTGAGCCGGACATCGAGGTGGTCGGGGAGGCGGCGGACGGCCTACAGGCCGTTGAGGCGGCCCGGTTGCGGCCGGACCTGATGCTGATGGACATCCGGATGCCGAACCTGGACGGGATCGAGGCGACTCGGCGGCTGGCCGGGCCAGGGGTGGTCGACCCGGTTCGGGTGCTGGTGCTGACCACCTATGACGTGGACGAGTACGTGTTCGAGGCCCTGCGGGCCGGGGCCTGCGGGTTCCTGCTCAAGCACACCTCGCCCGAGGGGCTGGTCGAGGCGGTGCGGACGGTGGCTTCCGGGGACGGGCTGATCGCGCCGGCGGTGACCCGGCGGCTGATCGCCGAGTTCGCCCGCGCCCCGGCCGCTCCGTCGCCGCCGGCCGAGCTGGAGCGGCTCACCGAGCGGGAGCGGGAGGTGCTGGAGCTGGTCGCCCGGGGCCGGTCCAACGCCGAGATCGCCCGGGAGCTGGTGGTCGGGCCGGCCACGGTCAAGACCCACGTCGGCCGGGTTCTGACCAAGCTCGGCCTGCGCGACCGGGTCGAGGCCGTCATCTGGGCGTACGAGGCCGGCGTGGTCCAGCCCGGCCGCTGACCCCGGCCCCGGGGCTACCCCTTCTCGGCGCCGCTGGTCAGGCCCTCGACCAGCAGGCGCTCGGTGGCGAAGAACAGCACGATGATGGGGACGGTCAGGATCACCGAGCCGGCCATGAGGGTGGTCTTGGCCACCTCCACCGAGCCGGCGAGCTGGGACAGGCCCAGCGACACCGTCCAGTTCTCGCGGTTCTCGACCAGGAACAGCAGCGCGAACAGGAACTCGTTCCAGGCGATCATGAACACGAACAGGCTGGTGGCCATGATCGCCGGCATGGCCAGAGGCAGGGAGATCTTGCGGATGATGGTCAGGCGGCCGGCCCCGTCCAGGGCGGCCGCCTCCTCCAGGCCCTCGGGGATCGTCGCGAAGTAGTTGCGCAGCATGTAGATGGTGACCGGGACGATCTGGGAGACGTAGACCAGCACCAGGCCGAACAGCGACCCGCGCAGGCCGATGCGGGTGAAGAACACGAACAGCGGGATGGCCAGCAGGATGGCCGGGAACAGGTACACGGCCAGGAACAGGACGCTGACCTGGCGGCGGCCGAAGAACTGCAGCCGGGCGATCGCGTAGGCGCCAAGGATCGACACCGCCAGGGTGACGACCACGCTGGCGACCGCGACCAGGCCGCTGTTGCGCAGGAAGACCAGGAAGCCCTGGCCGCCGTCGGCGACCGGGCGCAGGACCTCGCCGAAGGCGGACAGTGACGCGCCCCGGGGCGGCCACAGCGCCCCCGGGTCAAGGGCCACGTCCTCGATCGAGCGGATGGACAGCTCGACCATGTAGTAGAAGGGGAACAGGGTGGCGACCACGAAGAAGGCGATCGTGATCCACTTCAGCACCCCGAGGATGCGGGTCTCGACGATCTCGCGGCTGAGGGGCGGGCGGGGGCGGGACGGCCGCCTGGCCGGGGCCCGTGGGGCCTGAGGGCGCTCGGCGACCCCGGTGTCGACGCCGGTCCGGCTCATATCGCGTCCGCCTCCTCGACCCGGCCGACGAAGAACCGGAAGTAGACGAACAGCAGCACCATCAGCAGCAGGGCCAGCACCAGCGAGAGAGCGGCGGCGGCACCGATGTCGCCGCGGCCGGTGAGGTAGTTGAACACCCGCACCGACACCACCTCGGTGCCCGCCCCACCCTGGGTGAGCAGGTAGATGTCGTCGAACTCGTTGAAGGTCCAGATGAAGCGCAGGACGGTCAGCAGGGCGATGACGCCCTGGAGCTGGGGCAGGGTGATGCGCCAGAACCGCTGCAGGGGGGTGGCCCCGTCGACCCGGGCGGCCTCGTCCAGCTCGGCCGGCAGGGCCTGGAGCCGGGCCAGGATGAACAGGAACGAGAACGGGAAGTAGCGCCAGGCCTGGTAGAGGATGACCACGATCAGAGCCGTGGGCACGCCCAGGTCGAGGCCGAAGATGCTGAGGGTGCCGGTCCGCTGCTCCAGGAACGGGATCGGCTCCTTCCAGCCGAGCAGGTCGGTCCCGACGGCGTTCACGATCCCGAGCTCGGGGTTGAGCATGATCTGCCAGACGAAGGTGACCGCGACCACCGGGGCCACGTAGGGCAGCAGCATCGACGCCCGGACCAGGGTCCGGCCCTTGAACGGCTTGCGCACCACCAGGGCGGCGATCAGCCCCAGGCCGATGGACAGCGCCGTCCCGACGACGCTGTAGATCAAGGTGACCTTGAGGGCGTCCCAGAACCCGGGCGAGCCCAGCACCGTGGTGAAGTTGTCCAGGGTGAACTGGAAGTCGAACAGCCGGGTGCGGAGGTTGCGCAGGCGCAGGCTCTGGAAGGCGATCACGATCGTCCACAGGATCGGCAGGACGACCATGAACAGCACCACGATCAGGGTCGGCGACAGCAGCGCGATCCCGGCCCGCGCCTCCTGCTGAGCCAGCGTCCTGCCCCGCCGCCCCTCGCGCATGGGTCTCCCCTTCCGGCCCGTGGTCCTACTTGATCGACTGGGCGATCTCCTCCACGTCGGCCTGGGCCTGCTTGGCGGCCGCGTCCGGGGTCAGCTGCCCATCGAGCATGGCGGCCAGCGCCTTGGGGATCGGCTGCTCGGTCGCCAGGGCGCCCACGATCTTGCCCTGGCCCTGCGCGAAGCCCCAGCGGTTCATGGTGTCGGTGCTCTTGGTCAGCGCCTCGAGCACGTCGGGGGGATACAGCTCCGACAGCGGCGCCTTGGTGTCGACCCCGACCTTCATCTTGTTCCAGGCCTGGATGTACTCCTGGGGGTTGTCCTTGGTGCCGGAGCGGGCCGGGAACCGGCCCTCGGGGGTGACGGCCAGCCAGTCCTCGTAGCCGTCGCTCATCATGAACTCGACGAACTGCTTGGCCGCGTCGACGTTGCTGTCCTTGACGATGACGTAGTTGGAGATCTCGCCGAACTGGGTCGGCTCGCCGCCGCCGGAGCCGCTGATGGCGGTGACCACGCCGCTGTTCTTGGACAGGAACCGCTTGTCGGAGCGGCACTCCGGACAGGTCGGCAGGGCGTCGTTGCGCAGCCCGGCCAGCTCGTCGAGCAGGAACGACGACCACACGATCATGGCCGCCTTGCCGGCGAAGTAGGTGGCCCGGGTGGTGTCGACGTCCTGGCCGCCCTTGGCCGAGCCGTTCTTGATCAGGTCGTTGTAGAAGCTGAAGGTGCCCACGCACTGGGGCGAGGTCAGCTGGATGTTGCCCTGGTCGTCGACGAGCTGGCAGCCGTTGGCGAGCGCGAAGTACTCGAAGGTCTGCTCGGTGAAGGAGTCGCCGGACTTGGTGGCGGCGACGATCCCGTTCTGGCCCTGCTGCTTGAGCTTTGTCGCAGCGGCCAGGATCTTGGCCAGGGTGTCCGGCTTCCCCAGGCCGGCCTTCTGGAACAGGTCCTTGCGGTAGACCAGCAGCTGGGTCCAGGTGTCGCTGGGGACCCCCATCGGCTTGCCGTCGGACTCGACCAGGCTGAGGGCCCGCTGGGAGAAGGTGTCGCGGCCCAGGCTGTCGACCACCTGGTTGGCCGCGTCGGCGTCGGCCAGGTCGTCGGTGGCCAGGTTCTGCACGAACCCGAGCGACAGCGGGCCCATCACGTCGGGCAGGCTGCCGGCGGCGCTGGCCGTCTGGATCTGGCTGGCCAGCTGGTCCTCGGCGATGGCCACGACCTTCACCTGGACGCCGCTCTGCTGCTGGAAGCGGTTGACGATCTGCTGGATGGCGTTGACCCGCTGGGCCACGTCCTCCGAGAGCCAGAAGGTGATGTTCTTGTCCCCGCCCCCGCCGCCGCCCCCCCCGCCGCCACCACCACCGCAGCCGGCGGCGGCGAGCAGGATCGAGAGCACCAACAGGGCAAGAAGGCGTCGGGGTTTCATCTACGCTCTCCTCCCAGCCTCAGCACACGAAGTTTCCCACCGAACCGAGCACGAACCGGGGTAGAACGCTCGTTCGGCGAACGGTAACAGGGGGCTTTGCCCGAGCACAAGGCATCATGCTCCGCGCCGGCGGCCGTGCCTGGGCGTCGGCGAGGGAGTACGTTGCTGGCGCAACAAGTCCCGCCGACCATTCGCTGAGGAGGAGCCACGATGGCGACCAAGCTCTGGCATGTCCCGGTGCGGCTGGCCACCGGCGCCATCATCCTTGACCAGGGCCTGCAGAAGCTGGGGGCCGACGAGGACACCGCCAAGTGGCTGCACGGGCAGGCCACCCAGGCCTTCCCCCAGTTCGCCGACATGGACCCCAGGGAGTTCGTGCAGCTGCTGTCGGCCGGCGAGATCGCCCTCGGCACGGCGCTGCTGGGCATCGGGCTGGTCCCCTCCAGCCTGGCCGGCCTGGCCCTGGGCGCCTTCGGTGGCTCCCTGACCCGGCTCTACCTCAAGTCCCCGGGGACGCGCCGGGAGGGCTCCATCGCCCCCAGCCACCAGGGCGTCGGCCTGGCCAAGGACTCGTGGATGCTGGCCATCGGGGCCGCCCTGGTCCTGGACGCGCTGTTCGGGTCCAGGACCAGGCGCGGCAAGAAGACCAAGAAGAAGTCCTAGCGCGGGGCCGCCGGTGACCGACCCGCCTCGTTGGCCGGCCGCTCCCCCACAGCCACGGCCGCCCGGGCCCAGGGTCGGGGGGCCGCTGGCCGGGGCCGGCGACGTGCTGCGAGGGATCGGGCTGTTCCTGGGCACGCCCGGGGTGCGGCTGCTCGGGATCCTGCCCGTGCTCCTGGCCGGCCTGGTCGTGCTCACGCTGCTGGGGCTGCTGGTGGCCTACCTGGACCAGCTGGCCGACGCCATCACCCCGTTCGCCGACCGGTGGGACGAGAGCACCCGCAGCCTGGTCCGGGTCGGGGCCGGGCTGGCCCTGCTGCTGGGCTCGACGGCCGTGCTGGTGGTGTCGTTCACGGTCATCGCCCAGATCATCGGCCAGCCGTTCTACGAGCGGATCTCGGACCGGATCGAGCACCAGCTGGGCGCCGTGCCGGCCGGCGCCGACGCCCCCTGGTGGCGGAGCTTCCCGCGGGCCTCGCTGGAGTCGGCCCTGCTGCTGGCCCTGACCCTGGCCTGCACGGCCCCGCTGCTCCTGCTGGGGCTGTTCCCGGTGCTCGGCCAGACCGTCGTCCCCGTCCTCCAGGCCCTGGTCGCCGGGTTCTTCCTGGCCGTGGAGCTGCTGGCCATCCCGCTGGAGCGGCGCGGGCTGCACCTGGCCGAGCGGCTGCGGTTCGTCTGGCGGCACCGGGCCCAGACCCTCGGGTTCGGGGTCACCGCCTTCCTGCTGTTCCTGGTCCCGCTGATGAACGTGCTGGCCATGCCGGGGGCGGTGGTCGGGGCGACCCTGCTGGTGCGGCGGCTCAGCGGCGACCCGGTCGCGCCGCCCGCACCACCGTGAGCCGGGAGGCCCGGAAGATGCGTCGGCGGCCGCTGACCACGTTGGTGAGGTCGTAGGCCGGGTCCTCGGGCCCGGAGTTGGCCACCTCGCCGACCACCCGCCAGACGCCCCGCTCCCCCTGCCCCGGCTTGCGGACCTTGACCTCGCTTCCCTTCTGGATGTCCTGCATTCCAGGGATCTGGACCTCCACGCCATCCTCCTTGCACGGCGGATTCGAACTCATGTTCGATTCTACTCCCCGGGTACGTCAGGCGGCGAGCCGGCGGCCATGTCCAGCACCCCGGCCGGGTCGGCCGCTCCCGTTGCGCGGCCGGCGGCGGGCACCTAGATTCGGGCCATGACTGCCGAGCCGGGCCCCGAGTCGACCTTCGACCTCGACCTGTACCTGAGCCTTCCCCGGGTGGCCGGCCTGGCCCTGGCCCCCGACGGCAGCCGGCTGGTCACCTCGGTGGCCACCCCGGCCCCGGACGGCAAGACGTTCACCAGCGCCCTGTGGGAGCTGGACCCGGCCGGCGAGGCGGCCCCGCGGCGGCTCACCCGCTCGGCCCCCGGCGAGGCCGGCGCCGCGTTCCTGCCCGACGGGTCGCTGCTGTTCACCTCCACCCGCGACGACGCCGAGGCCGCCCCCGACGACAAGCCCGAGGGCGAGGTGGCCCGCCTGTGGCTGCTGCCGGCCGGCGGCGGGGAGGCCCGCCCGGTGGCCGCCAGCCCGGCCGGGATCGACCTGGTCCGGGTGGCCCGCGACGCCGGCACGGTCGTGTACCGCACCGGCGTCCACCCCGGGGCCGACGACCTGGAGGCCGACGAGCGCCGCGACAAGGCCCGCACCGACGCCGGGGTCAACGCCCTGCTGTTCGAGCGCTACCCGATCCGCTATTGGGACCACTACCTGGGGCCCCGGGAGCCGCGGCTGTTCGCCTCGGCCCCGCCGACGGCCGACGACGGCCGCATGGCCCCCGGGCGGCCGCTGACCCCGGCCCCGGGCCGGGCCCTGGACGAGCAGGAGGTGGCCGTCACCCCCGACGGCCGGACCGTGCTGTGCGGCTGGGACACCGGCGAGGCCACCAACCCCCGCTCGCTGCTGGTGGCCATCGACGTGGCCAGCGGCGAGCGGTGGGTGCTGCTGGACGACCCGGCGTCCTCGGTGGGCCGGATGGCCTGCTCCCCCGATGGCCGGCTGGCGGTGTGCGAGCGGATCTGGAACGGCGACCCCGAGCACGCCCTCGACGTCGGCCTGTGGCTGGTCGACCTGGCCACCGGCGAGGGCCGCGACCCGCTGCCCGGCCTGGACCTGTGGCCCACCGAGCCCGTCTGGGCGGCCGACAGCCGGGCCGTGTTCTTCGTCGCCGACCAGCAGGGCCGCACCCCGGTGTTCCGGGTCGAGGTCGGCGGCGAGGCCGACGGCCGGGTGACCCGCCTCAGCACCGACGGGGCCTTCTCGGACCTGTGCCCGGCCTCGGACGGGCGGCGGCTGTACGCCCTGCGGGCCACCATGGCCGCCCCGGCCGAGGCGGTCGCCCTCGACCCGGCCGCCGCCGACCAGCGGCCCGTCCCGCTGCCCACCCCCGGCCTGCCCCTGCAGGTGCCCGGCTCGCTGACCGAGGTCGAGACCCGGTCCGGCGACGGCACCCGGCTGCGGGGCTGGCTGGTGCTGCCCTCGGGGGCGTCGGCGGCCCGGCCGGCGCCGCTGGTGGTGTTCATCCACGGCGGGCCGCTGTCGTCCTGGTCGGCCTGGAGCTGGCGCTGGAACCCGTGGCTGCTGGCCGCCCGCGGCTACGCCGTGCTGCTCCCCGACCCGGCCCTGTCCACCGGCTATGGGCAGGCGTTCGTGGAGCGCGGCCGGGGCCGCTGGGGAGCCGAGCCCTTCACCGACCTGATGGCCCTGGTCGACGCGACCGTGGCCCGGCCCGACATCGACCAGGAGCGGACGGCCGCCATGGGCGGGTCGTTCGGCGGCTACATGGCCAACTGGGTGGCCGGCCAGACCGACCGGTTCCGCTGCATCGTGACCCACGCGAGCATCTGGTCGCTGGAGCAGTTCCACGGCACCACCGACCACGCCGCCTGGTGGGAGCGGGAGTTCGGCTCCCCCGAGGCCATGCCCGAGCGCTACCGGGACCACTCGCCCGACCGCAACCGGGCCCGGGTCCGCACCCCCATGCTGGTCATCCACGGCGAGCGCGACCACCGGGTGCCGATCGGCGAGGCCCTGCGGCTCTGGAGCGACCTGACCCGCCTCGGGGTGGAGGCCAAGTTCCTCTACTTCCCCGAGGAGAACCACTGGATCCTGACCCCACCCCACGTCCGCGTCTGGTACGAGACCGTGCTGGCCTTCCTGGACCAGCACGTGCTGGGCAAGGACTGGGTCCGGCCGGAGCTGCTGTAGCGCCGTGGCCCTGCTGCCGGAGATCAGGTCGCTGCTCGACCAGCAGGCCACGTCGGGCCGGCCGCCGCTGCACCACCAGTCGGTGGAACAGGCGCGGGCCTTCCACGCCGCCGACGCCGCCGCCCTGAACGGGCCGCCGGCGCCGGTGGCCGCGGTCGCCGACCGGCGGGTGCCCGGGCCGGCCGGGGAGCTGCCGGTGCGGGTCTACACCCCCGAGGGCGAGCCGCCGTTCCCGATCGTGGTCTTCTTCCACGGCGGCGGCTGGGTGGTCGGCACCCTGGACACCTACGACCCGCTGTGCCGGGCCCTGGCCGCGGCCACCCCGGCGGTGGTGGTGTCGGTCGACTACCGGCTGGCCCCCGAGCACCGCTGGCCGGCCGCGGTCGAGGACGCCTACGCGGCCACCGAGTGGGCGTCACGCAACGCGGCCGCGCTGGGCGGCGTCCAGCACCGCCTGGCCGTGGCCGGCGACAGCGCCGGCGGCAACCTGGCCGCGGTGGTCGCCCTCGGCGCCCGCGACCGGGGCGGGCCCGCGATCGCCTTCCAGCTGCTGGTCTACCCGGTGCTGGACGCGGCCGGCGACACCGCCTCCTGGCGGGAGTACGCCGACGGCTACCACCTGACCGCCGACGGGATGCGCTGGTACTGGGACCATTACCTGGGCGGGGCCGACGGCGCCGCTCCCGACGCCTCGCCGCTGCGGGCGGCCTTCGTCGGCGGCCTGCCGCCGGCCCTGGTGATCGGGGCCGAGTACGACATCCTGCGGGACGAGGGCGAGGCCTACGCGGCCCGGCTGGCCGAGGCCGGGGTCGACGCCAGCGCCAGCCGCCATGCGGGTGTCGTCCACGGCTTCGTCCGCTGGCGGGCCGTGACCGGCGCCGCCGGGGACGCCCTCCAGGAGGCCGCCACCGCCCTCCGGTCGGCCCTGGCTCCCTAGCCCGCTAGTCGGGGATCTCGACCTTGTCGAGGCCCTTCTCGGCCGCCGGGAACCGGGGGGCCATGGCCTCCAGGGTGTCGGCGATGGTCCGGGCCACGACCAGGTTGCGGTACCACTTCCTGTTGGCCGGGATCACGTACCAGGGGGCGTACGGGGTCGAGCAGTGGTTGACCGCGTCCTCGAACGCCGCCTGGTAGTCGTCCCACCAGGCGCGCTCCTTGAGGTCGTTGGAGGAGAACTTCCAGCGCTTGTCCGGGTCCTGGAGGCGGCTCTCCAGGCGGCGCTTCTGCTCGTCCTTGGAGATGTGCAGGAAGAACTTGAGCACGGTCACGCCCGACATGGTCAGGGCGTACTCGAACTGGCTGATGGCCTCGTAGCGGGGCCGCCAGACCGACTCGGGGACCAGGTCCTTGACCCGGACGATGAGCACGTCCTCGTAGTGGGAGCGGTTGAAGATGTGGATCATGCCCTTGGGCGGGGCCTTCTGGTGGTACCGCCACAGGAAGTCGTGGGCGGCCTCCTCGTTGGAGGGGGCCTTGAACGACCAGACCTGGCAGCCCTGGGGGTTGACGCCCTGGAACACCCCCTTGATGGTGCCGTCCTTGCCGCCGGTGTCCATGGCCTGGAGCACGATCAGCAGGCTCCGCTCGTGCTCGCCGTACAGCCGGGCCTGGAGGTCGCTGATCCGGTCCCGGTGCCGCTTGAGCTCGTCGGCGACGTCCTTCTTGCGCTGGTAGCCCTCGGACTCGTCGGGGTCGATGTCGGCCAGCCGCGTCGGCGTCCCCGGCTCCACCCGCCAGCGGGGATAGTCCGGCTCTGGCGGCGGGTGCTCCACCACCAGCCGCTCGGGCCGGGTCACGTCGCCAGCCCGCCGCGCCGCCGCGTCGGTGGCCACAGCCGTGGCCGCCGCCCGCCCGGCCCGGCCCCGGGTTCGGGTGGCGGTGGTCCGCCTCGTGGTTGCCCGCCCGCCGCCGTTCGCCTTGTCTGCCACTGGTGGCCCCTTTCCCGCTGGGTGACCACCGCTCCCTACCCGCCGAACCGGGACTCGAACGTTCCGGTCCCCGCCCTACCAGGTCGGCTTGTCGGGCGGGCCCTCGTCGGCCGGGTCCGAGGCGGCCTGGTCGGGCTCGGACGACGGGTGCCAGCGGGCGACCAGCTGCCGGGCGGCGCGGGCCTCGTCCAGCCGGCCCACCGGGGCCGTGACCGGCGCCTGGTGCAGCGGGTGCGGGTCGGCCTGGGCCTGGGCGGCGATCTCCAGCATGGCGTCGGCGAAGCTGTCGAGGGTCTCCAGGCTCTCGGTCTCGGTCGGCTCGACCATGAGCGCCTCCTCGACGATCAGCGGGAAGTAGACCGTCGGCGGGTGGAACCCGCGGTCGATCAGCCCCTTGGCGATGTCGAGGCCCGGCGCCCCCTGGGCCTTCTGCCGGCGGGCCGAGAGCACGAACTCGTGCATCACCGGCCGCGACGGATACCCGAGCTGGTAGGCCGCCGAGAGCCGCTCCAGCAGGTAGTTGGCGTTGAGCACGGCCCGCTCGGCCACCCCGCGCAGGCCGTCGCCGCCGTTGGCCAGCAGGTAGGCGAAGGCGCGGACCAGGATCCCGAAGTTGCCGTTCCAGCCGTGCACCCGCCCGATCGACTTCGGCCGGTCGGTGTCCCAGCGGTAGCCGTCGCCGTCCTTGACCACCACCGGGCCGGGCAGGAAGTCGACCAGGTGCTCGGCCACCACCAGGGGGCCGGCCCCGGGCCCACCGCCGCCGTGGGGGGTGGCGAACGTCTTGTGGAGGTTGAGGTGGACGACGTCGAAGCCCATGTCGCCCGGGCGGGCCTTGCCCAGGATGGCATTGAAGTTGGCCCCGTCGTAGTAGAGCTGGCCTCCGACCCCGTGGACCAGCTCGGCCACCCGGGCGATGTTGCGCTCGAACAGGCCGAGGGTGTTGGGGTTGGTGATCATGAAGGCGGCCACGTCGGTGTCGAGCGCCTTCTCGAGCGAGCCCAGGTCGACCAGTCCCTCGGGGCTGCTGGCCACGGTGGTGACCTCGAACCCGGCCAGCCGGACCGACGCCGGGTTGGTGCCGTGGGCGGCGTCGGGGATGACCACCCGGCGCCGCGGGTCGTTGCCGGCCTCGTGGTGGGCCCGGATGATCAGCAGCCCGGTCAGCTCGCCGTGGGCCCCGGCGGCCGGCTGGAAGGTGGCCGCGGCCAGCCCGGTGAGCTCGCACAGGGCGTGCTCGAGGCGGGCCAGCAGCTCCAGCGCCCCCTGCACCTGCTCGGCCGGCTGGGCCGGGTGCAGCCGCGCGAACCCGGGCAGGGCGGCCGCCGCCTCGGCAACCTTCGGGTTGTACTTCATGGTGCAGGACCCGAGCGGGTAGAACCCGAGGTCGACCGCGTAGTTGCGGTGGGCCAGACGGGTGTAGTGCCGCACCAGGTCCCGCTCCGACACCTCGGGGAGCCGCACCGGCGCCGTTCGCCGGAACCCCGCCGCCAGCGCCTTGTCCAGGTCGACCTCGGGCAGCCCTACACCTTCAGGGAAGCTCGACGCCCGCCGCCCCGGCGACGACCGCTCAAAGATCAGCCGCTCGGCCTCCCCCTCCAGCCCCCCAGCCGCCCACGGCACCGCCTCGAACGAGGCTCGGCCGGTGCTGGAGGTCGAGGCGGCGCCGTTCCCGCCGTTCCCAGGGGCGCCGGTCGCGGTCACCTCCCGCCGCTTGTCCATGTCGGTCACCGGTCCACCCCGTCTCCGTCGGCCCGGCTGTCGCCTGCGGCGCCCGGCTCCCCACCCCGCCCGGCTGCCCGGATCCCACCCTCACCGGCGCCCAGGTCGGCGAGGACGGTGGTGAGGGCGTCGGCCAGCCGGTCGATGTCCTCCCTGGTCCGGCGCTCGGTCACCGCGACCAGGAGGCCGTCCTCCAGGCCGGGGGCCAGGCCGGCCAGGGGGAGGCCGGCCAGCAGGCCGTGGTCGACCAGGCGGCGGCTGACCTCGGCCGGGTCGGCCGGCAGGCGAACGACCAGCTCCTTGACGAACGGCTGGTCAGCGAAGGCGAGGCGGACCCCTGGGACCGCGGCCAGCCGGTCGGCCGCGTACCGGGCCGCCCGCAGGCACAGCCGCCCCAGCTCCTCCAGCCCCTGCGGCCCCAGCCAGGACAGGTACACCGACGCGGCGATGGCGTTCAGGGTCTGGTTGGTGCAGATGTTGCTGGTCGCCTTCTCCCGGCGGATGTGCTGCTCGCGGGCCTGGAGGGTGAGGACGAAGGCCCGCCGCCCGGCCGTGTCCACGGTCTCGCCGACCAGCCGGCCGGGCAGCCGCCGCACGTCCTCGACCCGGCAGGCCAGGAACCCGAACGCCGGGCCGCCGAAGTTGGGGTGGTTGCCCAGCCCCTGGCCCTCCCCGACCACGATGTCGGCGCCGAGCCGGCCCGGGGGCTCCAGCACCCCGGCGGTCAGCGGGTCGAAGGTGACCAGCATCCGCGCCCCGACCCCGTGGGCCAGCTCGGCCGCGGCGGCCACGTCCTCGACCACCCCGAAGAAGTTGGGCTGGGCCAGCAGCACCGCCGCGGTCTGGTCGCTCGCCTTGCCGCGCACCTCGTCCAGGTCGGTGTGGCCGTCCAGGGCGCCCACCTCGACGAGCTTGATGTCGAGGCCCCGGCTGTAGGTCTCCAGCAGCTCCCGCACCCGCGGGGCCACGGCCGCGCTGACCAGCAGCTCGCTGCGCCGGGTGGCGGCCACGGCCATGGTCGCGGCCTCGGCCACCGCCGACGCCCCGTCGTACAGCGAGGCGTTGGAGACCTCGAGGCCGGTCAGCTCGCTGATCAGCGTCTGGTACTCGAACAGGGCCTGGAGCACGCCCTGGCTCATCTCGGGCTGGTAGGGGGTGTAGGAGGTGGCGAACTCCCCCCGGCCGGCCAGGTACCAGACGGCGGCCGGGACGTAGTGGTCGTACACCCCGGCGCCGAGGAAGCAGGTCAGCTCGTCCATGTGCCGGTTGCGGGCGGCCAGCCGGCCCAGCTCGGCCGCCACCTCCTGCTCGGCGTGGGGCCGGGGCAGGTCGAGGTCGGCCGGGGCGCGCAGCTCGGACGGGATCGGCTGGAACAGCTGGTCGACGTCGTCGAGGCCGAGCGCGGCCAGCATCCGGTCGACGTCCTCACTGGTGTGGGGCTGGTAACTCAACCGATCCTCCTGACGCGCCCCACCCGGCGCCACGGCGGCGCCTCCCCCGGTGGGATCGACATAGAGACATATCTACTTACCGTCTTCTCTACAAATCCACATCGCTCTGACCAGCAACCCAGTCAGGGCGCGGCGATTGAACCACCCGCCTCCGAACCCCCGCAACGCCCACCCCGGCGATCTGGTGGGTGTTGCGGTGGCCTGAGGCCCGGACGGGGGTGGGGCCGAGGGGTCAGCCGGCGCGCTTGGCGGTGGCCGGACCCCGGCGGTGAGCCCGCTCGGCCGGCAGCAGCACCTGGGCGAGTCGCACGAGCTCGGGGTCCGCCGGCAGGGGCGGTACCGGCCGGGGTGGGTCGGGCACCACCCGCGGGCGCCCCGCCGCCCGCACCCGCTCGACCGCCCCACCGGACCGCTCGGGCGCGGGTGCGCGGCTCGGTCGCCTGGGCGCCGCACCGGACCGTTCGGGTGTCCGCCGCTGGCCTGAGCCCCCCTCGGCCGGCCGAGGGTGCTCCGGCCCGGGCCGACCCTGCCCACCCGGTGCCCGCCGACCGCCGCCCGGCGCAACCGCCTCCGCCGCCGCGGCCACCTGGACCTTCCCCGCGGGCGTGGGCTGGACCTCCTCCGCCGTCTGGGTCGCCGGGGCGCCACCCTCGGTCGCCGGGTCGACCATCTGGCTCGGTGGCTCGAGGCCGTACTTGGCGAGCAGGGAGAGGTAGTCGCGCTGGTAGAGGACCTTGATGTGGACGTCCGGGTAGAGCTCGCGAAGGCGCCGGACCTTGCGGTTCTTCTTGGTCACCAACCGCTGGTTGAGGGTGGTGATCTCGATGTAGAGGTCGAACCGCGGCAGGTAGAAGTCGGGGCGGAAGTGCTGGACGGCGTGGCCGGCGGCGTCCCACTCGATGGGGAAGGCGGTCGGCTCGTACTCCCACTCGACCCGGTAGAAGTCGAGCAGGCGCGCGAACTGGCGCTCGGAGTTGTGGGCGAAGGTGATGGTGTCGGCCGGCCGAGTCGCTCCCGCGCTGGTGGCCATGGCCGGCGCTAGCCTTGGGTCCCCGGGGGTGCTGCTCGGGATGGGACCCCGCCGGCCGCGTCGGCCACCGTCGCGTCGCCGACTGCCTGCGCCACCGCCGCCTCGGCCACGGCTGTCGCGGCGGCCGGTCCGGCGGCCGTCGCGACCTCCTCGGCGGCCGGCTGGTCACCCGGCAGGTGGGCCAGGTCGCCCTCGGTGTCGGCCCACACCCGACCCACGGCGATGCCGAACACGGCCTGCCCGTGGGAGAGGACGTCGACGACCTCCTCGTTGGAGTGGCAGGCGTAGATGCGGTTGCCGTCCGACATCAGGGTGACGTCGCTGAGCGGCTTGCCCCCCGACTCCTTGCGCAGGTACCCGATCGCCTCGCGGATCTGACGCAGCGAGACCCCGGCGTCCAGCAGCCGCTTGATGATGCGCAGCTCGACCACGTCGGTGAAGCTGTAGAGCCGCTGGGTGCCCGACCCGTCGGCGGCCCGCACCGACGGCGTGACCAGGCCGGTCCTGGCCCAGTAGTCGAGCTGCCGGTAGGTGATGCCGACCAGCTTGTAGACGATGGGGCCGCGGAAGCCCGGCTCGGACGCCGCCGGGGACGGTCGCGCGGCCATCCAGTTCGCCTCCCTGCCGGGTCCTGCGTAATTACAACGATGTGACGTTAGCCTAGGGGTCCAGGGTCGGTCGCGTCAACGAAGCGAGCCCACCGTTATCGACCTGCGATCTCTCGACCTCCAGCAGAGGGTGAAACCCGACCAGACCTACTCGAAATCCTCCGGGCTCACCTGGTCGAGGAACTCTCGGAACTTCTCCACCTCGCGCTCCTCGTCGTCGCTCTTGATGAGGATGGAGGCTTCGCTGAGCACGTCCTCCTCGGCGAAGATGGGCGTGTTGGCCCGGACCGCCAGGGCGATGGCGTCGCTCGGACGGCTCGACACCGAGAACTTGGAGCCGTTCTGGCGCAGCTCGATGGTGGCGTAGAAGGTGCCTTCCTTCAGCTCGGTGATCACGACCCGCTCGATCGACACCACCAGCTCGTCCAGGAGGTTCTTGAGCAGGTCGTGGGTGAGCGGCCGCTGGGTGGCCACGCCCTGGAGCGCGAAGGCGATGGCGGTCGCCTCCACGTTGCCGATCCAGATCGGGAGGAAGCGCTCACCGTCGCGCTCCTTGAGGAGCACGATCGGCGTCTGGGTTGGAAGCTCGATCCTTACGCCGACGAGGGTCAGCTCGACCAACGCGAAACCCCCTCGGGCGTCGAACACTCCTGCGCCCGGCCGGGCGCTTGCCGCACTGCCCGAGGCTATCAGACGCCCCGAGCCGATGCGACATACCGAGCGAAGGTTGCAGCCTGCAGGCCTTCACGCCCCAGGCGGCCTCCAGGCATCATCTGGCCTGGTCGGAAGGTCGAGCAGGGTCGGGTCGCCGCGTACCGCCTCCAGGTCGTCGACGGCCAGCACCTCCCGCCGGCCCCGCTCGCGCTCGTCCAGGTCCAGGCCGTACCCGACCAGGAAGGCGTCGGGGACCTCGAAGCCGACGTAGGACAGCGGGACGTCGACGATGCGCCGGGCGCGCCTGTCCAGCAGGGCGCAGACGCGCAGGCTGACCGGCCCCCGGGCGGCCAGCACCCGGAGCAGGTAGGTCAGGGTCAGCCCGGTGTCGACGATGTCCTCCACCACGAGCACGTGGGCGCCGGACAGGTCCAGGTCGAGGTCCTTCTCGATCCGGACCACCCCGGTGTCCTCCGAGGCGTCGAACCGGGAGATGGCCATGAAGTCGACCAGGCAGGGCATGGCCGCCGCCCGCACCAGGTCGGCCAGGAACACCACCCCGCCTCGCAGCACCGACACCAGGATCGGCTCGACCCCCTGGTAGTCGGCTCGCAGCTCGGCGCCCAGCTGGGCCACCCGCCCCTGCACGGTCGCCTCGTCCAGCAGCAGCCGGACCGCCGGGCGCTCCTCGACCTCCGGCGGTCCCGGGTCGTGGTCGGGGTCTTCGGCGGAGGTCATCGGGACGCCCGGCAAGGGAGCGGGTGGTCGGGCCCGTCGGCGGAGGCCATCACGCCGCTCGGCGAAGGAGCGGATCGATCGCCGGAGGCGGCGCCCCTGGCGGGACCGGCCAGACCCGCACCGTCGTCCCCGCGACAAGGGTCGCCCCCGTCGGCCCTCCGGACCCGGTCGCCCCGGTGGAGGGAGCGGCCGCAGCGGGCGTGGAGGTCGGCGCCGCCCCGCCCGCCGCGACTGGAACCAGGGAGACCCGGGCAAGGCGCTGACCCCCACCCACGAACCAGGCGGAGGTCCCCCCTCCCGAGCTCCCTGCGACCCCTCCCGAGGCGCCACTCCCCCCTGAGCCCGCCGCGCCCGGGCCGGCGTCCTGGCCCGCCGGTCCCGGGGCGGGGAGGAGGCGGACCTTGGTGAGCTGGTCCAGGCGGACCAGGGCGTCGGCGTCGGCGCCGGTCTGGAGCGTGGCCGGGCGGCCGGGCGCCGCCGACACCGGCTGGCCGCGCTGGGCCAGGCGGACCCGCACGAACTTGGAGAAGCCGTACTCGAACAGGGTCCGCACATCGGTGAAGGCGTTGGGCGAGCCCAGCGCGACCGCGACCAGGCGGCGGCCACCGCGGCTGGCCGAGGCGACCAGGCACCGCCCGGCCCGGTTGGTGAAGCCGGTCTTGCCCCCGACCGTCCACCGGTAGGAGCCGAGCAGCTCATTCGAGGTGACAAATCGACGAAGCGATAAAGGACCACCGGGGAGGCGGGCGGCCCTGGTGGCGACCAGGGAGCGGAAATCGGCCCGGCGCATGGCCACCTCCCAGAGGCGGCCCAGGTCGCGGGCGCTGGTCTGGTGGCCGGGGCGGTCGAGGCCGTAGGGGGTCACGTAGTGGGTTGCGCCGAGCCGAAGGGCGGCGGCCTTGCGGTTCATCCGGCGGACGAAGGCGGCCTCGCTGCCGTCGACGGCCTCGGCCAGGGCCACCGCGGCGTCGTTGGCGCTCTTCACCAGCAGGCCGAGCAGGAGCTGGCGCACGGTCAGCCGCTCCCCCTTGCGCAGCCGCAGCGACTCCTCCCCGACCCGGGGCGGCCCCGAGCCGATGACCACCACCTGCCGCTCGTCGAGCCGCTCGAGGGTCAGCAGCGCGGTCATCACCTTGGTGGTCGACGCCATGGCCCGGGCCACACCGCTGTTCCGATCGAACAGCACCTGCCCGGTCGACTCGTCGGCCAGAATGGCCGCCCTGGCCGCCACCCCCGGCCCGGCCACTGGCACCCCCTGCGGGGGGCTGCCGGCCGGGCCGAGGTCGCCGGCCCTGCTCCCCGGAAGGGCGCTGGGGCCCCGGGCTCCAGCGGGGATGGCTCGGGAAACGGCACCCGAAGCCGCGGGCAGCGCGGCGGCGACCCCGGCCGCCCTCGAACCATCGGTGCGGGACCCGGCGGCCCCGGCAACGGGGCCTGAGGCGATTGCCGACCCGCCGGGGTTGCCCAGGACCGCGGCCAGCACCACGACCACGGTCACCGCCCGCAGGCGACGCGCGGGTCGGGCCGGCCTCTCATGGGCGGTGATTTGAGGATTTATTGACATGTCGCTAGGTGGATAAAGGGATCTAGCAACGTGTCAACGGTGCGGGTCGCGGGTCTCGGCCAGGCCGTGGACGGCACTGCGGAGGGCCAGGTCGCGCATGCGCCCGCCGAGCTGGGCGAGGGAGTCGATGGTGTCGCGGGCGCGGGCCCGGGCCTCGGGGTTGCGCTGGCGGACCAGGGGGGCGACCACCTGCTCGAACAGGGCCGCCTCGCGCTCGGCGAACAGCTTGTACATGCGCAGGTGGCGTGCTTCCAGGCCGTAGTCGCCGAGCTCGCGGGCCAGGCGAAGCAGGATGAGGTCGTCGCCGCCGTACCAGGCTCCCCGCTCGCCGCTGCCGCGGGCGCTGACCAGGCCGAAGGACTCCAGCTCGAGGAGCTGCTCCACGGTGGCCCCGGCGGCCCGGCAGAGCTCGTCGCGGGTGAACTGGGCGTCGGAGGGCGACGCGCCCCCGAACACTCCGCCGGCCGTCCACGCCGGCTGGGCCGCGGCCCCGGCCGCCCCCCCTGCCCCGGCACCGGCGCCCTGGGCCACCGCGGCCCCGCCCGCGCCCGGAGCCAGCCCACCTGGGCCCGCTCCGGGGTCGGCGCCCGGCGGCGCCGCGGTGCCGCCCGCACCCGCATCCGGTCCGGCCCTCGGGTCCCCGGGCGGGGCGCCCTTGGCCGCGAGGCCGCCGACCTGCTCCAGGTCGGCGAGGCGCTGGCGGATCACCCGCAGCGGCAGGTACTGGTCCCGCTGGGCGCGGAGCACGAACCGCAGCCGGGCGACATCATCCTCGGAGAACTTGCGGTAGCCGGAGGCCGAGCGCTCGGGCTGGACCAGGCCGGCGCCCTCCAGGAAGCGGATCTTGGAGACAGTGATGTCGGGGAACTCGGGCTTGAGGATCCCGAGGACCTCGCCGATGCTCATCGTCCCGGTGACGGCGGACTGCTCGGCCTCGCGGCCTGGCCCATCGGCCGCTGCTCCACCGCCGCCGGGCCGGGGCGGCACGTTGCGCTGGACCGGATCCCGCATCAACCCTGCCCGCCACCCCCGGGTCGACTGCCGGCGAAGAACACCAGCTTGAACTTGCCGATCTGGAGCTCGTCGCCGGCGACCAGCTCGCCGTCCTCGACCCGCTCCCGGTTCAGGTAGGTGCCGTTCAGGGAGCCGACGTCGTGGACGGTGAAGCCGTTGGCGCCGCGGCGGATCTCGGCGTGGCGGCGCGACACGGTGATGTCGTCGAGGAAGATGTCGCTCTCGGGGTGGCGGCCCGCGGTGGTCGTCGGCTTGTCGAGCAGGAAGCGGCTGCCGGCGTTGGGCCCACGCCGGACGACCAGCATGGCGGTGTTCTCGCGCAGCTCCTCGACCGGGGCGACGACCTCTTCCTCGACCTCAGATTCGAGGTCCTGGGCGGCCAGGCTGATCGTGGTGGTGGAGTCGTCCGGGGTCGTGACCAGCGCGGCCCCACAGTTCGCGCAGAAGTGGGCCCCTTCAGGGTTCTTGTGACCGCACTGAGTGCAGAACATGCTGCCCTCCCGGGGCTTCGGCTCGTGGTCACCAGCCGCCCGGTCCGCCGGAGCGGGCGAGCAGCGTCGTTTTGGTCGGTGACTGTAGAGGACGGATCAAAAACAGGTCAACGCAAGGGTGAGACTCGGCCTGACCACCTCCACGATACGGTGATGGTCAGGACTCGGCGACCAGGTCGCTGTAGGCGGCGGCGTCCATCAGCTCGTCCAGCTCCCCCGCGTCGGCCAGCTCGATCACGACCAGCCAGCCCTGCCCGTAGGGGTCGGTGTTGATCAGCTCCGGGCTCTTGTCGAGCTCGTCGTTGCGCTCGACGATCGTGCCGGTGACCGGGCTGTAGATGTCGGACACCGACTTGGTCGACTCGACCTCGCCGAAGGTCTGGCCGCCGGTGACCGCCGTGCCGACCGGCGGGAGGTCGACGTAGACGATGTCGCCGAGGGCGTCCTGGGCGTAGTGGGTGATGCCGACGGCGGCCCGGTCGCCCTCGGCCCGGGCCCACTCGTGCTCGTTCGTGTACCTGAGGTCGTCGGGGTACATCCTCGTCCCTCCAGAGATGGTCACCAGGGCACGGCTGGGGCCGGCCGCTGGTAGCCAAGCACAGCCGTGCCAAGCGTGCCAGAGCGGCGCCATGGGGCCGTTCAGGCGGCGGCGCCGGCTCCCGGCTCGGCGGCCTCCTTGGGGCCGGTGCCGCGGCGCACGACCCGGACCCAGGGGATGTAGTTGGAGACGAAGCTGTCGCGGCGGACGACCGTGCCGCCCCGGGACACGGTCCGCGAGACGGTGACGTCGAACCCCGACGAGCCGGACTCCTCCACGACCTCCTTG
Source organism: Actinomycetes bacterium (assembly GCA_045807325.1). Taxonomy (GTDB): domain Bacteria; phylum Actinomycetota; class CALGFH01; order CALGFH01; family CALGFH01; genus CALGFH01. The sequence goes on along the minus strand of JBJMHP010000390.1, from coordinate 5,738 downwards.
CCCTTGGGCAGGGCCGGGTCGTCCTTGTACCTGGTCGCAGGGGCTCGGAAGTTGCTGGCGGCCGAGGTGCTGGCGGTCACCTTGTATCCCCTCGACGTCGACCAGAAGGTGAAGGTCAGCGTGGACGGGGTGGCGCGGCTGGTGATGTAGATCCCGTAGGGGGAGTCGTTGCGGAACTTGAGGTCCGTGCTGGGCCAGTCGAGGGTGGCGTCCCGGCCCATCGGGTAGTGGCTGATGTGCAGGCTGTGGTTGCGGCGCTCGACCACCGGCAGGCCGGCGAAGAAGGCGGCGTTGAACATGGTGGTGCCGGCCTGGCAGACCCCGCCGCCGAGCCCGTCGACGATCTCGCCGTTCTGGATCACGTGGGCCGTCCGGTAGCCCTTGGCCGCGGTGCGCTGGCCGGTGGCCGCGTTCATCGAGAAGACCTCGCCAGGCCGGACCAGGCTACCGTGGACGGCGGCGGCGATCAGGCTGATGTTGTGGACCCGGGGGGCGTCACCGGCGTTGAAGGTGGTCGTGAAGGTCGACATCACCTCCTTGACGCCCAGCGCCTTGGCCTCCTTGGTGGTCAGCTCGGGCTGGGTGACGGTGGTGGGCAGGGCGGCCGAGCGGCCGGTCCCGGTGCCCGCGGTCCCGGCCTCGAGCACGGCGGTGGCCGCCTTGCCGGGGACGACCTGGAGGCCGGCCGCACCGGGAATGACGCGAACGCTGGAGCCGGTCGGCTGGAACCGGGCGTCCTTGGGCTCGGTGTAGGCGAAGCTGGCCTGGCGACGGAGCAGCCGGTCCAGCCCGGCCGGGTCGAGTCGCAGGCGCAGCTGGCCGGCGGCGACCTTTGTGCGGACGAGCGGGGCCAGGTCGGCCGGGCGCAGGTCGGTCCGGCCGTCGCCGGCCGTCACCTCCACCGGCGCCCCGAGCAGGGTGGTGGCCCGGTCGGCGGCCGCCCGGGCCGCCTCCGGGCCGACGCTCGGGGGGCGCTCCCGGATCGGGAGCTCGACCGTCGCCCCGGCCGGGGCGGCCGCCGCCGTCAGCAGCGCCGCCTCGGCCCCGGCCCGGTCGACCGCTCTCCCCGGCCGCCCGGCCACGACCTCGACCGCCACGGCCCCGGCGGTCGTGGCGGCTCCGGTGGTCCCGGACGTCCCGCCGCCCGGACCCAGGGTGCGGCCGCCGATGCGCAGGGTGGGCTCGCGGACCTCGCTGCCGATCTTGCCGTCCAGGGCGGTCAGCTGCCGGTGCAGGCGGCCGGTGACCACCCGGGCCTTCCAGGGCAGCTCGATGCGGCCGAACCAGCCCGTGAAGCGGCCGCCGTCGAACGGTCCCCGGCGGCCCACCTCCATGGCCGCGGCCACGCTCGCCTGGACGTCCAGCTGGATCCCGGCCCGGGACCGGGGCAGGCGCAGAGTCGCGGGGCCGCCCTGGAGGGCCAGGGGCGAGGACTGGATCGGCCCGGCGGCGGCCAGCAGCCGGTCGGTGGCCGCCGCCCGGGTCAGCCCGGACAGCTCGACCCCGCCGACCCGGACACCCCGGCGGACCCGGCCGGCCGCGGCCAGCTCCTCGGCGGCCAGCAGCCCGGCGGCCAGGACGAGCACCAGCAACCCGGCCAGGGCCGGCCGGGGCAGCCGCCCCAGCGGCCCCACGGCGGCGGCCAGCCGTTCCGGGAGCCGCCGAGGGCTGGCCGGCGCGTCCGGCTGGGCCGGCCCGAAGCGCGCCGCGGGCGGGTTCGACGAGTGGTCGTTGGGCTCGGCTGGCGGGTCGGCGACCGAGATGGTGAGCTCCTTCTGGCAGGCCGTCCGGACCCAATCCGGGCGGCGCGACGCCGGGCCGAGAGCGGGGGAAGCGGCCCAGGCGAACGCAGAGCCTACGGTGCCGGCCGTCTGCGGGCAAGCCCATCTGAGCCCAGTCGGGACAAGCGTCGTGACGGGGCTTGGGCGAGCCCGTCAGTCCAGGTCGGCGGCCCGGCGGATGAGCGCCTCGTACTCGTCGGCCAGGGCCGCCGCGGCCGCCTCGTCGCCGGCCTCGGCCCACAGGTGGGTGACCGGCTCGACGGTGTCCGGGATGACCAGCACCCAGTCGTCGCCCCAGGGCCCGGCCGCCGATCCACCCCCGGACCCCCCCGCCCTGGCCGGCGGGTGGAAGACCTTGATCCCGTCGGTGTCGTCGACCCGCCGGCCCTTGGTCGCCTCCACCAGCTGGCGCATGACCGCGCCCTTGCGCTCCCAGGGGGTCGGGACCCGGCGCCGGACCACCGACGGCTCGGGCAGGGCGTCCACGGCGGTGCCCAGGGTGGTGTCATGGACGGCCAGCAGCTCCAGCAGCTTCCCGAACGACAGCAGGCCGTCGTAGGCGGGATGCAGCACCGGGAAGACGTAGCCGCCGCCCTCGGCCCCGGCGAACACCACCCCGTCGCGCTGGGCGGCCCGCATGATGGCGCTGGTCGAGAGCTTGCAGCCGTGGACCTGGCGCCCGTGGCGGATGACCAGGTCGGCGGCCAGGCGGGTGGTGGAGACGGGCAGGGCGATGTCGCCGCCGCCCTCGGTCCGCACGATCAGGTCGACGTACAGCAGTAGGGCCCGGTCCAGGCCGAGGATGGCGCCGCGCTCGTCGACCAGGACGATCCGCTCCCCGACGGCGTCGAACAGCACGCCCAGGTCGGCCCCTGAGGCGGTGACCAGCTTGGCCAGGCGGTCCAGGTCGGCCTGGCGCTCGTCCTCGGTGGGGGCGACCCGGGTCTCGTCGAGGTGGCCGTTCACGATCAGGCTGTCCAGGCTCAACCTCGACAGCAGGTGCGGGAGCACCAGCGAGGCCGTGCCCCCGCCGGCGTCGATCACCACCTTGAAGCGGCGGTGGCGCACGACCGCGTCGTCCAGGCTGTGGACCAGCGCCACGGCGTAGTGCTCGACCACCCGCGGCGGGTAGCGCAGCTCCCCCATCTCCTGCCCGAACGCGCGGCGGAACTCCTCCCGGTAGTAGGTCCGCTCGATGCGGCGCCGGGTGCTCTCGTCGACGTCGCTGCCGTCGCCGCCGAACACGGCCAGCTCGACCGACTGGCTGTCCTTGGGCGAGGTGCGCACGTACATGCCCCCGGACGCGCCCATGCGGGCGGCCGAGAAGCGCACCGATGGGGCCGGGGCCAGCTCCAGGTCCTCGCAGGTCACGCCGGTCGAGTTCAGCCCGGCGATGATGGCCCGCTTGAGCGCCCGCGACACGCGGCTGGCATCCCGGCCAAGGGTGACCCTCGACCCTTTCTTGAGGGTCGAGCCGAAGGCGGTGGCCACCCGCAGGACCATCTCGGGGGTGAGGTCGACGTTGCCGATGCCGGCCACGCCCTCCTCGCCGAACAGCCCGCGGGCGCCCCGGCCCTCCCAGATGATCGACTTGGTGACGATCGCGCCCGGTTCCACCGTCTTGTAGGGGTAGACCTTGACGTTCGGTTGAAGGATCGCCCCGTGACCGATGTCGGCGTTGTCGCCGACGACCACACCGTCCTCCACCCGGCCGCCCTGCTTGACGTCGGCGCTGCGCCCGACCACGCAGCCGCGCAGGCTCGTCCCGGGCCCGATGTAGGCGTTGTCGTGCACGATCGCCCGGTGCAGGAAGGCGTCGCGCTTCACGATCACGCCCGACCCGACCACGGTGTACTCGCGCAGGCGGGCGCCGGCCTCGACCTTGGTGAAGTCGCCGATGAGCACGGGCGCGGTCAGGACGGCGTCCGGGTCGAGCTCGGCCCCCTCCCCCAGCCAAACCCCGGGCCGGACCTGGAAGCCGCGCACGTCGACCTTGACCTTGCCGTCGAGGATGTCCTGGTGGGCGCGCTGGTAGGCCTCCAGGCTGCCCACGTCCTCCCAGTAGCCGTCGGCGACGAAGCCGAACAGCGGCGCCCCCTGGCCGAGCAGCTTGGGGAACACGTCGCCGGCGAAGTCGGCCGGCTGGCCCTCGGGGATGTGCTCGAACACCTCGGGCTCGAGCACGTAGATGCCGCTGTTGATGGTGTCGGAGAAGACCTGGCCCCAGTGGGGCTTCTCCAGGAAGCGCTCGATGCGGCCGTCGTCGCCGGCGATGACGATCCCGAACTCGAGCGGGTTGGGCATCCGCTTGAGGACCACGGTGGCCAGGGCGCCGCGGCGGCGGTGGAAGCCGACCACCTCGTCGAGGTCGATGTCGGTGAGGGCGTCGCCGGAGATGACCACGAAGGTCTCGCCCAGCATCTCGGCGGCGTTGCGGACGCTGCCGGCCGTGCCCAGGGGGGTCGGCTCGGTGGCGTAGGCCAGCTCCACGCCCATGTCGGAGCCGTCGCCGAAGTAGTTGCGGACCTGGCTGGCCAGGAACTGGACGGTGACCACGATGTCCTTGAACCCGTGGTCCCGAATGTGGCGGACGATGTGCTCCATGATCGGCCGGTTGCCCACCGGGAGCATGGGCTTGGGCTGGTTGGCGGTGAGGGGGCGCAGGCGGGTGCCCTCCCCGCCGGCCATGATCACCGCCTTCACCGGCGCCCCCCGCGCCATCCCCTCGCATCCGGATGCCTGACCGGTGTTCCAGGTCCGCGGGGCCGGGGGGACCAGACGTTTGTCGCCATAGGGATTGGTTCCTTGTCTCTTTGGCGCCCCGCCTGCGGCGCCTGCCGTCGAGGCGCTGGCCCAGGTAGGGTCGCCGACGCCCGGGAGCCCGGACCGGGTCGGGCTCGGCCGGCTCGGCTGGCGGCCCGGCTCCCGCCTGTCGGCTAGGAGCCGGCCCCCGCCCGGTGGCCGAGCCGTTCCAGCACCATTCTGACGTAGACCGCCCCGGCGAGGTAGTACATCGCCACCCCCACCCACAGCAGGGCAAGCCCGAGCAGGTGGGCGACCCCGGCGACGGCCAGCCCGGTCGCCCCCAGGGTGAGCACCGGCAGCGCGAACAGCAGCACCAGCGTGGCCGCCTTCCCGATGAACACCACCTCCGGCGGCTCGATCCCCCGCCGCTTCAGCAGCGGCCACCCGGCCAGCAGCAGCAGGTCCCTGGCCAACAGCAGCACCGCCGCCGGCCACGGCAGCACCCCCCGCACGACCAGCGCGACCGCCACCGACGCGATAAGGAGCCGGTCCGCCAGCGGGTCCAGCAGCTGCCCCACCCGGCTCACCTGCCCGGTCCGCCTGGCCAGCCACCCGTCCACCCAGTCGGTCGACCCGACCACGGCCGTCAGCACCAGCCCCCACCCGTACCGCCCGGTGGCCAGCAGGTAGGCACACACCGGCATCATCAGCAGCCTGACCAGCGTCACCGCGTTCGGCACGGTCCGGATCGCCGATGACACCCGCCGACTCGGCCCAAGAGGGCCGGGCCCCTCGGCGGCGGGTTCGCCGGTGGCGGCGGGGTCGCTCGGGGACCTGAGGTCGCGAGGAGCTGCCGGTTCGCCCGAGGCCACCGGTTCGCCCGAGGCCGCGGCCTCACCCGGGGGGTTGTGGACGACGGGGCCACCTTCCGGCGCCGCTGGGCCACGCTCCCCCTCCGGGGGGCCCGACACCGGGCGCCGGGGCTCCGGCATGTCCCGGTCAGGGTCCGGATACGGCTGGGCCCGGCTGGTGTCGTTCATGCCGAGGAGCGTAGACCACCGCCCCACTCAGCGGGTCCGCGGGGGCGATTGGTCGGGACGGCGAGATTTGAACTCGCGACCCCCAGTCCCCCAGACCGGCCGCAGCCATCACGGCTACGCCTCTGCCGTCCCTTCCCATTCTGGTCAGCGGGCATATTCGAGGGTCCGTTCG
>JBJMHP010000389.1:0-7504 GCA_045807325.1 Actinomycetes bacterium | reverse complement strand
AAGGAACGGCAGGGGAGTGCCTTTGTCGATTAGAGCTACGAGCCGGACACTCGGGGTCGTCCTGGCCGCTGGCGGGTCGGTCCGGATGGGCCGGCCCAAGCAGCTGGCCGAGCTGGCCGGCCGCCCGCTGCTGGCCCACGTCCTGGCCGCGCTGGAGGAGGCCCCCCTCGATCGCGGGGGCATCGGGGGGCTCAAGCCTAGCCCCCCGGTGGATCGGGTGGTGGTCGCTCTCGGGGGGGCCGCGGACCTGGTGCTGGACCGGGTCGAGCTCGGCCGGGCCGAGCCGCTGGTGGTGGAGGGCTGGGCCGCCGGGATGGGGCACGTCCTGGCCAGCACCCTGGCCCAGGCCGGCGGCGACTGGCGGGCGGTGGTGGTGCTGCTCGGCGACCAGCCGCTGGTCGCGGGGCGGGCGGTGGCGCGGGTGGTCGAGGCCTGGCGGGCCGGGGCCGGCCCGGTGGTGACCGCCACCTACGGCGGCCGCCCAGGGCATCCCAAGCTGTTCGACCGCCGCCTCCTGCCCGACCTGCTCCGCCTGGCCGGCGACGCCGGCGCCCGCGACCTGGTCGCCGCCCACCCCGACTGGGTCCACCGGGTCGAGGTCGGCGACCTGGGCAGCGACGCCGACGTCGACGTTGAGGCCGACCTGGCGCGGGTCGGCCGCATGCTCACCACCATCACCAGCAGCAGCAACGGGAGGCAGCCATGAGGATCGAGAACACGGTCGAGGTCGACGCCCCCCTGGACCGGGTCTGGGCCCTGGTCAACGACATCCCGCGGGTCGCGCCGTGCATGCCCGGTGCCGCCCTCACCGGGGTGCTCGACGACAAGACCTACGAGGGCACGGTGGCGGTCAAGCTCGGCCCCCTGCGCATGTCCTACAAGGGCAAGGTCGTGGTCGAGGAGGTCGACGAGGCCAACCACAGCGCCCGCCTGGCCGCCAGCGGCCGTGACACCAAGGGAGCCGGCACGGCCCGGGCCAGCGTCACGACCCGCCTGGAGCCCGCCGGCGACACCCACACGCGCCTCCAGGTCACCAGCGACGTCCAGCTCACCGGCAAGGTCGCCTCCTTCGGCCGCGGCGGCGCCATCAACGACGTCGCCACCCGCCTCTTCGGCCAGTTCGCCGACTGTCTCCGCGCCACCCTCGAGGGTGAGCCAGCCGCCACCGCCGCCGCCGAGGGTGCGGCCGGCACAGCGGGGGCGGGGGCCGCGGCCGCGACCGGGGGCACGGCGGCCACAGCCGGGGGCGCCGAGGCCGCCACGGTCGAGGACCGGGCCGCCTCCGGCCCAGCCGGCACCACCCCCGACGCCACACCCCGGTCCCCCGCCGCCGAACCGGCCCCCGCCTCGGCCCCGACGCCCTCAGGGACGACCGAGGTCCCCACGAGCCCGGCGGCGACCCAGGCCCCCACCGCCCCGACATCCACCGGCGGCCCCGCGGCCATGCCGACCGCCGGGACCCCATCGGTGCCGGCGACCGCACCCCCCCGGTCGGTCGAGGCCCTGGACGCCGGAAGCCTGGTCGGCACCGTCGTCAAGGGCCGCCTCCGCGCCTGGGGCCAGGCCATCGCCCGCTTCTTCCGCCGCCTGTTCGGCCGCCGCTCCACCGGCTGACCGGAACCCGGGGCCCAGGCCCGGCGGCCACCCAACCGGCCGCGCCCCCCACCGGCTGGACCGTCGTCAGCTGTAGCGCGTGATGTACCCGCGGCGGCGGAACAGGCGCAGCATCCAGGCGACGAAGGCCAGAGCCCCGAGCACGGCGACCAGGGTGCCGATGGCGGCCTGGGCGAGCTCGCCCCAGGGCATGGGGCCGCCGTCGAGCAGCTCGCGGCCGGCGGCGAAGGCGTGGGTGGTGGGCAGCAGCTCGGAGATGGGCCGGATGAACGGGGGGAGGGCCTCGACCGGGTAGAAGACGCCCCCGAGCGGCATCACCAGGAACATGATCCCCCAGGCGAGCGCCTCGGCCCCGTTGCCGAAGCGGAGCATCAGCCCGACCACCAGCAGGGCGATCGCCCACCCGCCGGCGAGCAGGATGGCCATGACCGGGACCAGGCCCAGCCCGAGGGTGGTCACGTCGAAGGCGTACAGGGCGTAGGCGGCCAGGGCCACCACCCCGACCCCCATGACCAGCTTGACCAGCCCGAACAGGGCGATCCCGGCGACCAGCTCCAGCTCCTTGAGCGGGGTCACCATCAGGCTGAGCAGGTTGCGCGACCAGGTCTCCTCCATGAAGCCGGTGGAGACGGCGATCTGGGCCTGGTAGACGACGTGCCACAGCACGATCCCGGACAGCAGGTAGGCGACCCCGGCCTGGGCGGCCGAGGCCGGCCCGCCCTGGGTGACGAAGAACACCCCGAGCGAGCCGAACAGCACCGTGTCCACGATCGGCCACACGGTCACGTCGAACAGCCGGTGCGGGCTGCGGGCCAGCACGTAGGCGTGGCGCCGGGCCACCGCCCAGATGCGCAGCCACGGGGCCAGCTCCCGCGACACCCGCGCCGCCCCCGGCGCGGAGAGGCCCTGGGTCGTCATGGCCGCAGCCCCTCGGTGTGCTCGCTGGCCTGGCGCTCGGAGGCCAGGTGGAGGAAGACCTCCTCCAGGTCGTCGCGGCCGAAGCGGGCGGCGACCTCGAGCGGCGGGCCGTCGGCGACCACCCGGCCGGCGGCCAGGAACACCACCCGCTCGGCGATCCGCTCCACCTCGACCATGTTGTGGCTGGTGACCAGCAGGGCCGTGCCCCGCTCCTCGCACAGGGCGGCCAGGCCGGTGCGGACCCGCAGGGCCACGTCGGGGTCGAGGCTGGCCGTCGGCTCGTCCAGGACCAGCAGCTCGGGGTCGTGCATGGTCGACTTGACGATGCCGACCAGGGTCTTCTGGCCCGAGGAGAGCTCGGTGCCCATGGCCTTGGCCAGGTGCGGGATGCCGAAGCGCTCCATGCCCCGCGTGGCCTGGGCCTCCGGATCGGCCAGGCCGTAGAGCTGGCCGAACATGCGCAGGAACTCCCCCACCCGCAGCCGCTCGGGCAGGGGCAGGTAGCCGGCGGCGAAGCCGACGTGGGCCATGGCCGCGCTGCGGCCCCTGGGCAGCCGGTGGCCGACGACCTCGACCGTGCCGCCGTCCGGCTCGACCACGCCGAGGCACATCAGCAGGGTGGTGGTCTTGCCGGCCCCGTTGGGCCCGAGCAGGGCGACCCGCTCGCCCCGGCGCACGGTCAGGTCGACGCCGTCGACGGCCCGGCCGCGGCGGTACGTCTTCAGGAGCCCGCGGGCGCGGAGGACGTCGCTCATGGGCGCCAGTCTCCCAGCCGCCCCCGTCACCCCGCCACCGGATTTCCCCAGCTTGTACGGCACCCACGGCCACAGGAGGATGACGCGGTCGCGGCTCAGGCCACGGTGCCGAGCATGTCGGCCAGGCGGCGCAGGCCGCGGAAGGCCCGCGCCTTGACCGTCCCCAGCGGCACCCCGAGCCGGTCGGCGATCTCGGTCTGGGTGAGCTCGCCGAAGTAGGCCAGGGTGAGGACCTCGCGCTGCGCTGCGGGCAGGCGCTCCAGCGCACCCCGGACCTCGTTGGCCCGGGCGTAGCGTTCGGCCAGCTCCCGGCCGTCGTCCCCGGCGATGTCGCGCAGCTCCTCGATCGGCACCACGTTGGCGTGCCGGCGGCGGAGCTGGTCGATGGCCCGCTTGCGGGCGATCCCCAGCACCCAGGCCTCGAGGCTGCGGCCGGGGTCGTAGCGGTCCCGGTTCCGCCAGACCTCGTAGAAGACACGCTGCAGCACATCCTCGGCCTCGTCGCGAGCCACGAAGCGGCGCAGGTAGCCGAGGACCATGGGGCCGAGGGCGGCGTAGCACTCCTCGATCGCCCCCTCCTCGCCGGCGGCGAGTCGGGCCCCCAGGTTGGCGCTGGCGCCCTGCTCCACTCCAGTTCCTTCCTCTGCTTCGCGTGCCGCCGTGCTGGTGGTTTCCGGGAGGCGGTCCGGTCAGGGGCCGCCGATCGCCTCCAGGTGCTCGGCGACGGCCCGGACCAGCCGCCGGTCGCCGGTCACGAACCCGGTGAAGGTCCGCGCCGGGTCGGTGACCCGGGCCCGGCCGAACCGATCCGGCTCGGAGGTCTCGAAGCCGACGAACGCGATCGGCTCCGGTCGCTCGGTGACCAGCAGCCACTGGTTCTGGAGGGCCGCCTGGTCCTCGGGAAGCCGCACCCAGTGGACACCGGTCGGCTGTCCCGGCTCGCCGGTGCCGAACGCGGTCACCCGGACCCCGGCCGCGACCAGGTCGCGGTAGGCGGTGGCCTCGCCGGCGAGCTTGTCGGCCCGCTGGAAGCCCACGTACAGGGTGGTGTCGTGGCCACGGACAGCGGCCTCGATCTCGCGGGTGGCGGCCAGCATGTCGCGCACGTGGTACAGGAACCGGGTGCCGGTGAGGGGACCGCCGCCCAGCTCCCGCTGGGCTCGCCGGAGCAGGTCGAGGACGCCGGCCTGCCTGCCCGCCTCGCTGTCGCCGTTCCCCAGACGGTGCCAGTCCACGCCACCACCTCGCTCACCCTGCCGGACGGCGCCATGATGGCCGTAACCACGGCACCATGCGACCCGGGGCGCGGCCGGGTCGACGGCTTGGGGCGTTACGCACCCTTGCCGGAAGCGCCAGAATGGTCTGAAGATCGCTGAACGAGGTGGATGACATGCCGCTCCGAAGGGCCCTGCCGGTGGTGGCCGGGCTGGTCCTGTGCCTGTCGGCCGGGCTGGCCGCCCCGGCCTGGGCCGGGCCGTGGGTCGACCGGGCGGCCGGGAGCCTGCGTGACGACCCGCTGTACGTGCACCCCAGCGCCCGGCCGACCCTGTCGCCGCCCGAGGTCGAGCGGGTCCGGGCCCGGCTCACCATCGCCGGCACGCCCGTGTTCGTGGCCGTCCTGCCCGGCCAGGCCCGCAGCGAGGCCGGCGGCGACGCCAACCGGCTGGCCGGCATGATCGCGGCCTCGGTCGGCCGCCCCGGCACCTACCTGGTCGTGGCCGGCGGCGGGGAGGGCGCGGGCAGCAACACCCTGGCCAAGGACGTGGCCGCCCGGCAGGCCAGGGCCGCCTTCCGCCAGCACCCGGAGCTGGCCGCGGCCACCATGGACTTCATCGGGCGGGCCGAGCAGGCGGCCGGCCGGCCGCCGGCCACCACGGCGCCCGCCCAGCCGCCGCCCGGCCAGGGCGACGCCGACGGGAACACCCTGCTGGTGGTCCTGCTGGCCATCGCCGGGGTGGTGACCCTGGCCGTCCTGCTCGCCCTGACCCTTGAGAACCGCTCAGAGCGGCGGACCGTCCGTGTCGGCAACCAGTTCGGCGAGGTCAAGGCGGTCGCCCAGGAGGACCTCACCGCCCTGGGCGACGACCTGCGCAACCTCGACGTCGACCTCCAGGCCGACGAGATCGACAACCCGAAGGCGGTCAACCAGTACACCAGGGCGCACGAGTTCCTGGAACGCGCCGACCAGGCCTTCGAGCAGGCCAAGACCCCGGCCGACCTGGCCCAGGTGAGCACCGCGCTCGAGTCGGGCCGGTTCGCCATGGCCTCGGCCAGGACCATGTTCGAGGGGCATGACCCACCCCGCAGGCGGCCGCCGTGCTTCTTCGACACCCGCCACGGGCCGTCGGTCAACGACGTCGGCTGGGAGGCCCCTGGCGGCCCGCCCCGGCCCGTGCCGGTCTGTGCGGCCTGCATGCGCCAGATCGCCAGCGGCGCCCAGCCCCAGCCCCGCAAGGTCCGCACCGGCCTGCGCCGGGTGCCCTTCTACGACCTGCCACCGCATTTCGAGTCCTGGTTCGGCGGGTACTTCGGGGGCGCGGCCGCCGACCTGGTGGTCGGGTTCCCGCTGGGCAACGCCCTGGACGACGGCTTCGTGGGCGGCCGCAACAGCTCCGGCGGCGGCTACGCCTACCTGCCGGTCTCCTACGCCGACACGGGCGTTCTCGACAGCGGTGGTGCTATCACGGGAGAGCAGGAGTCGGACAGCGGCACGATCATGATCCAGGAGGATCCCGATGAGGACCAGTAGGCCGGCGCGGCGTCGCCGGCCCCACGCCCGGCGATGGCTCGGCGCGGTCATGGCCGCCCTGGCCCTGGCCGTGGCGACCGCCGGCCCGGCGTCGGCGGCCACCGCGTCCGAGGTCGCGGCCAAGCTCAAGCAGAGCCCGGTCTACGTCGACCCCGCCGCCGAGGCCGACATCTCCAAGGACCGGGTCCTTGACCACGTCCGCGAAGCCGGCACCCCCATCTACATCGCCGTCCTGCCCACGGCCGCCCGGGACGAGTTCGGCGGCGACCCGCTGGAGCTGGCCAAGGCGATCGCCAACGGGGTCCACCGGAACGGCACCTACATGGTCATCACCGGCACCAACGACTGGGAGGCGGGGAACTACGGCGGCACCATTCCCCAAGGCCAGGCCAGCGCGCTGGCCAGGCAGGCCGCGGGCGACCACCCCAACGACCCGGAGGCCATGGTGCTCCAGTGGGTCGACGGCGTGGCCGCGGCCGCCCGGGGCGAACCGGCCGCCCAGTCCGGTGGCGGCGGTGGCGGCGTCGGGATCGGCACCATCGCCGTGCTCGCCGTGCTGCTGGTCGGCGGGGGGGCGCTGATCTTCGGGGCCAGGCGGCGCCGCCGGGAGCGGGAGGCCGAGCGCCGGCGGGAGCTGGAGGAGGTCAAGCAGGTCGCCCAGGAGGACCTGGTCGCCCTCGGCGACGACATCCGCGCCCTCGACCTGGACACCAGCATGCCCGACGCCAACCCCGAGGCCGTCCGCCACTACACCGAAGCCGTCGACCAGTACCAGAAGGCGGCGGACGCCCTCGACCGGGCCGGGCGGGTCGAGGACCTGGCCCCGGTGAGCGCCGCCCTGGAGGCCGGCCGGTACGAGATGTCGGCGACCAAGGCCATCCTGGAGGGCCGGCCGGTCCCCGAGCGCCGGCCGCCGTGCTTCTTCGACCCCCGCCACGGCCCCTCGGTCGAGGACGTCGAGTGGGCGCCCCCCGGCGGCGCTCCCCGGATGGTCCCGGCCTGCGCGGCCGACGCCCAGCGGATCCACGACGGCCTGGAGCCGGAGTCCCGCCAGGTGCTGGCCGGGGCCGGCGGCCAGATGACCCCCTACTGGAACGCGCCCGGTTACTACGGCCCCTGGGCCGGCGGCTACTTCGGCGGCTTCCCCACGGGCGGGCTGTTCACCGGCCTGCTGCTGGGCAGCTGGCTCGGCGGCGGCTGGGGCTGGGGCGGCTACCCGGCCTACGCCGGCGGCGACGGCGGCGGGGACGCCGGCGGTGGCGGCGACTGGGGTGGCGGCGGCGACGGGGGCGGCGGCGACTTCGGCGGCGGGGACTTCGGCGGCGGGGACTTCGGCGGCTGAGGTTCGCGACGGTCCAGTAGGCTGACCCGATCACCCGCGGACGAAGGAGCCCGCCATGAGTCTCGACGTCCGCCGCCGGGGGGCGGCGACCTGGATCACGCTCGACCGGCCCGACGCGCTCAACGC
>JBJMHP010000388.1:0-4995 GCA_045807325.1 Actinomycetes bacterium | reverse complement strand
TGTGCTTGACCTGGTCTTTCAGGACGGTTCGGGCAGCGCCGAAGGGTCCGCGGGGACCACCTTGGCCCCCGGTCCGACCCGGGCGTCGCCGAAGGAGCCGGCGGCCAGCTCGACCGCGTAGCGGTAGGGGCCGGCCGGGGCGTAGGTGGGGCACGGGTCGGCCTGGCACGGGGTCATCTCGGCCACGCTGACCACCCGCCCGTCGGCGGCCACGAAGGCGATCGACAGGGGGACGAGGGTGTTCTTCATCCAGAACGACTCGCTGACGTCGGCCGGGTACAGGAAGACCATCCCCGTCCCCTCCGGGATCTGCCGGCGCCCCATCAGCCCCCTGTTCCGGGCCGACGGGTCGGCCGCCACCTCCAGCCGCACCGTCCTGGCCGGGCCGCCGGCCGGCTCCAGCCGGTAGGCGACCGTCGGCCGGGCGCCGCCCGAGGTCGAGGGGGCGCCCTCGAGGTTCAGGGGCCGGGGGGTGTCGTCCATGGCCGGGTCGTCCCCGCCGACCAGGCCGGCGGCCACGGCCAGGACCCAGGCGAGCACGGCCACCCCGACCACGACCAGCACCAGGCCGGCGACCAGCAGGCCCCGGCGGGCACGGCTGGGCGGCGGCATCGGCGGTCGGGTGGAGGAACGCATATCGGCTCAGCCTATCCGCCTCCGGATGTTACCGAGCGGTAGACTGCGGCACGGCCAGCGGACGCGACCAGGCCAGGAGGACGTGCGATGAAGCTCGCCATCGGTGCCGTGCTGACGTTCTTCGCCGTCGCCCTGGCTGGGCAGCGGGCGGAGCGGATCGTCCGGCTGATCGCCACCGGCCGGCCGGCCCCGGAGCGCTTCCAGGGCGCCTGGGCCCGGCTGCGGGCCGAGCTGGTCGAGGTCTTCGGCCAGCGCAAGCTCCTCAGGCGGCCGGTGCCCGGGCTGGCCCATTTCTTCACCTTCTGGGGCTTCGTGATCCTGCTGAGCACCATCGCCGAGGCCTACGGGGAGCTGTTCAGCGACACCTTCGCCCTGCCGCTGATCGGCCACAGCCCGGTGCTGGGCTTCCTCCAGGACCTGACCGCGGTCGCGGTCCTGGCCAGCCTGGCCGTCTTCGCCGCCATCCGGCTGCGCGAGTCGCCGGCCCGCCGCGACCGGGCCTCGCGCTTCTACAAGTCCCACACCGGCCAGGCCTGGGTCATCCTCGGGATGATCGCCCTGGTGATCGTCACCCTGCTGGCCTACCGGGGCGCCAGGGCGGCCAGGGGCACCTTCCCGTATGACGGCTGGGCCTTCGCCTCCACGGCCGTCGGCCGGCTGCTGGACGGGCTCTCGCCGTCCACGTTGCACCTGGTCGACGAGGGCTTCCTGCTCGCCCACCTGGCGGTCGTGCTCGGCTTCCTGGTGCTGGTCATGTACTCCAAGCACCTGCACATCTTCACCGCCCCGTTCAACGTCGCCTTCTCCCGCCGCCCCAAGGCCCTGGGGCCGCTGGCCACCCCCCGGATCGACCCCGAGGAGATGACCGAGGAGGACGTCTTCGGGGCCGGCAAGGTCGAGGACCTGCATTTCAAGCAGCTGCTGGACCTGGTCACCTGCACCGAGTGCGGCCGCTGCCAGGACCAGTGCCCGGCCTGGAACACCGGCAAGCCCCTGTCGCCCAAGCTGGTCATCACCGACCTGCGCGACCACATGGTCGAGAAGGCGCCGTTCCTGCTCGGCGAGGCCGACGCCGAGCACCCGGACGGCCACGACCCGGCCGTGCTCGGCAAGGACCTGGTCCAGGACGTGGTCGGCGACGACGTGCTCTGGTCCTGCACCACCTGCGGGGCCTGCGTGGAGCAGTGCCCGGTCGACATCGAGCACGTCGACACCATCATGGAGCTGCGCCGCTACCAGGTCCTGATGGAGTCCCGCTTCCCCGGCGAGGCCGGCACCATGCTGCGCAACGTCGAGAACTCGGGCGACCCCTGGGGGCTGGGCGCCGGCCAGCGGCTGGCCTGGACCGAGGGGCTGGACTTCGAGGTCCAGGTGGTCGGCGACCGGATCCCCGACGACGTCGAGTACCTGTACTGGGTCGGCTGCGCGGCCGCCCTGGAGGACCGGGCCCGCAAGACGGCCCGGGCCATCGCCGGGCTCCTGCACCGGGCCGGGGTCCGCTTCGCCGTGCTCGGCCCCCGCGAGTCCTGCACCGGCGACCCGGCCCGCCGGCTCGGCAACGAGTACCTCTACCAGCTCCAGGCCCAGCAGAACATCGAGACCCTCGACGGCGTCGGCGCCCGCAAGGTGATCGCCTCCTGCCCCCACTGCTTCAACACCCTGGCCCGCGAGTACCCGGACCTGGGCGGCAACTACGAGGTCATCCACCACACCCAGCTGCTGCGCCGGCTCGTCGACGAGGGCCGCCTGGTGCCCGAGGGGCCGGTCGAGACCACCGTCACCTACCACGACCCCTGCTACCTGGGCCGGCACAACGACGTCTACGACGCCCCGCGGGCCGTCCTGGACGCCGTGCCCGGGGTCCGGTCGGTGGAGATGCACCGCTGCCGGGAGCGCGGCTTCTGCTGCGGCGCCGGCGGGGCCCGCATGTGGATGGAGGAGCGGATCGGCAAGCGGGTCAACCTCGAGCGCACCGACGAGGCCCTGGCCACCGGCGCCGAGGTGGTCGGGACGGCCTGCCCCTACTGCATGGTCATGCTCGACGACGCCATCAGGCAGCGCCAGGCCGAGGGGCACGGCGAGGGCGTCCGGGTCCTCGACGTCGCCCAGGTGCTCGAGGAGTCGGTCCAGGCCCGGGAGCGTCCGGCCCGCGGCTAGGACCGGCGGAAGTTCTCCCAGTAGCGGGACGGGGTCGGCCCCCGCTGCCCCTGGTACTTCGACCCGACCCCCCGCGACCCGTAGGGCCGCTCGGCCGCGGTGGTCAGCTGGAACACCGCGATCTGCCCGATCCGCATCCCCGGGTACAGCGTGATCGGCAGGTTGGCCACATTCGACAGCTCCAGCGTCACGTGCCCGACAAACCCCGGGTCCAGGAACCCGGCCGTCGAGTGGGTCATCAGCCCCAGCCGGCCAAGGCTGGACTTGCCCTCCAGGCGGGCCGCCAGGTCGGCCGGGATCCCGACCTCCTCCAGGGTCGACCCGAGCACGAACTCCCCCGGATGGAGGATGAAGGCGTCGTCCGGCTTGACCTCGACCAGCTCGGTGAGGTCGTCCATCGGCTGCTTCACGTCGATGTACGGATGCCGCGCCGTGTAGAAGACCCGGAAGCGGTTGTCCAGCCTGACGTCGATGCTCGACGGCTGGATGGCGTCGTCGTCCAGCGGGTCGATCACCAGCCGCCCGGCCGCGATCGCCTCCCGCAGACTCCGGTCGGACAGGATCACCAGTGAACTCCCCAGACAGAGGCTGCTCGGCGGGCATTCTGCCACGCCCTCGTTGCCCCAGCTCAGACCGCCCGGCTAGAATCACCCCTCCTGCGGGCGTAGTTCAATGGCAGAACTCGAGCTTCCCAAGCTCGCGGTGAGGGTTCGATTCCCTTCGCCCGCTCCACCCGGCAGCGCAGGTGACCAGCCTGCCGCCTTCTTCCCACGCCACCGCTGGCGTGGCCGAGCGTCCCCACGTGGTCGTTCAGCCGGCTGACCGCCCGTACCAGTTGAGGACACGCAGAGCCCGTAGCGTGTTCCACCGGCTGGGTTGGCCATCGCCGTCCTCGAGCGTGAAGTGGACCTTGCCGGGATGCGTGTTCTCCAGCAGCCAGGTGCCGTCGGGCTGCTGTTTGGATCGGAGCAGCTGGATGGCTTCGTCCACCCGCTGGTCGGGGGGATCCCCGGCGGCACGGAGGTACTCCAGGGCACGGAGCACGTCGTAGTGCCAGCGAGTCGGAAACGAGAATTGCAGCCAGGCCGGGTCGGCCACCTCGCCGGTGCTCTTACGCCGGAACAGCTTTCGTTCGAGGAGGTACTCCTCACCCCGGCGTCGAGCCGCGATGGACTCCGCCGAGCCACCGGTTGCGCGCTCGTGCGCCAGCAGCCCTTCCAGCACCCTGATCGTGGTCGCGAACGACGAGCGAACCGAACCGTACTCCACCCAGCAGTTCCACCCGCCGTCCTCGAGCTGCTCACCAACCAGGCGGGCGACAACGCCATCGACATCCTGGTCAAAGTACGTACCGAGCGCGATGACCATCCCGTTGATGCACGGCTCGACCTCGCCGCTGAAGAAGGGCTGCCCGGCGTGCTCCCAACGGCAGTTGTCTCTGACCAGCGCCACCGCCCGACGCACCTGGTCACAACGCGGGTCGACCCCGAGGTCACGCAGCAGCACGAGACTGTAGGCCGTGGCCGTCCAGGGCTGGCCACTGTCTTCGGACTGGTCCCCGTCAGCCGGCCGGTCGTCGGCATCGGAATCACCCTTCCGCGCGGGGAATAACGCGCCTCCCTCCCACAGGCCGTCGTCGCCCTGCAGGGCCAGCAGACGGGCACCCCACCCCTCGGTGGCCACGCGCGCGCGCTCCGCCGCGACGACCTCAGCCGGCGCATCGGCGAGATCCCGCAATGCCTGCCACCGGATGGAAGGGTCGGCATCCAGCATCCAGTCCAGCACGATCATGGGCCAAGGTTAGCAAGCCTCCAGAGGAGACCGTCGACGAGTGGCGTGTCTCCAAACCAGGCGGACGAGGACTCCGCGCGTGGCCTGGAACGGGTCAGCCTCGCCCGGCGCCGTCGGAACCGACCGGGCCTGCGGTCACCCGCGTCCCTTACGTGCCGGTCCGATAGCGGAGGAACACCATGCCGCCGCCGAAGCGGCGTTCCTCCAGCAGCTCGAGCGGGAGCCGGACGTGGTCGGGAAGGGCCTTGTTCCCGCCGCCCACGATGATGGGGGCGAGGAACAGGTGGACCTCGTCGACCAGCCCGGCCTTGAAGGCCTCGGCGGCGAGGTGCGGGCCGCCCACGGTGAGGTCGCGTTCCGCCGACGCCTTCAGCTGCCGGACCGCCCCGGGGTCGAAGTCCCGCTCGACCC
>JBJMHP010000387.1:0-11534 GCA_045807325.1 Actinomycetes bacterium | reverse complement strand
AGCCCAACCCGGTGGCGGCCGGGCGGGGCTGTCCACAGGGTCCGGGGTCCTCCGGAAGGAGGGACGGAAGGAGGGCTCCAGGGTCACCCCGGAAGGGCCGGCGGTCGTTACCAGCCGAGCTCGTCGAGGCGGTCGTCGTCGATGCCGAAGTAGTGCGCGACCTCGTGGATCACGACCTCGCGGACGAGCTCGGCGAGCTCGGCGTCCGAGCGGGCCCTGGCCTCGATAGGGCGGCGGAAGATGACGATCCGGTCGGGCAGGACCCCGAAGTAGCCGGCGCCCCGCTCGGTCAGGGGGACGCCCTGGTACAGGCCGAGCAGCAGCTCCCCGCCGGGCACCTCGTCGCCGCGGGGGGTCTCCTCGACGACGAAGTCCACGTTGGCCAGCCGGTCCCGGAACTCCTCGGGGATCGACTCGACCGCCTCCTCGACCAGGCGGATGAACGCCTCCCGGCCGGTCCCCGGCGGCTGCACCGTGGGCAGGCGCAGGCGGGGCCGTGGCGGTCGGCGGCCGTGGCGGGCGCGGGGCAGGGCGGCTCTCCTCCTCGGACGGGAACTCGGCCAAACCATAGCCGCTCACATGCTTGACCGGCAGGGCCGGCCGTCGTACCGTGCCCCCGGCGCCCACGGGAACCGGTAGGGGAAACCTGACAGTTACCGCGGGCGTCGCGAACGTCCTAGCCCGTTCGGGTGGTGTCTGAGCCACCCCTGCGGGCTGTGTGTCACCTTCGCCTTCTGCCAGGCCTGCGAGTGGAAGGGCTGGTTCAAGGAAGGCGCCGACATGCCCCTGGGCCGGTCCTGTCCCTGGCCAGCGAACGTCGCTTCTGACGCCATTGGGTCGGGATGGGGGGCTAGAATCGCGGGCGTCCCGAGCCATCGCCGCAAGGAGCTGCCGTGCCCGCCGCCCTCGACCAGGTGTTCAAGGCCTACGACGTCCGCGGCGTCTACCCCGACCAGCTGGACGAGGAGCTGGCCGAGCGGGTCGGGCGGGCGTTCGTCGCCCTCACCGGGACCGGGACCCTGGCCATCGGGCAGGACATGCGGCCGTCGTCCAAGCCGATGGCCGACGCCCTGGCCGCCGGGGCGATGGCCCAGGGCGCGGACGTGCTCCGGGTCGGGCTGTGCTCGACCGACATGCTCTACTACGTCTCCGGCGCCCTCGACGTGGCCGGGGTGATGCTGACCGCCTCCCACAACCCGGCCCGTTACAACGGCCTCAAGCTGTGCCGCCCGGGCGCGGTGCCGGTGGGGGAGGAGTCGGGCCTGGCCGACATCAAGCGCATGGTCGCCGCCGGCGAGCCGACCGGCGACGCCGGCCGCCGCGGCCAGGAGCGCCAGGCCGACGACCTGCTGGAGCGCTACGCGGCCCACGTCAGGAGCTTCGCCGACCTCGGCTCGCTGCGGCCGCTCAAGGTGGTCGCCGACGCCGGCAACGGCATGGCCGGGCACGTGGTCCCGGCGATCTTCAGCGGCCTGCCGCTCCAGCTGGTGTCGATGTACTTCGAGCTGGACGGCAACTTCCCCAACCACCCGGCCGACCCGCTGAACCCCGAGAACCTGCGCGAGCTCCAGGCCAGGGTGGTGGCCGAGGGCGCCGACGTCGGCCTGGCCTTCGACGGCGACGCCGACCGGGTGTTCCTGGTCGACGAGCAGGGCGCCACCGTCCCCTCCAGCCTGGTCGGGGCGCTGGTGGCCAGGCTGATGTGCGAGCGCGAGCCGGGCGCGACCGTGCTCTACAACCTGATCTGCTCCCGGGTCGTGCCCGAGACGATCCGCGAGGCCGGCGGCGTCCCGGTCCGCACCCGGGTCGGCCACTCCTTCATCAAGGGGGTCATGGCCGAGACCGGCGCCATCTTCGGCTGCGAGCACTCCGGTCACTACTACTTCCGCGACAACTACCGGGCCGACTCGGGCCTGATCGCCGCCCTGGTCGCCCTCGACGCCCTGTCCAGGGCGGGCCGGCCGCTGTCGGAGGTCCTCGCCCCCTACCGCCGCTATGCCGCCTCGGGGGAGATCAACCGCCGCGTCGACGGCGACCCCCGGAAGGTCATCGACGAGGTGGCCGCCCGCTACCCGGCGGACGCGGCCGACTTCGCCGACGGGCTGACCGTGGAGGGTGGCGATTGGTGGTTCAATCTGCGCCCGAGCAACACCGAGCCCCTGCTCCGGCTCAACGTCGAAGCCGCCACCGAGGCCGAGATGGCCAGGGTGCGGGACGAGGTGCTGGAGGCGGTCGGCGGCGAGCCGGCCTGAACGGCCCGAGGGAGGGGGAAGCCCGCGAATGGCCCTTGACGCGAAGCTGCTGGAGATCCTGGCCTGCCCGAACTGCCACGGCGAGGTCGACTACAAGGAGGCCGAGCAGGTCATCGAGTGCCGCAACTGCCACTACCGGTACCCGGTGCGCGACGACATCCCGGTCATGCTGATCGAGGAGGCCGAGAAGCCAGGGACGGCGCCGGCGTGAGCGGGCCAGAGATCACCACCGGGCCTCTCGGGCCCTCCGGGCTCGACGACCCGGCCGAGCTGACCCGCCGCGACCCGGGGGGCATGCTGGGCCAGGTCGCCGGCGCCGGCGGGCAGGCACGGGTCGCCCTGCGCGCCGCCCAGTCGGCACCTCTGGTCGGCCCCATGCCCGAGGTTGTCGTGGTCGCCGGCATGGGCGGCTCCGGGATCGCCGGGGACGTGCTGGCCGCCCTGGCCTTCGGCGCGTCGGCGGTGCCCGTGCTGGCCGTCAAGGGCGACCGGCTGCCCGTGTTCGTGGGGCCGGGCACGCTGCTGGTGGCCGTGTCCTACTCGGGCAACACCGCCGAGACCGTGTCCGCGGTCGAGCAGGGGGTGGCCGCCGGGGCCCGGCTGGTCGCGGTCACCTCCGGCGGCACCCTGGCCGAGCTGGCCTCCTCCCGCGGCGCGCCCCTGGTCACCATCGAGGGCGGCCGCATGCCCAGGGCGGCCCTGTGGTCGCTGGTGGTCCCGGTCTGCTCAGCCGCCGAGGCGGTCGGGGTCCTGCCGCCACTGACCGACCAGGTCTGCGCCGCCGCCGACGCCCTCGACGAGGAGGCGGCCGCCCTCGGCCCGGGCGTGGCCACGGCGGCCAACCCGGCCAAGCAGGCGGCGCTGCGGCTGCTGGACCGGCTGCCCGTCGTCTGGGGCAGCGGCCAGGTGGGGGCGGTCGCGGCCACCCGGTTCCGGACCCAGTGCAACGAGAACGCCAAGGTCTCGGTCGTGTCCGGGGCCCTCCCGGAGGCCAACCACAACGACGTCATGGGCCTGGAGGGCGGGATCGGCCCGGGTCGCGAGCTGGTCCTGCTCCGCGACGAGGCCGGCGAGCACGACCGCGACGGCCGCCGCATCCAGGCCGTCCTGACCGCCATCGGCGCCCGCGACCCCATCGTCCGCGCGGCCGGCAAGGGCCCAGACCTGGCCCGCCTGGCCCGCCTGACCGCCTTCACCGACTTCACCTCCACCTACCTCGGCATCGCCCGAGGCGTCGACCCCACCCCCATCCGCACCCTCGACCAGGTCAAGGCGGCTCTCGCCGCCGAGCCGGAGGGAACGGGGTGACCGAGGCGGGCGCGGCGCGGTGACCGAGGAGGAAGCCGCCGCCGGAACCCCCGAGGAGGTGGCGGCCGGGCCGGCGGGGGAGCAGCCCTCCCGACCGACCGTGCCGGAGGCGGTGCGGGCGGCCGCGGCCGTGCTGGAGCCGCGGCTGGCCGAGCGGCCGGGGGTGGCGCTGGTGCTGGGGTCGGGGCTGGGGGGGCTGGCCGACGAGGTCGAGGACGCGACCCGGATCCCGGTCGCCGAGCTGCCCGGCATGCCGGTACCCAAGGTGCCGGGCCATGCCGGGGCGGTGGTCGCCGGACGGCTGGCCGGGGTGCCCGTGCTGGTCCTGGCCGGCCGGGTCCACACCTACGAGGGCTACGGCGCGGCCGAGGTCGCCTTCGCGACCCGGGTCGCGGCCGAGGTCGGCTGCCGGGCCCTGGTCGCGACCAACGCCGCCGGCGGCCTCAACCTGGACTACGACCCGGCCGACCTGATGGTCCTCACCGACCACATCAACTTCCTGTTCGACAACCCGCTGCGCGGCGCCCCCGACTTTGTCGACCTGGCCGGCGCCTACGACCCGGCCCTGCGGGCGGCGGCGGTCGAGGCCGGCCAGGCCAAGGGTGTCCCGGTCCGCCAGGGCGTCTACCTGGCCGCCGCCGGGCCCTCCTACGAGACCCCGGCCGAGATCGCCATGTTCCGGGCCTGGGGCGCCGACGCGGTCGGCATGTCGACCGTGCCCGAGGTGATCGCGGCCCGCGCCCACGGCCTGCGGGTGGCGGCCATCTCGGCCATCACCAACGTGCACCGGCCCGGCGGCACCCCGACCAGCCACGCCGAGGTCCTCGAGGTCGCGGCCGTGGTCCGCCCCCGGTTCCGCGAGCTGGTGCTGTCGCTGCTTCCTGTGGCCGCCGGCTGATCCGGTAGCCTTCACCCATTCAATCCGACCTGAGGAGGAGCATTGCCGCACGACGTGACCGACCTTGGCCTGGCCGACGAGGGGCGCCTTCGTATCGAGTGGGCCGACCGGCACATGCCGGTGCTGCGCGACATCCGCGCCCGCTTCGAGAAGGAGCGGCCTCTGGACGGCCTCAAGGTCGCGGCCTGCCTGCACGTGACCACCGAGACGGCCAACCTGATGCGCGCCCTCAAGGCCGGCGGGGCCAGCGTCGTGCTGTGCGCCTCCAACCCGCTGTCGACCCAGGACGACACCGCGGCCGCGCTGGTCAGCCACTACGGCATCGACACCTTCGCCCGCCGAGGGGTCGACACCGACGGCTACTACGCCCACCTCGAGGCGGCCCTCGACACCCGGCCCAACATCACCATGGACGACGGCTGCGACCTGGTCACCCTGCTGCACACCAAGCGGCGTGACCAGCTGGCCGACATCCGGGCCGGCACCGAGGAGACCACCACCGGGGTCATCCGGCTGCGCCAGATGGAGCGCGAGGGCGCCCTCGCCTACCCGATCATCGCCGTCAACGACACCCCGACCAAGCACCTGTTCGACAACCGCTACGGCACCGGCCAGTCGACCATCGACGGCATCCTGCGGGCCACCAACCTGCTCCTGGCCGGCACGACGTTCGTGGTCGCCGGCTTCGGCTACTGCGGCAAGGGCCTGGCCACGCGGGCCCGCGGCCTCGGGGCCAAGGTCGTCGTCACCGAGGTCGACCCCATCCGGGCGCTCGAGGCGGCCATGGAGGGCTACAAGGTCGCGCCCATGGCCGAGGCGGCCCGCGAGGCCGACGTGATCGTGTCGGTCACCGGCGACCGCGACGTGATGCGGCGCGAGCACTTCGAGATGATGAAGGACGGGGTCGTGCTGGCCAACTCCGGTCACTTCGACGTCGAGATCGACAAGGCCGCCCTGGCCGAGCTGGCCACCTCGGTGGTCCGGGTCCGCCAGAACGTCGAGGAGTTCACCCTGGAGGACGGCCGCCGCCTCAACCTGGTCGCCGAGGGCCGCCTGGTCAACCTGGGCGCCGCCGAGGGCCACCCGGCCGCGGTCATGGACATGTCCTTCGCCGACCAGTCGCTGTCGCTGGAGTGGCTGTCGCGCCGCCACGACCTCGAGGTCCGGGTCCACGACGTCCCGGCCGAGATCGACGCCGAGGTGGCCACTGTCAAGCTCGCCACCATGGGCATCGAGATCGACACCCTGACCGACGCCCAGGAGCGCTACCTCCACTCCTGGACCGAGGGCACCTAGCCGGGCGGGGCGAACCCGTCCTGCGGCACCGGGTCGGGGTTGGGCTCCAGGTCGGGCGTGGGCGGCCTCGAACCCGGCGGTCCCACGGCGGCCCCCCCGCTGGCCTGCCGCTGGCGCTGCTGGTAGGCGGCGGCCACGCACGACAGGTACAGCTCCGGGGACACCCCGGCCGGGGGCGGCGGCCGCAGCCGGGCGGCCAGCGGGTTGGCCAGCTGGAGGGCCAGGGCCGAGCGGG
Organism: Actinomycetes bacterium; assembly: GCA_045807325.1. Lineage (GTDB taxonomy): Bacteria > Actinomycetota > CALGFH01 > CALGFH01 > CALGFH01 > CALGFH01. The sequence goes on along the minus strand of JBJMHP010000387.1, from coordinate 5,545 downwards.
GGCCCGGCGGCAGGCTGGCCGCCCGCAGCAGGAGGGTCCTGACCGCCTGGTACTCCTCGGTGGAGAGCCCGCTCGTGTCCAGGGTGGCGGTGTAGTGCTCCAGCCCCGGCGGCGGCGCGAAGGTGACCGGGGCCGGAGCGGCCAGCGCGCTGCGCTCGCGCAGCACCAGGGTCCCCGCCACCAGGTCCCCGAGCCGCTGGTTGTCCCTGGTGAACAGGATGAACACGACCGCGATGAAGCCGCCGGCGACGAAGAAGTCGACCAGCCCGAGCAGGCCCCGGATGGCCGCGTGGCGGAACCGGATCGGCGCTCCCTCCCTGGTGACCACCCGCAGCCCGAGGGCGGCCTTGCCCAGGGTCCGCCCCCGCCACAGGGTCTCGAACGCGATGAAGTAGCCGAGCCACCACGCCGGCAGCAGGACCAGCACGACCGTGAGGGCCACCCAGTCCGGCACGACCACGTCGCTGGCCTGCCCGATCAGGGCCACCGCGAACAGCCCGACCAGGATGCCGGCGACCACGACGACCATGTCCACCAGGTAGGCGAGGATGCGCGAGCCCAGGTTGGCCGTGCGGAACTCGAGTGCCACCGCCTCCGGGGTGACCATCCGGGCCGACTCCACCTGCGCCATCGCGACCGCTTCCCCCTCTAGAATCAGCCGGTGGACATCGACCGCTACATCGCGACCAACGGTCCCGTCTGGACCCGCCTGGCCGAGCTCACCGGCAGGGCGCAACGAGGGGTCGGCCGCCTCTCCGCCGCCGAGCTCGACGAGCTGGTCCGACTCTACCAGCGGGTCGCCGGCCACCTCTCCTACGCCCGAACCTACTACCGCGACCCGGCCCTGACGGCCAAGCTGAGCGGGCTGGTCGCCCGGGCCGGGTCGGTGGTGTACGGCACCAGGCCCCGGACCCTGCGGGCCTTCGGGCGCTTCTTCACCGTCACCTTCCCGGCCGCGGTGTGGCACGCCCGCTGGTTCGTGGTCGTGGCCACCCTGGCCACGCTGCTCCCGGCGGCCGGGTTCGGCCTCTGGCTGGCCAACTCGCCCACCGCCGTCGAGGCGGCCGCCCCGCCGGCCGTCCGCGAGGCCTACGTCAACCACGACTTCGAGGCCTACTACTCGTCGGCCCCGGCGGCCCAGTTCGCCTCCCAGGTGTTCTCCAACAACGTCCTGGTCGCCTTCCAGGCCTTCGCCCTCGGCATCCTCTTCTGCGTCGGCACCCTGTACGTGCTGGTGTCGAACGGCGCCAACCTGGGGGTGGTGGCCGGGCTGTTCGCGGCCGTCGGCCAGCAGCCCAGGTTCTGGGGCCTGATCCTGCCCCACGGGCTGCTGGAGCTGACCAGTGTGTTCGTGGCCGGCGCGGCCGGGCTGCGCCTGGGCTGGACGCTGATCGACCCCGGCGACCGGCCGCGGCTGCAGGCCCTGGCCGCCGAGGGCAGGCGGGCGGTGGTGATCGTGCTCGGGCTGGTCGCCGCCTTCCTGGTCGCCGGCACCATCGAGGGGTTCGTCACCGGACGGCCCTGGCCGACCTGGCTGCGGGTCGGGATCGGGGTGGTGGTCGAGGCCGGGTTCCTCACCTACGTGGTCGTGTGCGGCCGCCGGGCCGCCGCCCGCGGCCTGACCGGCGCCCTCGGCGAGGAGGACGCCGGCGGCTGGCTGACCGAGCGTGACCGGACCGCCGTCCCGGTGGCCGCCCGGTGACCGCCGCACCCACCGGGGGACCTTCCCAGCGGTTCTCCGAGGCCCCTCGGAACGGGACCGTGCTGGTCACCGGGGCCACCGGCGGGCTCGGGTCGGCGGTGGTGGCGGCGTTCCTGGACGACGGCTGGCGGGTGGTGGCCACCTCCCGCTCCGGCCGGCCGCCCCAGGACCTGGTCGGCCACGAGCGCCTCGAGTCGGTGGCCACCGACCTGTTCGAGCCGGCGGACGTGGCCGAGGCGGTCACGGTGGCCGCCGCCGACCGGGCCGGCGCCTCCCTGAAGGCCCTGGTCAACCTGGTCGGCGGCTACGCCATCGGCGGCCCGGTCCACGAGACGCCGGTGGAGCAGTTCGAGCGCCAGCTGATCCTCAACCTGCGCCCCACCTACCTGGTCACCAGGGCCGTGCTGCCGCACCTGGTCGACGCCGGGGGCGGGGCCATCGTCTGCATGGGCGCGCGGGCCGCCGTGCGGCCGTTCCGGGGGGCCGCCGGCTATGCCAGCGCCAAGGCCGCCGTCATCGCCTTCGCCCAGGCGGTGGCCGTCGAGTACCGGGCCGTCGGGGTCCGCTGCAACGCCGTCCTGCCCAGCGTGATCGACACCAGGGCCAACCGGGACCGCGAACCGGAGGCCGACACCTCCAAGTGGGTCCCGGCCGAGCAGGTCGCCGCCGTGATCCGCTTCCTGTGCAGCGACGACTCGGCCCCCACGAGCGGCGCCGCCATCCCCGTCTACGGCCGGGCGTAGGGTCCCATGCCCCCGGAGCCCCCACCTGACCTGGCCCGGCGGGTCTACCGGGCGGCCCACCTGACCGGCACGTTCGTGCTCCGCTCGGGCGCGACCAGCGACGAGTACTTCGACAAGTACCGGTTCGAGTCCGACCCCCGGCTGCTGCGGGAGGTCGCCGAGGCCATGGCCGGGCTCCTGCCCGAGGGCGCCGACGGCCTGGCCGGCCTCGAGCTCGGCGGGGTGCCCCTGGCCACCGTCCTGTCCCAGCTCACCGGCCTCCCGGCCGGGTTCGTACGCAAGCAGGCCAAGCCCTACGGCACCCGCCGTCAGGCCGAGGGCCTGGAGGTCGCCGGCCGCCGCCTGGTCGTGGTCGAGGACGTCGTGACCTCCGCCGGCGCCGTGGTCGAGGCCTGCCACGCCCTCCGCTCCGAGGGCGCCGAGGTCGCCGTCGTCCTCTGTGTCATCGACCGCGAGGCCGGCGGCCCCGCCAAGCTGGCCGAGATCGGAGTGGAGCTCCGCCCCCTGTTCACCATGACCGAGCTCAAGGAGGCCGGGGAGCGTTGAGGCGCCGGTCTCGGGGCGCCCAGCCGCTGGTTCGGCCGCTCCACTCCGGCGCCGCAGGCGCGCCCCTCGGTCGCCCGGTCACAGCCGGCCGGTGGCCTTGACCCGCAGGTAGGCGTCGGCGAGCTCGGGGGCCAGGCGGCCGGGGGGCGCGTCGACCACCACCGCACCGAGGCCGCGCAGGCGGGCCACGGTCCGGCGCCGGTCGGCCAGGGCGGCCACGGCCGCGGCCTTGCGGTAGGCCGCGCCCGGCTCGACCGGGGTGGCCAGCGCCCAGCCGCGCACCTCGGGGTCGGCCACGCTGGCCACCACCACCAGGTGGTCGCGGGCGATCAGGGGAAGCGCCGGCAGGAGCGTCTCGGAAACGGCCTGCTCGGCCAGCTCGGTGAGGACGACCAGCATGGCCCGGCGCCGGAACCGGCCCAGGGTCTCGGCGAAGGCGCCCCGGTAGTCGCTCTCGACCAGCAGCGGCTGGAGCTGGTACATCGCCTCGGTGACCCGCGAGAGCTGGTCCCTGGCGTGCCCGGGCCCGACCACGGCCCGGACCTCGCGGTCGAAGGCGACCAGCCCGGCCCGGTCGCCGAGGCGGGTGGCCAGCGAGGTCAGCATCATGACGGCGTCCATGGCATGGTCAAGGCGGGGCACGTCGGCGACCCGACCGGCCATGGTCCGGCCGCTGTCCAGCAGCAGCAGCACCGTCTGGTTCCGCTCGGCCCGGTAGGTGCGCACGATCGGCTTGCCGGACCGGGCCGTGGCCGCCCAGTCGATCCGGCGGAACTCGTCGTCGACGCCGTACTCGCGCAGCGAGTCGAACTCGGTCCCCCCGCCCCGGCCCTGGGCCGACCGCAGCCCGACCTCCAGGATGCGGGCCTTGTTCACCCGCAGCTCGGCCTCGTCCCGTGAGTCGAACGGCGGGTACACCCGCAGCACCCCCGGCAGCCTGCACCGCCCCTGCCTCGCCACCAGCCCGAGCGGCCCCTCGACCCGCAGCACCACCTCGGTCGGCGTGAACCGCCCCCGCCGGCTCGGCCGGATCAGGGTCGCCGCCGCCACCCTCCCCCGTGGCGGGACGACCACCCGCGCCCGCCGGGTCACCGCCCCCAGCGACGGCGCCAGCTCGTCCGCCAGCCGCACCCGCACCCCCCGCCCCCCGGGACCCCGCCGGCCGCCGCTTCCCCGGTGGGCGACGCGCCACACGACCCGGGCCTCGGCGCCGAGCGGCACGATCCCCGGCAGCTCCCGCTCCACCTCCAGCTCACCGGGCCGGACAGCCAGCAGCCAGTCGCACACGGCCGCCACCAGCAGCACCCCGTTCACCACCCACAGCCCCAGCGGCGGCCGGACCGGCACCAGCAGCACGGCCAGCGACCCGACCGCCGCCGCCACCACCAGCCGCCAGGTCGGGACCGGCAGACTCCACCGCCCCCCCGGCTCCGAGGTCGACGGCTCACTCACCGGGGGACCGGGACGGCGGCGAGGACGCCGTCGAGGACCCCGTCGGCGGTCACGCCCTCCAGCTCGACCTCCGGGCGCAGCTCGACCCGGTGGCGCAGCGTCGGCTTGGCCACGGCCTTGACCTCGTCGGGGGTGACATACTGCTTGCCGGCCAGCCAGGCCCACGCCTTGGAGGCATGCAGCAGCATGGTCGCGCCGCGGGGGGAGACGCCCAGCTCGAGCGAGGGCGACTCCCGGGTCGCCCGGGCGATGGCCACGATGTAGGCCTGCACCCGCGCCTCGACCGGGACCGCCCCCACCTCCTTGCGGGCCGCCTCCAGGTCCTGCCGGCCGGCCACCGCCGTCACCCCGAGCGTGGCCAGGTCATGCGGGTCCATGCCGGCGTCGTGGCGGGCCAGGACGGCCTGCTCCTGCTCGGCCGACGGATAGCCCATCTGGAGCTTGAACAGGAACCGGTCCAGCTGAGCCTCGGGCAGGGGATAGGTGCCCTCGTACTCGACCGGGTTCTGGGTGGCGACGACCAGGAACGGGTCGGGCAGCCGGTGCCCCTGGCCCTCGACCGACACCTGCCGTTCCTCCATCGCCTCGAGCAGGGCGGCCTGGGTCTTGGGCGGGGTGCGGTTGATCTCGTCGGCGAGCAGCAACTCGGTGAAGATCGGCCCCCGCGTCAGGGTGAAGGTCGAGGTCTGGAAGTTGAACAGATTGGCGCCGATAATGTCCCCCGGCATCAGGTCCGGAGTGAACTGGATCCGGCCGAAATCGAGCCCGACGGCGCGCGCGAAGCTGTGCGCGATCAGGGTCTTGGCGGTCCCCGGCGGGCCCTCGAGCAGGATGTGCCCGCCCGCGAACAGGGCGACGAGCATCAGCTCGACCGTCGCCTCCTGCCCGACCACGGCCTTCGCCACCTCGCCGCGTATATCCGCCGCGAGCGCCTGAACTTCCGCTGGGGTCACCCTTTTTTCTCCCATTGCCATTGATGCAGCGCCTGCGCCGCCGCGAGCAGCTCTTCCCGGCCGCTCGCCGCCTCCGCGGCCGCGGCAAGCGCGGACAAGCGTCCGCGCCCGTCGAGCTTGTCGAGATAGTCGATGACGGCGCCGTCGCG
>JBJMHP010000386.1:0-4469 GCA_045807325.1 Actinomycetes bacterium | reverse complement strand
TGTCGGTGACGAAGTCGGCCGGCAGATCGGCCCGGTCGATCTGCTCGAGGAAGGTGGTCCGGGGGTGGATGGCGGTGACCACCACCGGGGCGTGCAGCTCCTCGCCGCCGGCCAGCACCACCCCGATGGCCCGGCCGCCGGAGACCAGCACCCGCTCGACCCGAGCGCCGGTGCGCACCGTGGCGCCCAGGGCGACCGCCGAGCGGTGGAAGGCGTCGGCGACGGCGCCCATGCCGCCCTCGGGGACCCCCCAGCTGCCCAGGTGGCCGTCGCCGACGTCGCCGATCGAGTGGTGGGCCATCACATAGGCCGTGCCGGGCGCGTCGGGGCCGGCCCAGGTGCCGATCACCCCGTTGATGGCCAGGCTGGCCTTGACCTCCTCGGACTCGAACCAGTCGTCCAGCAGGTCGCTGACGCTCATGGTCATGAGCCGGGTCACGTCGCCGACGGTGCGCACGTCCAGGCCCCGGTAGCGCCAGGCCAGCCGGAGCAGGTCGGCCAGGTCCGAGGGCCGGCGTGAGCCGAGCTTGGGCGGGGTCCGGGTGAGCAGCGGCCCGAGCACCGCCGCCAGGCCCTCCAGCCAGGCGTCCCAGCGGAGCATGGCGTCGGCGTCGCGCCTGGAGAACCTGGCGATCTGCTCGTGGTTGCGGCCGGCGTCGTCGTCCCAGATGGTCAGCGAACGGCCGTCCGGCCAGGCCTGGTAGGCCGGGCCCATGGGGAACAGCTTGTAGCCGTGGCGCTCCAGCTCCAGGTCGCGCAGGATCCGGGGCGGCATGAGGCTCATCACGTACGACAGCCGGGTGACGTTGATCTCGGGCGCCTCGGGCCAGGGGGCGTCGGTGGCGGCCGCGCCGCCGGTCTTGGACCTGGCCTCCAGCACGATCGTGCGGGCTCCCGCCCTGGCCAGATACGCCCCCGCCACCAGCCCGTTGTGGCCGCCGCCGATGACGATCGCGTCCCAGGCCGACATGGCGCCTCCCACTCGGCCGGGGGGCGGCCCAATGAGATCCCGGCCCTGTTATTGACTGAACGTTCAGTCTAAGATGTGGGGGAGCGGCCGACAAGCCCAGCGGCCATACTGCACCCTCGACGACGACTCCCTGGAGCAGGCATGAGCCCACGACGCAAGCTTTCCGACGCGCGGCGCCGGCAGATCCTCAAGGCGGCCGTGCAGGTGATCGCGGAGAAGGGCCTCTGCGACACCGGCATCAAGGACGTGGCCGACCAGGCCGGCACCAGCCCGGCCCTGGTCATCTACTACTTCGGCAAGAAGGACATCCTGCTCGCCGAGGCGCTGTCCTTCGCCGACGAGCAGTTCTACGCCCAGACCGCGGACGCCGTGGCCGAGCTGGCCAGCGCCCGCGACCGGCTGGTGGAGCTGGTGCGCTCGTGCTCGGTGGGGGAGGCCGAGGACGACTTCGACGAGTGGGTGCTGTGGCTGGACCTCTGGGCCCGGGCCCCGCGCGACCCGGACGTGGCCAGGGACCGGGCGGCCATGGACCGGCGCTGGCGGACCACCATCGCCGAGATCGTCCGCGAGGGCCAGGCGACGGGCGAGTTCGCCGCCGTCGACGCCGACGCCTTCGCCCTGCGCCTGGGCGCCCTGATCGACGGGCTGGCCATCCAGGTCGTCCTGCACGACCCCGAGGTCTCACGCGAGCGCATGTTCGACCTGTGCATGGACACCTGCGCCAGGGAGCTCGGCTTCCCCTGGACTCCCCAGGACCAGGCCGCCGCCACCCAGGGCCGGGCCGCCATCACCCACCCCGCCCGACGCACGGCCCCCGACGGCAGGGTCGCCGGGTAGCGGTCACCCTTCACCCACGCCCTCCGGCGTTGGGGCTTCTTCTGGGGCGGACGGGTCGGAGAGCACCCGCAGGGCGTCCGCGGGGAGGTGGACGGCGATGGCCGTGCCCTGTTGCCAGATCAGGGGCTGGCCCTGGTTCTGGACCAGCGCCTGGAGGGACTCGCCGTTGGCCAGGCGGACCACCAGCTGGGTGGCCGGACCCTGGTAGACGAGCCGCTCGACCATGCCGGGGACGCGGTTGGGGCCGCTGGAGCCGTACGGCTCGAGCTGGACGCGTTCGGGGCGGATGACCACCCGGACCTGGCCGGCGGCGGCGGTGTCGCCGCCGGCGGCCTCCAGGTCGAAGTCGCCCAGGCGGAGCCGGCAGCGGCCGCCGCCGTCGGCGCCCTTGGCGGTGGCCGGGAACAGGTTGGCCACGCCGAGGAACCCGGCCACATAGGTGGTGGCCGGCTCCTCGTACAGCTGGGCCGGGGCGCCGACCTGCTCGATGCGGCCGCCGGCCATCACGGCCAGGCGGTCCGACATGGTCAGGGCCTCCTCCTGGTCGTGGGTCACATAGACGAAGGTGATCCCGACCGCCTCCTGGAGCGCCTTGAGCTCGACCTGGAGGGCCTTGCGGAGCTTGGCGTCCAGGGCCCCCAGCGGCTCGTCCAGCAGTAGCACCGACGGGTTGAGGACCAGGGCCCGAGCAAGGGCGACCCGCTGCTGCTGGCCGCCCGACAGCTGGGCCGGCCGCCGCCGCTCCAGGCCCTGGAGCTGGACGAGGGCCAGCGCCTCGGCGACCCGCCGTCTGGCCTCGGCCTTGCCGACGTCCTGGAACCGCAGCCCGAAGGCGACGTTGTCGGCCACGTCGAGGAACGGGAACAGGGCGTAGCTCTGGAACACGGTGTTGACCTTGCGCTTGTGGGGCGGGGTGCGGGCCATGTCGACCCCGTCGAGCAGGATGCGCCCGGCGGTGGGCTGCTCGAACCCGGCGACCAGCCGCAGGGTGGTCGTCTTGCCGCAGCCCGAGGGGCCGAGCAGGGCGAAGAACTCGCCTCCGGGCACGTCCAGGTCGATGCCGGCGACGGCGGTCACGTCCTCGAACCGCTTCTCCAGCCCGACCAGCCGGACCTCGCCTCCGCCCATCCGGCGACCCCTTTCAGCCACGCTCGCCGAAGGCATCGTAGCCGCCCGCCGGGCGCTCAACGGCTGACGGCGTCGGCGAAGGCGGCGAAGTTGGCCAGGAACCGGTCGACGTCCTCGTCGGTGTGCTGGGCCGACAGCAGCCACTGCTCGGCCTTGCCCCAGGGGGGGAGGAACACGCCGCCGTTGTGCTGGTAGAGCCAGTGGCAGTGGCTCCAGCGGTCGTCGATGGCCAGGAAGTCCCGGTAGTTGCGGACCGGTGGTGGGGAGAAGGTGACGCAGCCCTTGGCCCCGACCGCGACCACGTGGGCGGGCAGCCCGGTGCGGCCCAGGACCTGCTCGACCCCCTCGACCATCCGCTGCTGGAGCCGGTCGATGCGGCGGTAGGCGGCCGGGGTGAGGACCTCGGTGAGGGCGGCGGCGGCCGCGGCCATGGCCAGGGGGTTGCCGTTGAAGGTCCCGACCTGGTCGTAGTGGCCGCTGGTGATGTGGTCCATGACCGCCTGGGTGCCGCCGATGGCGGCCGTCGACAGCCCGCCGCCGATGGCCTTGGCCAGGCAGATGACGTCGGGGGTGACCCCGTAGCGCTCGACCGCCCCGCCCGGGGCGGCGGTGACGCCGGTCTTGACCTCGTCGAAGGCCAGCAGCGCGCCGTGGCGGCGGGTCAGCTCGCGCAGGCCCTCCAGGTAGCCGGGTTGGGGCGGGATGACGCCGGCGTTCATCATCACCGGCTCCAGCAGCATGCCGGCGATCTGGCCGGCGTGGTCGGCGAACACCTTCTCGGTGACCTCGAGGTCGTTGAAGGGCACGATCGAGGTCAGCTCGACGATCTCGGCCGGGATGCCGCTGGAGGCGACCGCGCTGGCCGGGCGCTGGACCGGGCCGAGCTCCCCCAGGGGCTGGTACACCGAGACCTGCACCGAGTCGTGGTGGCCGTGGTAGCAGCCCTCGACCTTGACGATCCGCGACCGGCCGGTGATGGCCCGCATCAGGTGGACGGCGTCCATGGTGGCCTCGGTGCCGGAGTTGGCGAAGCGCCACAGCGGCAGGCCGAAGCGCCGGGCCAGCTCCTCGGCGACCGTGACGGCGTCGACGGTGGGCTGGGCGAAGTGGGTGCCCTTGGCGACCCGGTCCGACACCGCGGCCACCACCGCCGGGTGGGCGTGGCCGACGGCCATGACCCCGTAGCCGCCGTGCAGGTCGACGTACTCGGTGCCGTCGGCGTCCCAGACCCGGGAGCCGAGGCCGTGGCTGATCCAGACGGCCTGGGGCCGGGAGATCTGCCAGCTCGAGGTGACCCCGCCGGCCAGCGACCCGGCGGCCCGCTCCAGCAGGTCCCGGGAGCCGGGCTGGCGGTCAAGGAACCGCTGCTCCTGGACGGCGATCAGCTCGTCAAGGCGGGTCCCGACCGACATCGACACCGTCATGGCTCTCCTATCCGGTCAGCGGGGCGACACCACGCTTGGCCAGCTGGTCGGCGATGATCGCCCGCTGGATCTCCGAGGTGCCCTCCCAGATCCTGTCCACCCGCAGCTCC
>JBJMHP010000385.1:0-3472 GCA_045807325.1 Actinomycetes bacterium | reverse complement strand
ATCGCCGGCCGTCCCGGCGATCCGCTCGCCGGCCTCGGTCGAGCGCTGGTCGACCTGGTCACTGAGCCGGCCCCTGGCCTGGCCGAGGGCACCTCTGGTCTTGTCCTGGGCCAGCTGGGCCCTCTCCCGAACCTGATCCTTGACCTGGTCGGTGGTGCCACCGCCGTCGCCGGGCGACCCGACCTCGACGGTCGAGCCCTCGGTGCGGTACTGGCTCATGGCGTCTCCTTCCTGCTTGCCTTGAATGCCCGGTTGGTCTGGGCAACAGATGCCTGTCTAGCCCGGGAACGGGCGCCAAAACGCCTCATCTCGCTCCCCCGGGTCGGCCGGGGTCAGGAGCCGGCGGCCTCCGGCACCAGGGGCAGGTGGAGCTCGAAGCGGGCCCCGTGCCCGTCGGGGGGGTCGACCACCAGCAGGTCGCCGTCCTGGCTGAGGGCCAGCTGGCGGGCGATGTAGAGGCCGAGCCCGACGCCGCCGTCGCGACGCTGGCGGTGGCGCTCCAGCTGGGTGAAGCGGTCGAAGATGCGCTGGCGCTCGGCCTCGGGGATGCCCGGGCCGGCGTCCTGGACGACCAGCACGGCCTCGGCGCCCTCCCGGTTCCCCGACAGCCGCACCGGCTCGCCGTCGGGCGAGTACTTGCAGGCGTTGTCGAGCAGGTTGCCGAGGACCTGGACGACCGCGTTCCGGGCGACCCGGACGGGCAGGGCGCCGTTGGTCTCGATGGCGATCCGCCGGTCCTGGTGGCGGGCCCTGGCCTCGGCCCCGGCCTGGCGGATCAGGTCGGTGGCGTCCAGCTCGGTCCTGGACGCCCCCAGGGAGGCCACCCCTTCCGGCTGCTCGAAGCGGGCGGCCGTGAGCAGCTGCTCGATCATGTGGTGCAGCCGCTCGCTCTGGTCGATCCCCATCAGCACCAGCTCGTCGCGCTCGGCCTGGCTGAGCCGGTCGCGGCGGACCCGCAGGATGCCGAACACGCCGACGATCGTGGTCAGGGGGTTGCGAAGCTCGTGGGAGACGGCCGCGATCAGGTCGGCCTTCAGCCGGTCGGCCTCCTGGAGGCGGCTGACGACCTCGTGCTCCTGCCGGGTGAGGCGGCGCTGGAGCTCGGCCGCCTCCTCGGCGACGGCCTGCTGGGCCCTGGCCCGGATCTCCCCCTTGGAGGCCAGGAACACGGCCCCGAGCGGCACCACCAGGGCCGGGAGCAGCAGCAGGCTGCGCTCGGCGACCACCACCGCCACCGGGGCCAGGGCCAGCACCATGGCCGAGCTGCCCAGCTCCAGCCGGAGGTTGTCGCGCCGCAGCCCTTGGAGGATTGGCATGTCGTTGGCCAGGCTGACCACGATGCTGACGAGCAGGAAGTTGATCAGCATGAAGGCGAGCCCGCCGGCGGCCAGGGCCGGCAGGGTCTCGCTGGTGATCTCATAGCCGCCGCCGAGGGCGTGGTAGATGGCCCCGCCGGCGGCCAGGGCGAGCACGTACTGGGCGGCGTTGAACAGCGTCTTGACCAGGCCCCGGTGGCGGGTCAGGTCGGCCACCACCGAGCCGAGGATGAACACCACCACGGCCACGGTGGTGCCGGCCAGGGGGACCAGCCCGTAGGCGAAGGCCGAGGTGATCGAGATCTCCTTGAGCCGGTTCTGGTCGTCGACCCCGAGGGTGACGAGCTCTCCGACGACCGTGAAGGCGGCGAACACACCGATCGCCCCGGCGACCTCGCGGGCCCTGTCGAGGTCGAGCTGGGTCAGGAGGAAGCCCAGCACGAGACCGCCGGCAACGGACACCGTGCCGACGTACCAGCGCAGCCTGGCCGACATCCCCCTGCCCCTCCCCGGCGAGGTGACGACCGGTTTCTCTGACTAGCGTACCCCGAGCTGATCCGCCCGGGGTACGTGCTTATTGGCCCTTTTGATCTAGGACCACCGCACGTGCCGGTGCGACCGCAAGCGGCTCCACTCCTTTCGTGGTCGTGGTCCAGCTCTCTCGGTTCGCGGCAGCGGGGTTTCGTTCCCCATCCCGCCCCTTCTACCTCCCGCCGCTCACGAACCACTAATCGGCTTGGGACCTCCGCGCAGAGACGGGCGTTCGGTGCAGGAAGGGCATACCACTCGACCGGGTGGAAGCCGTAGGATCGCGCCGTGCGTTCCTCGTACCTGGCCGTCCTGCGGCTCCCCCACGCCCGGCCGCTCCTGCTCGCGTCCCTGGTCGGGCGCCTGGCCAACGCCACCGGGCCGCTGAGTGTGGTCCTGTTGGTGCAGGAGCAGACCGGCTCGCTCGCCCAGGCCGGGGCCGCCTCGGCGGCCATCGCCCTGGCCAGCGGGCTGCTGGCCCCGGTCAGGGGCCGGCTGGTCGACCGCTACGGCCAGCGCCGCTGCCTGCCGGCGATGGCCGTGGCGTTCGCGGCCGCCCTGGTCGGCGTGGTCGCGGTCGCCGGGCCGGGTCCGGCCGCGGTCACGGCCACGGTGGGGCTGGCCGCGGCCGCCGGGGCCACCGCCCCGCCGCTGGGGGCCTCCATGCGGGTGCTGTGGCTGTCGCTGGTCGGCCAGGGCCCGAGGCTCCAGACCGCCTACGCCCTCGACGCCGTGCTCGACGAGCTGCTGTTCGTGGCCGGGCCGCTGCTGGCCGGCGGGCTGGCCACCCTGTACCGGCCGGCGGCCGGGGTGCTGGCCACTGGCGGGCTGGCCGTCGCCGGGACGCTGGGGTTCGTGGCCTCGCCGGTGTCGAGGGCCCAGGGAGGCACCCCGGCGGCGGCGGCCGGCCGGGCCCGCTGGGCCGGAGCGCTGAGCCGTCCGGGCATGCGGACCCTGGCCCTGTCGCTGGCCGGGGTCGGCGCGGCCATCGGCATCTGGGAGATCGGCCTGGTCGGGGCGGCCAGGGAGAACGGCTCGGCCGAGGCGGCCTCTCTCTCGCTGGCCGCCTGGGCGGCGGCCAGCGCCGTCGGCGGCCTCTGGTACGGGAGCCGGGCCTGGCGCCGGTCAGCCGGCCGGCGCTACCTCGCCCTGCTCGCCCTGCTCGTGCTGGCCAGCGCCCCGATGGCCGCCACCGGCTCGCTGCTGGCCCTTGGGGCGGTGGTGGCCCTGGTCGGGCTGGTGCTGGCCCCGCTGGAGAGCTCGGCCTACGTGCTGGCGGCCGAGCTGGCGCCCCCCGGGACCCTGACCGAGTCGGGCACCTGGATGACCACCGCCATCAACGTCACCGGCGCGGCCGGCCTGGCCGTGGCCGGTTCCCTGGTCGACCGGGCCGGGGTCCAGGCCACCCTTGCCGTCGCCTGCGCCTGCACCGCCGCCGGCCTGCTGGTCGCCCTGGCCGGCCACGAGCGCCTGGGCGCGGCCCCCTACCGGGGCCGGCACGCCGGGACTCGACAACCACGCCGGGAACGGCGCATGCTCTGATATCGCCCGGTATCAGTTCGGGTATCAATCGAGAGGTGCACCGATGTCAGAGCTGTCGCGGCTGATGGTCAAGGCCGTCCGTTCCC
>JBJMHP010000384.1:0-6518 GCA_045807325.1 Actinomycetes bacterium | reverse complement strand
GATGGCGATCCTGCATGACAAGGTGCAGATCGCCAAGAACGTGAATGCGACCGTGATCCCGCTCGACCAGGCCCCCCAGGGCTACCAAGACTTCGACAAGGGCGCGGCCCGCAAGTACGTCATCGACCCCCACGGCATGGTCGGCTCGGCCGCCTAGCCGGGCAGGGCGGTCATCCGCTCCACGGCGACCAGGGCCGAGGCCCTGGTCGCCTCACTCTGCCGGCGCGGCCGGCTCACCGCTCCCGGGCATCCTCGCCCATCAACGCCGCCCTCGCGCCCCAGGCCACGGCCAGGATGGCCAGCAGCACGGCCGAGTTGAACCAGGCGGCCGTGCCGGTCAGCCAGCCCAGGACGGCGAAGGCCACGGCCAGGAGCCCGAACCCGAGGGCGGCGGAACGGACCCGGGAGCGGCTCGGGCGCTGAAAGCTGAACGGGTTGAGGGCCGCCCACAGCCCCCGGCGGGGACGCCCGGCCGCCGCCACCGGCTCCTGTGGAGCCGGCCTGTCCGCCCGTTCCCGGGCCCGCGAACGACGTCCCATGCGCACCCGCCTCTCTGCGACCGCGACCTCAACCGACCGGGGCTCATCGTATCCCGGGACGGGCCACCGGGCGCCGACCGCATGCCGTAGGCTCCGTCCATGCGTGTCGTGGTCGCCCCGGCCCAGTTCAAGGGCAGCCTGGGCGCCGGCCAGGCCGCCGCCGCCATCCAGACCGGCCTGCGCCGGGCCCGCCCGGACGCCGAGGTGATCAGGCTGCCGGTGGGCGACGGCGGCGTCGGCACCCTGGAGGCGCTGCTGGCCGTCGGGTTCGGGCGGGTGCCGGCGGCGGCCACCGGGCCGACCGGCGAGCCGGTGGCGGCGGCCGTCGCCGTCGACGGCCCCCGGGTGTTCGTGGAGGCGGCCCAGGCCTGCGGCCCCGAGCGCCTGCCCGGGGGCCGGCCGGCCCCGCTGGACGCGACCACCCGGGGCGTCGGCGAGCTGCTGGCGGCCGCCCTCGACCTGGGCGCCCGGGAGGTCGTCCTCGGCACCGGGGCCAGCGCCGCCACCGACGGCGGGGCCGGCATGGCCGCGGCCCTCGGAACCCGCCTGCTGGACCGCGAAGGGGCCGACCTGCCGCCCGGCGGGGCCGCCCTGCTCCGGCTGGCCAGGATCGACACCTCCGGGCTGGACCCACGCCTTCACGGGGTGCGGGTGACGGTGGCCTGCGACGTCGACCTCCCCTTGGTCGGCCCCGAGGGCGCCGCCCAGGCCGACGCTCCCGCCAAGGGCGCCGGCCCCGACGACGTGCTCCTGCTCGACTCGGCCCTGCGCCGCTACGCCCGGGTGCTGGCCGACGACCTCGGCCTCGACCCTGCCGCCACACCCGGCGCCGGGGCGGCCGGCGGCCTGGGGGCCGGCGCGGTCGCGTTCCTCGGGGCCGAGCTGCGCCCCGGCATCGAGCCGGTCCTGGAGCTGACCGGGTTCCAGCGGGCGGTCGACGGGGCCGACCTGGTGGTCACCGGCGAGGGCCGGCTGGACGCCCGCAGCCTGGGCGGCGGCGCCCCCCTCGGGGTGGCCCGGGCGGCCGCCGGCCACGGCGTGCCCGTGGTCGCCCTGGCCGGCGAGGTCAACGTCGCCGACCGGGAGCTGCGCGCGGCCGGGTTCGAGGAGGCCCACGCCCTCCTCGAGCTGGAGCCGGACCCGGCCCGGGCCATGCCCGAGGCCGGCCCGCTGCTGGAGCGGCTGGCCGAGCGTGTCGGACGGGCCTGGGCGTCCCTACCCTGACCGTGCCCCTTCCACCAAGTGAGGCTGATGCCATCCATGAGCGAGGACCTGCCCAGGGCGGCCGCGGCGGTGGTGACCGCCGGCCGCGCCCACGGCCTTGAGCTGGACGTGCGCGAGTTCCCCGAGGGGACCAGGACGGCCGCGGACGCGGCCCGGGCGATCGGCTGCCAGGTCGACCAGATCGTCAAGTCGCTGGTGTTCGTGGCCGACACCGAGCCGGTGCTGGTGCTGACCTCGGGCGGCAACCGGGTCGACGTGGTCAAGGTCGGCAGGCAGCGGGACGCGGCCACCGTGCGCAAGGCCGACGCCGAGGAGGTCCGGGCGGCAACCGGCTACGCCATCGGCGGCACCCCGCCCTTCGGCCACGCCCGCCACCTGCCGGTGCTGGTCGACCGCCACCTGACCGGCTTCGACGTGGTCTGGGCGGCCGCCGGCACCCCCCGCCACGTCTTCCCGATCGCCCCGGCCGAGTTGCTCCGGGCCACCGGCGGCAAGGTGGCCGACGTCACGCTTGGGGAAGATGGCCCACCGGCGGGTAGAGGCCGCTATCATGGGGTTGCCTGACAACGCGAAAGGAGCACGGATGTCCGAGGTGACCCAGGTAGGATCGGTGGTCGCGCTCAGCGAGGCGGCCGCGACCAAGGTCCGCGACCTGCTGGCCCGCGAGGGCCGTGACGACCTCGCCCTGCGTGTCGCCGTCGAGCCGGGCGGCTGCTCCGGGCTCCGCTACGCGCTGTTCTTCGACGACCGCGCCCTGGACGGCGACGTCCGCGGCGAGGTCAACGGCGTGGCCGTCGTGACCGACAAGATGAGCGCCCCGTACCTCACCGGCGCCTCCATCGACTACCTCGACACCCTCGAGAAGTCCGGCTTCACGATCGACAACCCCAACGCCGCCGGCTCCTGCGCCTGCGGCGAGTCGTTCCACTGAAGCCCGTCGGAGAACCATCATCTGGTCGTCCGGCGGCACCCTTCTCGGGTGTCCTTGGCTCACGCCATAAGGGCGTGCGCCTCAGTTCCTCCTTCACCGGGGCCGGTTCCACCATCGCTGTCGCGATGGCCAGCGCCTTCCCCTCCAGAGGCGTTGGTCATCCGGCCGCTCACTCGGCGGTCCGGAGCCTGGGCTGCCGCCATGCTGACGGCCTCGGCCCAGGCGGCGAGGTTGGCGGCCGCATTGCAGTCCCGGTCTGCAACGAGCCCGCAACTGTGGCAGCAGAACACCCGCTCGCTCAGCGTCATTGGAGGTGCGACCTGCCCACACTGCGAGCAGGTCCGGGTGGATGGCACCCAGCGGTTACAGACGACCAGTTCAGCGCCGTACCAAACCGCTTTGTAGCCGAGTTGCCGCGCCAGCTCGGTCCAAGCGGCGTCACTGATGGCGCGGGCGAGCTTTCTGTTGCCGAGCAGGTTGGTGACGGCGAGGTCTTCCAGGCAAAGCCGATCGTGGGTCTTGACGAGCTGGCTGGAGACCTCGTGCAGGAAGCTCCGGCGCATGTTAGCGATGCGGGCATGCTCTCGGGACAGTCGCCGGACGGCCTTGGCGTGGTTAGAGGATCGGGGCTGAGTGCGCGATGCCGCACGCGACCGCGTCCTCAGGCGCAGCATGCTGCGCTGGAGCGGCTTGGGTGCTGGGAAGCGGCCGACCTCGGTTCTCGCGGCGGTGGCCGCTACGGCGAAGGCGGAAAGGCCACGGTCCACCCCGACAAACCCGCCATGGTCGTCGGCGGGGCGGCATGGGTGACGGCGCTGAGGGTGGAAGTCAGGCGCTTGGATGTTGAGGCTGATGTACCAGCGAGCGCCGTGCCGACGACAGGTCGCGAACAGGATCCTGGCCCGCGGCGCCACCACAAGCTTCCCGGTGCCAGCATCGTCTTGCGAGACGGGACGGAGCAGCCGCCGCAGTCGACGGGTGTCGTCATGAACACGAACCGTGCCGATCTTCGGCAGAGTCACCGAGCGGGGATGACCTTCCCCGACCCGGATCGACCAGGCGCCGCTGCTGCCCGCCTTATTGCGGAGCCGGAAGCTCTCGCGGCAACGACCTTTGCGCTTATACCTCGGGAAGCCGACCCTCCGTCCCTTGACCTTGGCGACCCGACCCTGTTCGTAGGTCACCAAGGCGCGACCAAGGTCGACGGCGGCTTCCTCGAATACCTGTGCAGATATTTCACGTTGCCATACCAGGCCGGTAACGTGCTTGGTGATGGTTGCGTCCGGAGCGACAACGAAGCTGCGTCCAGCGGCCTCGCTTCGCTTCCAGGCATTGAAGGCGTTGATCAGATCGAACCCGGACCATGGCACGGCTAGCGTTGGATCGCTGGTCCTTTGCTGGAGCGTGTCGGTGACCAATCGCAGGCACTGGTTGTACGCAAAGCGAGAGGCGCCCGCATGACGAGCCAGCATCCCCGCCTGAGCGGGTGTCGGGTCCAGCGCGAAGCGGAATGTGGTATGCCGCATACCAAGTGAAACGTACATGGAGGCCGCGACAGTTATGCTGAGATGTACACGGGCTGGACCGGTTGACGAGCCTGTCATGACCTCGCATTCGAGACCTCCGCCCTGCCAAACAACTTAACGCCGTGGGCGGCTACGCCTTCGGCGACTCCGCGCTTGCGGCGCGGCGTCTCGGGCTGCTGGCCGAGGTCTTCGAGCCAACCACCCGGGCGTTCCTGACCGACGCCGACGGGTATCTCGCCGACGCCGGTGCCCGCCGCCCCGCCGGCGCCCAGCCTGCCGGCCGGGGCCCGTTGGAGTTGGCCGTGGACCTGGGCTGCGGGCCCGGGCACACCACCCGGCTGCTGGTCTCGGTCCTCGGGCCGCGCCGCACGCTGGGCCTGGACCAGTCGGCGTCCTTCGTGGCCCTGGCCGCCGAGGACCCGCCGCCGGGGGCCTCGTTCGCCGTGCACGACGTGACCGTGGTCCCGTTCCCATGCCGGCCCGCCGGCCTGCTGTTCTGCCGCTTCCTGCTCGGCCACCTGGCCGACCCGGCGGCCGCCCTGGCCGCCTGGGCGACCCAGCTCGCCCCCCCGGGCGGGCTGCTGCTGGTGGAGGAGGTGGAGCGGATCCGAACCGACCAGCCGGCCCTACGCGGCTACCTGGAGGTGGCCGCGGCCCTGCTCGCCTCCCGCGGCCACACCCTGGAGATCGGCCCCCGGCTCCACCGCCTGCCCGACCCGCCGGGGCTGGCCCGCCGCCTCGACCGGGCCGCCCCGCTGCTCCCGCCGGCGGCCAGGGCCGCCGAGATGTTCGCCCAGAACCTGGCCGTCTGGCGCGACGACGCCGTCCGCGCCGGCGTCGCCACCGACCCTGAGCTGGACCGCCTCGCCGACGGCCTGGCCACCGTCGCCGCCGGCCAGGCGGAGGGAACGATCACCTGGAAGCTGCGCCAGCTCGCCTTCCAGCGCATCTGAGCCCGGGCGGGCTGGCCGGCCGACCTACCCGGCCGGCTCCTCGGCGATGATCTCGTCGCAGAGGTCGAGGCACTCCTCGCAGATCGAGGTCGGCCCCCTGGCCACCAGGCGGCCCTCGCCAGGGGTCCACTTGCCGCAGAAGGAGCAACCTCGCCCCGGGTAGGCGACCGGCGGCCAGGTCCTTGCCTGGGCGACACAGCCGGAGCAGATGTAGACCCCGGGCCCGGCGATCAGCTTGGCGACCTGCCGCTGGGCCTGCCCGCAGAACGAGCAGCGGAGCAGGTCCCCGTCGATCCGGTGGGTCTGGTCGTCCATGGCCGCATGCTACGCCCTAGTGGGTGCGGCGGATCTGGAACACCCAGCCGCCCTCGGGGCGGTCGTGCTGGGCGACCAGCCGCTGGTCCTTGAGGCGGCACCAGACGGGGATGTCGACCCGGGCCCCGGGGTCGTCGGCGAGCAGCTCGACCAGGCCGCCGACCTCCACCGAGGCGACCGCCCTGGCCAGGCGGACCACCGGGATGGGGCAGGCCTGGCCCAGGCAGTCGACGGTGGTGGTCGCGCTCATCGGCTCTGGCTCCCGCTTGCCCGCTCGATGGCCTGGGTGTCCAGCTCGGTCATCTCGCGCAGGTCGGCCACGGCGGCCGGCAGGACCGCCAGCAGCCGGTCGACGTCGGACTCGGTGGTGTCGCGCAGGAACGACACCCGCACCGAGCCGTGGGTGATGGCGCCCATGGCGGCCAGCACGTGGGAGGGCTCCTGGCTGTCGGCGGTGCAGGAGGAGCCGGAGTGGACGGCGATGCCCTCGCCGTCGAGCAGCAGCAGCAACGCCTCGCCCTCGATGTACAGCACCGAGAACGCCACCAGGTGGGGGAGACGCTGCCCGGGGTCGCCGTGCACGACCACCTCGGGGATGGTGGCCAGCCCGGCCAGCAGGCGGCTGGCCAGCCCGGCCATGCGGTCCCGCTCGCCGGGGGCCTCGGCCACCCGGGCGCTGACGGCGGCGGCCATGGCGGCGATGCCGGGCAGGTTCTCCATGCCGGCGCGCCGCCGGTGCTCGCGCTCGTCGCCGACCAGCACCGGCCACGGTCGGGCCTGCCGCCCGGAGGCGACCAGGAACCCGGTCCCCGGCGGGCCGTAGCACTTGTGGCCGCTGGCGGCCAGCAGGTCGGCGCCGAGCGCGGCCATATCCACCGGCAGCCGCCCGACCGTCTGGCAGGCGTCGACCAACAGCAGCGCCCCCCGCTCGTGGGCGACCTCGGCCGCCTCCCGCACCGGCTGCACGGTGCCGACCTCGTGGTTGGCGTGCTGCACGCAGACCAGCAGGGTGTCGTCGCGCACCACCGCG
>JBJMHP010000383.1:0-6480 GCA_045807325.1 Actinomycetes bacterium | reverse complement strand
AGCCAACCACCTGGCCGTGGGTCTCCGAGGCCGGGTCGCAGTCGAGCACGGCCATGGCGTCCTTGGCCTTGCCGGCCGGGTCGTAGGCGGCCACATAGGCCAACTGCTCGGGCGGGGCGGCCATCGCCTCACCAGGACTCCGGTAGAACGTGGGATCGGTCGTCTGGAGCATCAGCCTTCTCCCGTGATCGGAGCGGTGTCGCTCCCTCGTGCGTTGGCGAAACCGCCCTAGGCGCTGGACGGCTGCGGCAGCAGGCCCAACTGCGTCAGCAGAGAAACCCGGTCGTAGTAGAGGTCCCCACCGACGACCCGGCCGTCGGGGTCGAAGTACCACAGCTCACAGAGGGCCAGCGCGAACTGCTTACCGGTGGCCGGAAATGGTCCGAGCGGCCCGTCGTGGGTGCCCTCGACCATGAAGGTGCATACCACCGCCTGACCGGCGTCAAGGTAGCGGGGGCCGGTGACGAGGATGTCGGACGAGGCCTCCACCCACCCGGGCAGGAAGTCGTTCCTGAACTCCTGGCGCGTCCGGAAGGTCCGGCCCTGGGCGTGGTCGGTCCAGGTGATGCTGTCGGCGTAGTGCCTGGTCATGGCCTCGAAGTCTCGCTGGTTGAAGGCTTCGTGGCCGGCCCGATGGGCCTCGAGGTTGCTGGCTGACATGACTCCTCCTCCGCGGCGCTGGCCGTCGACGACGAGAGGATCATGGCGGCCGCTGCTTGCGCCGACCGTTCCTTCGCCTTTCCCCGACCTTTCCGTATGCTTGCCGTCACGAATGGGACGACAACGACGTTGGGGCGAGGTCGCCTGATGGGCGGGTGGTCCAAGGCCAGGATTCAGTTGTGCGGGCGCTTCGTCGCCGACATCGACGGCTCCCGCGTCGAGGACACGCTGCCCGGCCGCAGGGGGCGGGTCATCTTCGCCTACCTGGTCCTCAACCGGGGCCGGGCGTTGCCCCGCGACGAGCTGCTGGTGGCCGGCTGGGGCGAGGACGCCTCCGCGGAGGCGGGGAATGCGCTCAGCGTGCTGCTGTCCAAGCTGCGGCACGGCCTGGGCGCCGACCACCTCCGGGGGCGGACCGAGATCGAGCTGCTGCTCCCGCAGGCGACGTTCGTCGACGTCGAGGCGGCCCTGGAGGGCGCCCATCGGGCGGAGTCGGCCATCGCCGAGGGACGCTGGGCGCAGGCCTGGGGGCCGGCCGGGATCGCCTACCACGTGGCCACCCGGCCCTTCCTCACCGGGCTGCAGGCCCCCTGGATCGACCAGTGGCGCCGCCGGCTGGAGGAGGTCCGGCTGCGCGGGCTGGAATGCTTCGCCGCCGCCAGCCTCGGCCTCGGCGGCCCGGCCTTGGCCCAGTCCGAGGAGCGGGCCAGGATGCTGACCGAGCTCGCGCCCTACCGCGAGAGCGGGCACCACCTCCTGATGGAGGCGCTGGAGCGGCGCGGCAACCTCGCCGAGGCGCTCCGCGCCTACGAACGGCTCCGGGTCCTGCTCCGCGAGGAGCTCGGGGTCGCGCCCAGCCCCACCCTGCAGGCCGTCCACCGACGGCTGCTGCGGCTCAGCGCCGACGGCTAGAGCTGCTCGGCCTGGGCGAGGAGGTCGTCGCGGGTCACGTTGCCGACCAGCTCGGGATGCAGGACGCCCATGTGGCCCTGGGCGTTGATCCAGAGCTCCTCGTCGTCCTCGCCCTGGATGACATACCCACACATGCAGATGATCCGCAGCGCCATCGCCAGCCTCCGATCAGTGGTTGTGGCGGTCCTGGGCACGTTCCAGGGGGAGGTGGACCAGGTCCATGGTGGCGTCGGCGGCGCGTTCGATGAGGACCGAGAAGTCCTCGGCGTCGCGCCTTCCGATGGGCTCCAGGACGTAGTCGGCCGCGTCCTTGCGGCCGGGGGGGCGGCCCACGCCGATGCGGACGCGCAGGAAATCGGGTGAGCCGAGGGCCTTGGCGACGTCCTTGAGGCCGTTGTGGCCGGCCGTGCCGCCGTCGCGGCGTACCTGGAGCTTGCCGAAGGCCAGGTCGATCTCGTCGTGGACGACGATGATCCGCTCCACCGGGGTCTTGTACCAGCGGGCCAGCAGCGAGGCCGGGCCGCCAGACTCGTTGACGTAGCTGCTGGGCCTGGCCAGCACCACCCGGGCGTCGCCGTCGCGGATCTCGGCCACCTGGGCGCGGCTGCGGCTGCTGCGTTTCAGCCTGGTCCCGGCCCGCTCGGCCAGCCGGGTGACCACCATGGCCCCGGCGTTGTGCCGGGTGTTGCCGTACTCGTCGTCGGGGTTGCCGAGCCCGAGCACGATCCAGGGACCGCCGTCCGCCTCGTCCATCGCCGCCGGCTCCCGCCGCCGCAGCAGCCGCACCTGGACCCTATCCCTCGGACCGGTCCTCGTCCTCGCCGGCGCCCTCGGGGGCGGCGGCCTCGGCGCCCTCGGCGGCCTCGCCCTCCTCGCCCTCCTCGGCCTCGGGCTCGGCCTCGACGGTCGGCGCCACCACCGACACCACCGACGCCTCGGAGTCGTCGAGGATCACGGCGCCGTCGGGGGCCTTGAGGTCGGCCACCCGGAGCACGTCGCCGATGCCCAGCCCGGACACGTCGGCGTCGACCGCCTCGGGCACGGCCGTCACCTCGGCCTCGACGTTGAGCTGGTACAGGTCCTGGTCCAGAATGCCGCCCTCGCGGGCCCCCGGCGCCTCCCCGACCAGGTGCACCGGCACCTGGACGTGGACCTTCTCGCCCCGGCGGACCTGGATGAAGTCGACGTGGATGAGGCTGCCCTTGACCGGGTGGCGCTGGATCTCCTTGGCCAGGGCCAGGTGCTGGTTGCGCCCGACCTCCAGCGAGATCAGCACGTTGACGCCTGCGTCGGTGCGCAGGGCCTGGCCGAACTGGCGGGCGTCGACGCTCAGGTGCTGGGGCTTGGTGCCGTGGCCGTAGAGCACGGCCGGGACCCGGCCGGAGGCCCGCAGGCGGCGGGCGGCCCCCTTCCCGGCTTCCGAGCGGTTCTCGGCGGCCAGCTTGTACTCGGACATGGGGGACAGGCCTCCTCGGGCAGTCAGATTGCACACAGCGATGCCCGGCCGTGGGCCGGGGACGACGGCGAGGGTAGCAGTGGTCAGGCGATGAGGTCCAGCTCAGGGGCGGGGCCGTGCTTCTCCTCGATCAGGTCGAGGACGGCCTCCTCGATCGGGCCCTGGTGAGCCGGCTCGCCCGGCTCGTCGACCTGGCCGAGGCGCTCCAGGGCGTCGGCGATGGTCAGCCCGGAGCGGTAGCGGTCGACGACGCGGGGGTCGATGTAGGAGGCGCGACAGACCGCCGGGGTGTTCCCCAGGTAGTGGGCGACCTCCTTGACGGCCCGGCTGACCGCCCGGTTCCTGGCCGTCCTGGACCGGGCCTGGGGGAAGGAGCTGGCCAGGGCGACCGCGGCCAGCACGGTGGCGGTCCAGGTGCGGAATTCCTTGGCGGTGAAGTCACCGCCGGTCTGCTCCTTGATGTAGGCGTTGATGTCCTCCGAGCGGACGTCGACCCAGGTGCCGTCGCGCCTGTAGGCGAGCAGCTCGGGGCCGCCGCCGCGGCGGCGCTTGAGCTGGGCCACCACCTCGCTCACGGCCGGGTCGAGCACCGAGGCCAGGCGCCGCTTGCCGCTCTTGGACACGTAGTCGAAGCTGATCAGGTCGCCGTCCAGGCGGACGTGGCGCTTCTGGATGGTGGCCAGCCCGTAGGTCTGGTTCTGCTCGGCGTAGCCCTCGGTGCCCATCCGGAAGAACCCCCGGTCCAGCAGCCGGGTGGCGCAGGCCAGCACCCGCTCGCGGGTCAGGCCGTCGGTGGCCAGGTGCTCGGCCGCCCGCTTCCGCAGCCCGGGCAGGGCGTGGGCGAACTCCAGCATGTGGTCGAACTTCTCCTGGTCGCGCCGGGTCCGCCAGGCCTCGTGGTACAGGTACTGGCGGCGGCCGGCGGCGTCGGTCCCGACCGCCTGGAGGTGGCCGGTGGGGATGGGGCAGATCCACACGTCCTTCCAGGCCGGCGGGATCCCCAGGCCGCGGATGCGGACCAGCACCTCGGTGTCGTTGATCGGCTCCCCGGTCGGCGCCTCATAGCTGAAGGACCGTCCCCGCCGCCGTCGCCGGATGCCCGGGCCCGAGCAGTCGACCCGCCTGATCCTCGCCATGGCCTAGGGGGTGTTGGTCTCGTCGGAGAGGTCGTAGGTGGGCGGCGGTCCCTGCTCGACCCGGGAGCGGGGCACGTCGGTGGCCGCGCCCGGGTCGTCGCCCCCAAGGAACGGCAGGAAGGACCCGGCCGTCTCCCGGTCGGCCTGGTCGCGGCCCTCGTCGGCGGCGATGGCGGCCAGCCGGGCCCGTACCTGGTCGGCCGGCCCCCGCAGGGCCCCCGCCGGGTGAACGAGCAGGACCTCGTCGCCGGCCTCGTACAGGCCCCAGAAGCCGGCGCTGGTGGTGGCCATCCGGGTCGGCTGGGCCAGGCGCAGGTCGCCGACGGCGACCGGGCGGTCGCCCTCGTAGCGGACGGCGTCGCCGTCGAAGGCTGCGGTCATGTGGCGGTCCGCTCCCGTTCCTCCTGGGGCAGGTCGGCCTCGGCCGGGGTGAGCCAGCGGGCGGTGCCGATCCTGCCCGAGGCGTCGAAGGCCAGCTCGACCACGAACCGGCCGGCGGCGCTGTCGACCTCCAGCCGGCCGCCGTCGTTGCCCTGGCCGGCCGGGGTGGCCTCGACCCGGCCCCGCCGCAGCAGGTCCTCGTGCCAGCCGGCGATGCCCGCCCGCCCCGAGATGCGCTCGTCGGCGCTGGTCAGCAGGCCGTTCTCGGCGTACAGGTCGGTGGCCAGCCCGGCGTCGCCGGCGGCCAGGGCCGAGGCGTAGGCGGTCATCACCGCCCTGGGGCCGCGCTCGGCCTCCGGTTCGTGGGCCGTGGCGACCGGGTCCAGGTCCGGCGGGACCTCGTCGGTGGCGGCCGAGGGCACGTCCGGGGCGTCCTCGGGCAGCCCCTCGACCGGCAGGTCGGCCAGCCGCGCTGTCTCGCGCTCGACCGGTTCCTGGCCGCCCGTCTCGTCCATGTCGTTCCTCCGCTCGTGTTGTGACTGAAGCGCAGTGTTTCCCGCGTCGGTGGTCCCGAATCAGCTCGGGGCGGAGCCGGCCAGGACGTCGGCCAGGTCGAACTCGATCGGCCGCTCCAGCTGCTCGTAGGTGCAGGACCTGGGGTCGCGGTCGAAGCGCCAGCGGCGGAACTGGGCGGTGTGGCGGAAGCGCCGGCCCTCCATGTGGTCGTAGGCGACCTCGACGACCAGCCTGGGGTCGAGCGGCTCGAAGGTCAGGTCCTTCTTGGCGTTCCAGCGCGACGGCATGCCCCCGGGGATCCGCTCGGGGGTGTCGGCCCCGAACCAGGGGTGGGCGTCGCTCGACTCCAGCCGGTAGGGGGCCAGCTCGTCGAGGAGCTGGCGGCGCCGCTCCATCGAGAACGAGGCCGACACCCCGACGTGCTGGAGCTTGCCCTGCTCGTCGTACAGCCCGAGCAGCAGCGACCCGACCACCGGCCCCTTCTTGTGCCAGCGGAAGCCGGCGACCACGCAGTCGGCGGTCCGCTCGTGCTTGACCTTGAACATCACCCGCTGGTCCTCCAGGTAGGGCAGGTCGGGCGGCTTGGCGATCACGCCGTCGAGCCCGGCCCCCTCGAACAGCCGGAACCAGCGCTCGGCCTGGCGCAGCGAGTCGGTGACCAGGGTGCGGTGGATGGGGGCCTCGGCGCCGGCCAGGGCCTGGTCGAGGGCGGCCCGGCGCTCGGCCAGGGGCCGTTCCATCAGCGACTCGCCGTCGAGGGCGAGCAGGTCGAAGGTGATCAGCATGGCCGGGGTCTCGCGGGAGAGGAGATCCACCCGGGAGGCGGCCGGGTGGATGCGCTGGAGCAGGGCCTCGAAGTCCAGGCCGGGGCCGCTGGCGATGACGATCTCGCCGTCGACCACGCAGCGGGGCGGCAGCTGGGCCCGGGCCGCCTCCACCACCTCGGGGAAGTAGCGGGTCAGCGGCCGCTCGTTGCGGCTGCCCAGCTCCACCTCGTCGCCGTCGCGGAACACCACGCAGCGGAACCCGTCCCATTTCGGCTCGTACAGCATGCCCTCGGGCAGGATCGACACCGATTTGGCCAGCATGGGACGGATGGGCGGCATCACGGGCAGGTCCATGCCCCGATGGTGCCACGCCGGGGATGGCACCGCCGCCGGGGGCGGTCGGTCTCCCCGGCGGCGGGCCGCCGTCGAAGCCCTCTGTCTACTGCGAGGGGACGCCCTACTGGGGCGGGCCCTCGGAGATGGCCTCGATCAGGTCGCCCTTGGAGGAGTCGTCCTCCAGCTCGCGGGCGATGTCGGCCAGGGCGACGATGCCGACCAGGTCGTGGCCGTCGATCACCGGGAGGCGACGGACCTTGTACTGGGCCATCGTCTTCAGGGCCTCCTGGATGGAGTCGTCGGCCCCGATGGTCAC
>JBJMHP010000382.1:0-5048 GCA_045807325.1 Actinomycetes bacterium | reverse complement strand
CAGCTGTTGCGGGGTGTGCCCTCGGGCCGGTGGCGGTGCAGGGCCACGGCGTGGGGGTGGACGGCGGCGAAGACCTGGCCGTGGTGGCCGTCGGCGGCGACCAGCCGGCCGCCACCCTCCAGCTCGATGGCGTCGTCGCCGCTCGGCGACCAGGGCCCGGGCCAGGGCGACCCGCTGGCCGTCGTCGGTCCGAGTCGTGCCCGGCCGGCCGGCGTCGGCTCAGCGGCGATGCTCAGTGGCCGGCGGCCAGGGCGAAGGCGAGCATGCCGGTGGAGGTGAAGTCGATCGCCGGCTCGACGCTGGGCCAGGCGCGGACGTCGTCGAGGAAGCGCGCGTCGGGGCGGTCGAAGGCGGCGAAGCGGTTGCGGCCGTCGACCGGGCAGGCCCGGGCCCCGTCGGGGATGCCGATGTCCTCGAAGTTCTCCGCCCCGTTGGGGCCGTTGACCACCGCCCCGACCAGCACCCGGCGGCCGCCGGTGAGGCTCCCGGCCAGGTTGGCCACCTGATGCTGGGGGCAGTGGGGGAAGACGGTGCCCTCGCCGATGACGAAGGTGGTGCCCCAGGCGTTGGCGCCAAGGGCCCAGTTGCGCTGGGCGGTCCCGAAGGCGTCGTAGGCGCGGTCGCCGGTGAGGCGCCGGTACAGCCGGGCGGTGGCCGCGTACCCGAAGGTGCGGGTGGCCGCGTCGAACTGGGTCACGTCCACCGCCGAGCCGAACGGCTCGGTCCGGGCCGGCCCGGCACCGGACTCCAGCTGCCGGCGGAGGTCGGCGAGCAGCCGGCGCCGGCCGACCTCGAGCCCGGGGCCGTGCCGGTGGCGCCGCAGCGCCCGCACCAGGTCGGCGTGGGCCAGGGCGCTGGTGTCGTACAGGTTGAGGGCGTCGCGGTGGTCGCTGCCCAGGTACCGGCTGGCCCAGTGGGTGGCCGCCCGCAGCCAGCCCGCCGCCCGCCGGTCGCCCAGCCGCCGGGCGGCCAGGGCCAGCTCCACGGCCCCGAACTCCATGTCGTCCTCCCAGGAGTCCTCGGGGTAGTAGGCGTGGGGGAAGGCCGTGACCAGCTCGCCGACCCGGGTGGTCTTGGCCATGGCGAACACCGAGGCCGCCTCGTGCAGCAGGGCCCGGGCCCGGCGGCGGTCGTGGCCGGCCTCCACCTGGGCGCCGAGGGCGAAGGCGGCGGCCACCCGGCCGGCCAGGTTGGGGCTGATCCGGGCGCCCGGCGGGGCGGCCCGGAACACCGGGCGGTACTTGATGAAGTACTCGGCGTCGCCCGGCCGCACCGACAGGGCGTCGTCGGCCTCGGGCAGCCGCCACACGTCGTGGTCGCCCACGAACCCGAACCGCTCGCTGCCGGTGCCCAGCCCCACCTGGGCGTACAGGACCCGGTGGCGCTCGTCCCAGACCTTGTCCAGCCACCGCAGGCCGTGGCGGGCCTCGGCGGCCAGGGCGCGGCTGCGTCGGTGGAGGCCACGCTGGACGACCAGCAGCTCGGCCACCGAGTAGGCG
This sequence comes from Actinomycetes bacterium, assembly GCA_045807325.1. GTDB lineage: Bacteria > Actinomycetota > CALGFH01 > CALGFH01 > CALGFH01 > CALGFH01. The sequence goes on along the minus strand of JBJMHP010000382.1, from coordinate 3,549 downwards.
GTGGCGTGGGTGAACTTGACGAAGTCGCCGGCGTCGAACCAGCCACCCTCGACGTCCACCGGGCCGCCGATGGGCCGGAGGGGGGCCGCGGGGACGTCGCCGCCGTCGCCCTCGAACACCGGGGTCGCGTACACCGTCGCGTGCCGGTCGGTCAGGTGGGAGGGCTTGCGGTCCAGCTGCCGCGGGACGTGGGCGCCGTCGCGCTGGACCTGGAAGAAGCGGACGGTGTCGGCGACCAGCCCGCGGAACAGGGCCCGGCGGCTCGCCACCCGGAACGCCGGCGAGGGGGCGGCCAGGCCGTCGACCACGATCCGGTAGCGGCCCGGCCGGCGCAGCCCGCTGAAGTCGATGCGGTGCACCGCCCGGTAGCGGCCGTTCCAGCCGCCGGTCCGCGGGCCCACCCTGCCCGAGAGCACGGTCCGCCCGCCGGCGTCGACCACCGCGAAGCGGGCCCCGCCGGCCGGGGCCTCGGCCAGCAGGAAGGCCCGCTTGGCCTCCCCGGTCGCGTACCCGACCTGGTCGACCCGGACGTGCCCGCGGATGGTCGGCGGCGCGGCCCCGGCGGCCGGCGACCCGGCGGCCGGCCCGGTCGCGGCCAGCGCCATTCCCAGCGCCACGACCAGGGAGCGGTACCCGAAGCGTGCCCGCCGCCGTCCCATGTGCCCTCCTCGAGGCCGAGCCGGACCTTGGGAACTATCATTAGGAAAGTTTCCTAATGGTTGGGAACGCTACCCCCGGCACCAAGCCACGTCAACCGGTGCCGAACCGGGTAACGTCACCCGGCGAGGGAGGGCTGCCATGACCGATCCGACCGGGGCGCACCGGGTCGTCGACCCCGTCACCAAGGCCGGCTACGAGCTGGTCTTCCAGGAGACCTTCGACGGCGACACCCTCGACCGGGCCCGCTGGCTGCCCCACTACCTGCCCCAGTCGAGCTTGCGGGAGGCCTCGGCGGCCAGGTACCGGCTCGGCGACGGCACCCTGCGGCTCGTCATCGAGGCCGAGCGGTCGGCCGAGATCTGCATCTGCGAGATCTTCGGCCGCAACGTGACCGCCGGCCGGGCCGGCGTCGGCATGGGCCTGCACCCCTTCCGGGGACCCGAGGATCCGCGACGAGTCCTCGGTCGAGGACCTGGCCATCGACGCCCGCGACCTCCACACCTACGCCGCCGAGTGGACGCCCGAGCACGTGGCCTTCTTCGTCGACCACCGACTGGTCAAGCTGGTCTCCCAGTCCCCCGCCTGTCCCATGCAGTTCATGCTCGGCGTCTACGAGTTCCCCGACGGCGGGGAGGCCGGCCGGCCGGCGCCGGCGCGCCCCTACCCCAAGGAGTTCGTGGTCGACTCCTTCCGTGCCTACCGGTCCGTCGCTCGCTGATCTTGCCGTGCCGGGCGGTGGGTCGTAGGGTCGCCGGGCTTCCCTGCGCCGCGACGGCCGTGGCGTTGTTCAGGGTCGAGCGGACTGGAGCCCAGATGCCTGCCAAGGCGACCCTGGTCGTCGGTGTGCTGTTGGCGATGCTGGTCCCGCCAGCCCGCCCGCGCCTGGCCGCACGTCGTGCACCGGCTCCAGGCGATCGGCCGCATCGGGGCGCCGCCCTAGGGCTGGCCGGTCGGGCCCCCTGCGCCTCCTGGCCGGCCCGGCCGGCCGACCGCTACACCGGGCCATGGACGGCCAGCACCCGGAACCCGGTCCTGCTCGTCGGCACCCGGTTCGACCCCAACACGCCCCTGGTCGACGCCCGGATCGCCGAGCGGCGGCTGGGCAACGCGGTGCTGCTGACCCACGACGGCTACGGCCACCTCAGCAGCGCCGACCCGAGCACCTGTGTGGTGCAGGCAACCGGCCGCCACCTGGTCGACCTCGCCACCCCAGCACGCGGGATCGTCTGCCCCTCCGACCGTCTCCCCTTCGACCCCGACTTCGGCGCAAGGAGGTCCCCGTGAGGATCCGTTCCGGTCTGGTGCTGCTCGTCGTCCTGCTGGCCATGGGGCTGGGCCCCCTGCCGGTGGCCCATGCCCAGGTGACGACGACCACCCACACGGGCACGCTGGCCGACGGGGCGACCTGGCAGATCCGCGTCCCCGCGGACTGGAACGGCACCCTGCTGCTGTACAGCCACGGCTACCGTGCCCCGGGCAGCCCCAACCCGGCCCAGGACGTCAGCGACCCGGTGACCGGCGGCTGGCTGCTCGACCACGGCTTCGCCCTGGCCGGGTCGTCGTACGCGTCGACCGGCTGGGCGGTCAAGGAGGCCCTGGCCGACCAGACCGCGGTGCTGGACGAGTTCGAGGCCAGGGTCAGCCGGCCGCGCCAGACCATCGCCTGGGGTGACTCGCTGGGCGGCATGGTCACCGCCGGGCTGGTCCAGCGCATCCCCGGGCGGCTGGACGGCGCCCTCCCGGGATGCGGCGTGGTGGGAGGGGCGGTGGCGATCTGGAACCAGGCCCTGGACTCCGTCTTCGCGTTCAAGGTCCTGCTCGCCCCCGACTCGGCCCTGCAGCTGGTCCACGTCACCGGCCCGGCCGCCAACCTCGACCTGGCCAGGAAGATCCTGGCCGCCGCCCAGGCCACCGAGGCCGGCCGGGCCCGCCTGGCGCTGGTCGCGGCCCTCAACAACACCCCCGGGTGGGCCGACCCGACCGCGCCGGAGCCGGCCCCCGACGCGTACGCCATCCGGCAGCTGAACCAGTACGCCCTCATGAACGCCACGTTCCCGTTCCCGTTCGCGTTCCGGGCCGAGCTGGAGGCCCGGGCGGGCGGCAACCCGTCCTGGAACCTGGGCGTCGACTACGCCCGCCAGCTCCAGCGGTCGGTCGACCGGGACGAGGTCGAGGCCCTCTACGCGCAGGCCGGACTGGACCTGGACGCCGACCTCCGCACCCTCAACCGGGCCCCGCGCATCGCCCCCGACCTGGACGCGGTGGGCTACGCGATCCGTAACATCGCCTTCAACGGCCGGCTGGGCGGCGTGCCCGTGCTGAGCCTGCACACCACCGGCGACCCCCTGGTGGTGGTCCAGCAGGAGCGCGCCTACGCCCAGGCCGTCCGGGCGGCCGGCGACGCCGGCCTGCTCCGCCAGGCGTTCGTCCACCGGGCCGGCCACTGCACCTTCACCCCGGCCGAGCGCATCGCCGCCCTCCAGGCCCTGGTGTACCGGGTGGAGACCGGGGCCTGGGACGACGCCACCGCGCCGGAGCAGCTCAACCCGGCCGCCACCGCCCTCGGGGCCGGGCGCAACCTCCTGCTGCTGTCGGCCACGACCCAGGTGCCGACCCCGCCGGCGTTCCAGGCATATGCCCCGGGACCGTTCCTGCGGCCGTTCAACCTGCCCCCGTTCGTGCCCAACGTGGCCGACCCTCTGCGGCTGGACACCGCCGCCTAGCACCACCCCGGGCCTGGCCCGCGGCGCCTCGGTGCCGGAGATCGGGCTGCTATGGCGGTACCGACCTCGCCGGCCGGGCGCCGGCCGCGGCTCGCCGACCGGCTGGCGGCCGACCGGTTGGCGGCCGCCCGCCGGCGGGCTTCGTCGGGCGGGAGGCCGAGCTGGC
>JBJMHP010000381.1:0-3949 GCA_045807325.1 Actinomycetes bacterium | reverse complement strand
GGCCAGCCGGTCGGCCTCGCTGGGGTGGGTGACCAGCCAGGCCCCGAGCGACCGGCTGGCCGCGACCAGGGGGATGAGGCGGCGGCGGAAGCCGAGGCGGCGGCGCAGCAGGGCGGTGAAGCCGGCCGGGTCGGGGTGGGCGGCGGCCAGCGCGGCCAGGGCCCGGGCCGCGAGCTGAGGGGCGGCGCTGGCCGCGATGTCGGCCCGCAGCCGGTTCCCGCCGGGGGCGGCGCCCGGCGGCCACGCCCCCAGGCGCTCCAGGTCGGCCGCGGCCGCCTGCGGCTCCTCGAAGCCGAGCCGGGCCAGGGTGGACAGGGACACGGGCCTGGCTAGAGCAGCGGCAGGTAGCGCTCGCGCTCGAAGGGGGACACGTAACGCTGGTAGCTGTTCCAGTCGCGGTGCTTGTTGCGCAGGAAGTACTCGAAGACGTGCTCGCCGAGGGCCTCGGCGACCAGCTCGGAGCCCTCCATCGCGGTGAGGGCCTCGTGCAGGTCGACCGGGAGCGAGCGGATGCCGGCGGCGCGCAGCTCGGCCTCGGTCATCTCCTGGAGGTTGTCGCCCGCCTCGGGGGGCAGCTCGTACTCCTCCTCGATGCCCTTCATGCCGGCGGCCAGCATGACCGCGAAGGCCAGATACGGGTTGGCCGCCGGGTCGGGCGAGCGGACCTCCACGTCGACCCGGTCCGAGCGGTAGCCGCCCACCCTGACCATGGCCGAGCGGTTGCGCTGGGCCCAGCAGACGTGGGTGGGGGCGTCGTAGCCGGGCACCAGCCGCTTGTAGGAGTTGATCCACTGGTTGGTCACGGCCGTGTACTCGGGGGCGTGGACCAGCAGGCCGGCGATGAAGCTGCGGGCCGTCTTGGACAGGTTGGCCTCCTGCCCGGGGTCGTAGAAGGCGTTGCGGTCGCCCTCGTACAGCGACAGGTGGGTGTCCATGCCCGACCCGGCCACCCCCTCGCGCGGCTTGGGCATGAAGGTGGCGTGCAGCCCCTGCTCCAGGGCGGCCTCCTTGACCACCAGGCGGGCGCTCATCACGTTGTCGGCCATGGTGAGGGCGTCGGCCTCGCGCAGGTCGATCTCGTGCTGGCTGGGGGCGATCTCGTGGTGGGACTGCATGACCGAGATGCCCATCCGCTCCAGCATGGCGATGGCGATGCGGCGGAAGTCCTGGGACAGGTCGAGGGCGGTCTGGTCGAAGTAGGAGCCGATGTCCAGCGGCCGGCCCGTCTCGGCGTCGCCGAACAGGAAGAACTCCAGCTCCGGCCAGGCGTAGACGGTGAAGCCGCGGCCGGCGGCCCGTTCCAGGTTGCGCCGCAGCACCCAGCGCGGGTCGCCGTCGAACGGCACGCCCTCGGGGGTCAGCACGTCGCAGAACATCCTGGCCACCCCGCCGTCGCCGCGGCCCGGCAGCACCTGGAAGGTTCCCGGGTCGGGCTTGGCCACCATGTCGGCCTCCTGGACCCGCGCGTAGCCCTCGATGGCCGAGCCGTCGAACTCCATGCCGCGCTCGAAGGCGTCCTCGAGCTCGGCCGGGGTGATGGCGAAGGACTTGAGGAACCCGAGCACGTCGGTGAACCAGAGGCGGATGAAGCGGACGTCGCGGTCCTCGACCGTCCGCAGCACGTATTCCTGCTGCTTGTCCATAGTGCGCGATGCTATCAGCCGAGACCCCCAAGCTCGGCCCGCTGCTACCCTGGGGGCATGGAGCGGCTGCGGCTCGCGGGGGCACAGATCAACCCGGTCGTCGGGGACCTGGACGGCAACGTCGAGCGGGTGCTGGCCGCCTACGGCGACGCCGCCGCCCTCGGCGCCCACCTGGTGGTCTTCCCCGAGCTGGCCGTCTGCGGCTACCCGCCCGAGGACCTGGTCTTCAAGCCGTCGTTCCTGGCCGCCAGCCGGGCCGCCGTCGAGCGGGTCGCGGCCCAGGTCGGCGAGGCCGCCGCCGTCGTCGGGTTCGTGGAGCCGACCCACGCCGGCCCGGCCAACGCCGCCGCCCTCTGCCACCGGGGCCGGGTGCTTGGCGTCTACCGCAAGGTGCTGCTGCCCAACTACGGGGTGTTCGACGAGGAGCGCTACTTCGTCCCCGGCACCGAGGTGCTGCTGGCCAGCTTCGGGCGGGTCGAGGTGGCGGTGACCATCTGCGAGGACCTGTGGTTCCCGTGGGGGCCGATGGCCACCGCGGTCCCCGCCGGGGCCGAGGTGGTGGTGAGCCTCAACGCCAGCCCCTACCGGATGGAGAAGGGCGAGCGCCTGCATCCCATGCTGGCCACCCGGGCCGCCGACCACGGCGCCCACCTGTTCTACGTCGCCGCCGTGGGCGGCCAGGACGAGCTGGTCTTCGACGGCCAGAGCGCCTGGTTCGACCCCCAGGGGCGGCTGCTGGCCCGGGCGGGTGCGTTCGACGAGGAGCTGCTGGTGGTCGACCTGGCCCTGGAGGAGGGGGCGACGGCCCGGCTGTCGGACCGGCCCCGGCGGGCCCCGGCCACCGACCCCCGGCCGGCCCTGGCCGTCTCCAGGGTGCGGGTCACCGACCGGCTGGCCGACCCCGGCCCGCCGGTGGAGCCCCGCCTGGCGCAGCCGCTGGGGCCCGAGGAGGAGGTCTACCGGGCCCTGGTCTGCGCCACCCGCGACTACGTGACCAAGAACGGCTTCGACATCGTCCACATCGGCCTGTCCGGCGGCATCGACTCCAGCCTGGTCGCGGCCGTGGCCGCCGACGCCCTGGGTCGCGAGCGGGTCATCGGGGTGGCCATGCCGTCCAGCTTCTCGTCCGAGCACAGCCTTGGCGACGCCCGGGCCCTGGCCGCCAACCTGGGCATCCGGCTGCTCGTCCTGCCGGTCGCCGAGCCGGTCGAGGCGTTCCTGGGCGTGCTCAAGGAGCCGTTCGCCGGCACCGCCCCCGGCCTGGCCGAGGAGAACCTCCAGGCCAGGGTGCGGGGCACCCTGCTCATGAGCCTGTCCAACAAGGCCGGCAGCCTGGTCCTGACCACCGGCAACAAGTCGGAGCTGGCCGTCGGCTACTGCACCCTGTACGGCGACATGGCCGGCGGGTTCGCGGTCATCCGCGACGTGCCCAAGACGCTGGTGTACGCCCTGGCCCGCTGGCGCAACGGGGCCGGCCTGGTCATCCCCCAGTCGGTGCTGGACAAGCCGCCCTCGGCCGAGCTGCGCCCCGGCCAGCTCGACACCGACTCGCTGCCCCCCTACGAGGTCCTCGACCCGATCCTGGAGGCCTACATCGAGGACGACGCCAGCGTCGACGAGCTGGTCGCCAAGGGGTTCGACGCCGACACCGTGGCCCAGGTCGTCCGCATGGTCGACGGAGCCGAGTACAAGCGCCGCCAGGCCCCACCCGGCCCCAAGATCACCGGCCGCTCCTTCGGCAAGGACCGCCGCCTGCCGGTCACCAACCGGTTCCGGGGCGCGAAGCAGCCGGCGCGCTGATCCGGCACACTAGGGGTGTCCAGGAGACCCGCGGTGCGGGCTCCGAGGAGCTCTTCGAGGAGGCCGCCATGCCGGTGACCCCTGCCGACCTCGCCGTCTGGAAGCAACGGCGGGAACGGTTCGTGATGCTGACCGCCTACGACGCCCTGACCGCGCGCGTGCTCGACGAGGCGGGCATCCCCCTGCTGCTGGTCGGCGACTCGGCCGGCAACAACGTGCTCGGGTACGACACCACCATCCCGGTGACCATGGAGGAGGCGCTGGTCTTCACCGCCGCGGTCGCCCGCGGGGCCCGCAACGCCCTGGTCGTGGCCGACCTGCCCTTCGGGACCTACCAGGCGTCGGCCGCCCAGGCCATGACCAACGCCGCCCGGCTGGTCAAGGCGGGCGCCAACGCCGTCAAGCTGGAGGGCGGACGCCGCTCGGCCAAGGCGGTCGGGCGGATGACCCAGGCCGGCATCCCGGTGATGAGCCATCTCGGCTACACCCCGCAGTCGGCCAACGCC
>JBJMHP010000380.1:0-3270 GCA_045807325.1 Actinomycetes bacterium | reverse complement strand
ACCCCGAGCTCGGTGGCCAGCCGCCGCAGGGTCAGAGCCTCGAGGCCGGCCTCGGCCATCAGCTCGACCGCCCGCTCCACGACCTGCTCCTGGGTCAGGGCCACCCGCCGCTCCTCCCGCCGCTTGCTACTCTAACGGCGTTAGAGTAGCATCCCGAACGTCGTTAGAGAAACTGCGAGGTGACATGGACGAGCGCGCCGCGGCGATCACCATCCGGGGACTGGTCAAGCGGTTCAAGCAGGTCGAGGCGGTGGCCGGCATCGACCTGGACGTGCGGCCGGGGGAGACCTTCGGGTTCCTCGGCCCCAACGGGGCCGGCAAGTCGACCACCATCAAGATCCTCTGCACCCTGGCCGACGCCACCGCCGGGACGGCCACGGTGGCCGGCTTCGACGTGGCCCGGGAGCGCAACCAGGTCCGGCGCCACATCGGCCTGGTCTTCCAGGAGCCGACCCTGGACGCGTACCTGACGGCCGAGCAGAACCTGCGCTTCCACGGGGAGCTGTACGGCGTCGACCGGGCCACGGCGGCCCAGCGCCGCCAGGAGGTCCTGACCATGGTCGACCTCTGGGAGCGCCGGGGCGACCTGGTCCAGACCTATTCGGGGGGCATGCGGCGGCGGCTGGAGATCGCCCGGGGCCTGCTGCACTCACCGCGGGTGCTGTTCCTGGACGAGCCGACCGTCGGGCTGGACCCCCAGACCCGCGCCTCCATCTGGGACTACCTGAAGGAGCTGCACCGCCGCCAGGAGATCACCGTGTTCGTCACCACCCACTACATGGACGAGGCCGAGCACTGCGACCGCATCGCCATCGTCGACCAGGGACGCATCGTCGCCCTGGACACCCCGGCCGCCCTCAAGTCCGGCATCGGCAAGGACCGGGTGCAGATCACATGCGACGACGACGCCCGGGCCATCGGCGAGCTGGCCGACCGGTTCGGCATCGAGGCGGCCCTGCACGAGGGGGCGGTGACCTTCGCCGTGGCCGAGGGCGCGGCCTTCGTGCCCCGGCTGTTCGCCGGCCTGGACGTGCCCATCAACTCGGTCACCGTGACCCGGCCCAGCCTGGACGACGTCTTCCTGGCCTACACCGGCCGGACGATCCGCGACGCCGAGGCCGCCCGTCCCGTCAGCCCGATGACCTTCGCGGCCAGGGGGAGGTGAGCCGGATGAGCGCGACCAGCCCCACGCCGGTGGCCGATGTGCGCGTGCCCGCCGCCGGCCTCGCCCACCAGGTCCGGGCGGCCACCGTGGTCTGGCAGCGGGAGATGATCCGCTTCGGCCGCGACCGCTCCCGGATCGTCTCCTCGCTGGTTCAGCCGGTGCTGTTCCTGTTCGTGCTCGGCACCGGCCTGTCGTCCCTGATCGCCTCCAACGGCGACGTCGACTTCCGGACCTTCCTGTTCCCGGGCGTGCTGGCCACCTCGGTGCTGTTCACGGCCGCGTTCTCGGGCATCTCCATGGTCTGGGACCGGGAGTTCGGCTTCCTCCGGGAGATGCTGGTGGCCCCGGTCAGCACGGTGTCCATCCTCACCGGCAAGTGCCTGGGCGGGGCCACCGTGGCCACCCTCCAGAGCCTGATCATCCTGGCCCTCGCCCCGCTCGTCGGGGTGCCGTACGACCTGGTGATGATGGTCGAGCTGGTCGGGCTGCTGTTCCTGATGGCCTTCATGATCTGCGCCCTCGGGCTGTTCCTGTCCGCCCGGGTCAAGCAGGTCCAGTCGGCCATGCCGCTGGTCCAGCTGACCATCACCCCGCTGATGTTCCTGTCCGGGTCGCTGTTCCCCCTGTCGAACCTGCCCGGCTGGCTGCACGTGGCCACCACCCTCAACCCCATGACCTATGCCGTCGAGCCGATCCGGTCGGTGGTGTTCGACCACCTGGAGCTGACCCCGGCCGCCCGGGCCACCTTCGACCCCGGCATCGTCTGGGGCTCCTGGCACGTGCCGGTGCCGGTGCAGATCGGGATCGTGGCCACCACCTGCCTGGTCCTGCTGGGGCTGGCCGTGGCCCGGTTCGCCCGCACCGAGTAGCCGCTAGTCGATCAGGGCCTGGTAGACGAGCTGGCGCAGCTCCGACCGGAGTGGGTAGGTGCTGGACGGCATCAGCTGGGTCAGGAAGATCGCGGTGAGCTGCTCGGCCGGGTCGATGAAGAAGAAGGTGCTGGCCGCGCCGCCCCAGGCCAGCTCGCCGGCGCTGGACAGGACCTTGTTGGCCACCGGGTCGAGCATGACCGCGAACCCGAGGCCGTAGCCGACCCCGTCGAAGGTGGTCTCGGCGAACAGCCGCCGCCCGAACGACTCCAGATCCGCCCCGCCGGGCAGGTGGTTGCGGGCCATGTAGGCCAGGGTGCGGCTGCCGAGCAGCCGGGCCCCGTCCAGCTCGCCCCCGCGGAGCAGGGCCTGGGTGAAGCGGTGGTAGTCGGCGGCGGTCGAGACCAGGCCGCCCCCGCCGTCCAGGCAGTCGGGGCGGCGCCGGGCCCGGCGGCCGAGCTCGTCGAACCGGACCGGCCGGCCCTGCGGCCCGGCGACATACAGCGCGGCCAGGTCCCCGGCGGCGTCGCCCTCGACCCAGAAGCCGGTGTCGGCCATGCCCAGGGGCCCGAAGATGTGCTCGTCGAAGTACCGGTCAAGCGGCTGGCCGCTGACCACCTCGACCACCCGGCCGAGGACGTCGCTGGCCACCGAGTAGTTCCACTCGCTGCCCGGCTCGAACAGCAGCGGCAGCCCGGCCCAGAGGTCGCAGCACTGGGCCAGGTCGTGGCCTTCGGGGGCGACCCACTCGAACCCGGCCGCCCGGTACATGGCGTCGACCGGGTGGGCATGGTGGAACCCGTAGGTGAGGCCGGCGGTGTGGGTCAGCAGGTGCCAGAGCCGCACCGGCTGGGTGGCCGGCTCGGTGCGCGGGCCCGACGCCGGGCCGTCGCGGTAGACGGCCATGTCCGCGAAGGAGGGGATGAACCGGTGCACCGGGTCCTTGAGGGCGAACGCCCCCTCCTCGTACAGCTGCATGGCCGCCACCGCCGTGACCGGCTTGGTCATCGAGTAGATGCGGAAGCGGGTGCCGGCCTCGACCGGCAGGCCGGCCTCCAGGTCGCGCTGGCCGCAGGTGGCCAGGTGCACGACCTTGCCGTGCCGGCTGACCAGGACCAGCCAGCCGGGCAGGCGCCCGTCGTCGACATAGCGGGCGAAATGCCGGTCGATCCGGGACAGCCGCCCGGCGTCGAACCCGGCCTCGCCCGCCTCGACCTCGACCTCGAGCACCACCGG
>JBJMHP010000379.1:0-3010 GCA_045807325.1 Actinomycetes bacterium | reverse complement strand
CTCTGGCACCTTGCCGTTCCGGAGTATAGCGGCGGGGGGTGAAGAAGGAGCGGAGCAGGGCGGCGCAGTCGTCGGCCAGGACGCCGCGGTGGACCTCGACCCGGTGGGGGAGGCGGGGGTCGCGGACCAGGTCGAACAGGGAGGTGACGGCGCCGGCCTTGGGGTCGTCGGCGCCGAAGACGAGGCGGGCGACGCGCGACTGGACCAGGGCGCCCGCGCACATGGGGCAGGGCTCGAGGGTGACGACCAGGGTGCAGCCGTCGAGGCGCCAGGTCCCCAGGGCGGCCGCGGCGGCGCGCAGGGCCTCCAGCTCGGCGTGGGCGGTGGGGTCGGCGAGCTGCTCGCGGCGGTTGTGGCCGCGGGCCAGCTCGGCCCCGTCGGGGCCGACCACCACGGCGCCGACCGGGACGTCGTCGTGGTCCAGGGCGGCCCTGGCCTCGGTCAGGGCGGCCCGCATCCAGCGCGCATACTCGGTGGCGTCGTCGGTCATGGGCCAACGATGCCGGTCGACGGGACATGGCGCCATACGGAGATGGTGGACAGTGCAACCATCCCCCTTGACTAGCCCAGACGGCCCTGGATGCCCAGGAAGGCTAGACCAAAAGGTCCAACTTGCGTTTAGGCCTCGACGCCGCCGGCCGGTCCGGGAAGACTGCGCCCCGCAAGGGGGGGCACCAAGGGGGGGCCGACCTCCGAGGCGATGGGCAGCGGGACAGTTCGCTGAGCGGACACCGCGGCCCATCGCCTCGGTCTTTCCCGGTTCCTTTCTCCGGCCCGTTTCCTATGCTTACCGGCATGAGCGGGCCGGAACTCGACTTCATCACCGGGGCGACCGCGACCGAGATCGCGGCCAGCATCGAGCGCGCCGTCCGCCTGGCCCGGCTCGGCCCCGGCGACCGGCTGCCCACCATCCGCCAGCTCGGCCTGCGGCTCGGGGTCAGCCCGACCACGGTGGCCGCCGCCTACGCCCGGCTGCGGGCCAGGGGCGTGGTCACGGCCAGGGGCCGCGGCGGGACGGTCATCGCCGACCGGCCTCCCCTGCCGGTGGGCCGGCCGCCGGCCGCCCTCCCCCCGGGCGTGCGCGACCTCACCCACGGCGGGCCCGACCCGGCGCTGCTGCCACCGCTGGACCCGGCCCTCGCCAAGCTCGACCGCCGCCATCACCTGTACGGCGAGGACCCGGTCCTGCCCGAGCTGGCCGGCCTGGCCACCGCCCAGCTGCAGGCCGACGGCGTCCCCGTGGCCGGGCTGACCGTGGTCGGCGGGGCGCTGGACGGGGTCGAGCGCATCCTCCAGGCCCACCTGCGCCCGGGCGACCGGGTGGCCATGGAGGACCCCGGGTTCCCCCCGGCCCTCGACCTGATCCGGGCCATGGGCCTGCGGCCCGAGCCGGTGCCCGTCGACGACGACGGCCCCCTGCCCGAGGGGCTGGCCGGCGCGCTCGCGGCCGGCTGCGGGGCGTTCGTCACCACCCTGCGGGCCCAGAACCCCACCGGGGCCGTGGCCGGCCCGGCCCGGCTGCGGGACCTCGGCCGGGTCCTGGCTGGGCACCCCCAGGTGGTGGTCGTGGAGGATGACCACGCCGGCCCGGTGGCCGGCGCCCCCTGCGCCACCCTGGCCGGCGCCGACCGCCCCAGCTGGGCCCATGTGCGCTCGGTGTCCAAGTGGCTCGGCCCCGACCTGCGCCTGGCCGTGCTGACCGGCGACCCACAGACGGTGGCCCGCGTGCAGGGCCGCCAGCTCGTCGGCACCGGCTGGGTCAGCCACCTCCTCCAGGGCCTGGCCGTGGCCATGTGGTCGGCCCCCGGCGGCACGGCCCTGCTGGAGCGGGGCCGCGAGACCTACCGGCGGCGGCGCGAGGCGCTGGCCGAGGCCCTGGAGGCCAGGGGCATCCGGGCCCATGCCCGCTCGGGGCTGAACGTGTGGGTGCCGGTCGCCGACGAGGGCGCGGTCACCCGGCAGCTGCTGGACGCCGGCTGGGCCGTGCTCGCCGGCGAGCGGTTCCGGCTGCGCAGCCGGCCCGCGATCCGCGTTACCGTGTCAGCGCTGGAAACGACCGAGGCCGACAGGCTCGCCGGCGACATCGAGGCCGCCATGGCGCCCCGGCGCCGGACCCGGCTCGCCTGATCGACCGCCGACGCAATCGGGAGGGTTAGCCGCCGCTTCCGGGGTAAGACGTGGCTCTTGGACGTGTTGGTGTCGCCTGCCCGGCCACCAGCCCCTAGGATCTAGCCACGACGCGGCGCTGGAGGACGCGATGACGCTACCAACGATCGACCAGGCCCGCTCCTGGCGGGGCCTGACCCTCGTGGCCACCGACGACGAGCCGGTGGGCAGGATCGAGGCTATCTACGTTGACCGGACGACCAGGCGGCCGGAGTGGGCCCTGGTCCACACGGGCCTGTTCGGCAGCTCGAGGACGTTCGTGCCCCTGGCCGACGCCGCCCAGCGCGGCGACACCGTCCAGGTCCCCCACGACACCTCGGTGGTCCGCGAGGCCCCCCGGCTGGAGGAGGACGCTGAGCTGTCCGAGGAGGACGAGGCCCGCCTCTACACCCACTACGGCATCCGGTACACGACCGAGGCGTCCTCCAGCGGCCTGCCCGCCGGCGAGACCGGCTCGGCCGCGGCCACCACGCCGGCGGTGGGCGACGCCACCACCGAACTGCCGCCCTCGACCCGGCTCGAGGCCGACGTGCCGGCCGCCGGACCGGCCGCGGGGACCGTTCCCACGGCCACCGTGCCCCCGGCCGCCGGGACCAGCCCGACGGGGACCACCCAGCCGGCCGCCACCTCCTGGTCGGGAGCGGCGACCGGCACGGCCGGCGACGGCGGGCCGGGTCGCGGCCGAGGCAAGGCCGCCGCCGGCCTCGGGGCGGCCGCCGTGGCCGCGATCGCCGCCGGCCTGGCCGTGCTCCGGCGCCGGCGCCGCCGGCCACCGACCCTCGGCGAGCGGGTCGGCCAGGTTGGCCGCGGGACCGCCGACACGCTGACCCGGGCCGCCGGGGAG
>JBJMHP010000378.1:0-12313 GCA_045807325.1 Actinomycetes bacterium | reverse complement strand
CCGCCTACCACAGCTCAAGGTTCTATCAAAAGGCGGAGCCTGCGTACGTTCGCGACAATCACGCAATATGCGACATGGCAGGTGGCTTGTCGGTGCCGGCCGATGAGCACGCTCACGATCCCGGCCTGACGCTGTTGCAGTCATCGCCTGGGCAGGTCCCGCTTCGGCGTAGAAACGTTCCGTTGTGGCAGCAGAACACCGCCACCGGACGCCTGACCGAGGAGATGCTGGACCACGTCTTCCTCAGGGCCCGGGGGCTGCTCGGCGGAGGAGAGAGAGCCCCAGAGCGGGTGGCTGACCATTGAGCATGGGGTTGCGGTGGCTGGGTTACAGAGTTGTCATGCCACCAGCACAGGCCTGTCCGCGCGTTGCCGCGCGCCGTACACTGCCGGCAAGGAGCTGCCATGCTGGCCGAAGGCGACCGAACTTCACGAACGGCGCTTCCCGGCAAGATCCTGGTCGTCGATGACGAGCAGCGGATCCTCCGGTTTGTGGTCCGTGGGTTGCAGGCCGAGGGGTTCGCGGTCGACTGGGCCGACAATGGCGCCGACGGCCTCCGCAAGGCGCTCGACGGCGGCTACGACCTGGTCATCCTCGATCTGCTCATGCCGGGCATGGATGGCGTGTCGGTGCTGGGTCGGCTGGTGACCAGGCGGCCGGGCCAGTCGGTGCTTGTCCTGTCCTGTCTGACCGCCACCGCGACCAAGGTCCGTTGCCTGGAAGCGGGGGCCGACGACTACCTGGCCAAGCCGTTCTCCCTCGACGAGCTGCTGGCCCGGGTCCGGGCCCGGCTCCGGGCCGCCAGCGGCCGGGCCGCCACCTCCCTGGCCACCGGCCGCCTGCGGCTGGACCTGATCGGGCGCGAGGCCGACAGCGGCTCCGGACCGGTCCCACTGGCCGACCGCGAGTTCCTGCTGCTGCGCGAGCTCATGGCGCACGCCGGACAGACCGTCTCCAAGCAGCGGCTGCTGTCGACGGTCTGGAAGTACCACTTCGATCCCGGCTCCAACGTGGTCGACGTCTACGTGCGCCGGCTCCGGGCCAAGCTGGGCGCCGACACCATCACGACCATGCGAGGTGAGGGGTATCGAATCGCAGCGTCATGACCGCTTCGGCTGGCCGTTGCCACGATTCTGGCCCGACCTGGTCTGGGCCGGCTTCGCGCTCGCCAACCTGGCCGCGATGGCGCTGGCGCCCGGGTGGGAGACGGTCCCGTTCCACTTCATCTGGGTCAGCCTGACCATTCTCTACGGCTACCGGGTGTGGGGGCCGTCGGTGACCGCGGGCGTGCTCGCCGCCGTGGTGGTGTCGACCGGGGCGCTGCTCGTCCTCGACGTCGCCCGGGCCGCGCAGTCGGCCGACGAGCTGACCGAGGTCCCGCTGATGGGGGCGATGTTCCTGGCCATGGTCTGGCACGCCCAGCGGCGGCGAAGCGCCATGGAGGACCTGCGCCGGGTCTCCGACGCGAACCTGCGCCTGCTCCACCGCGAGCGCCAGTTCATCCAGGACGCCTCGCACGAGCTGCGCACCCCGATCACGGTCGCCCTCGGCCACGCCGAGCTCGTCGAGCGGGCCAGCCGCGAGCCCGAGCCGGCCGAGGACGCCCGCATCGTGGTCGACGAGCTGCAGCGCCTGCGCCGCCTGGCCGACCGCCTGCTGCTGCTGGCCACCAGCGAGGACCCCGACTTCCTGTTGTGGTCGCCGGTCCGGGTCGAGCAGCTCCTCGGGGCCGTCCTGCAGCGTTGGAGCCCGATCGACCGCCGCTGGCGGCTGGGCCCCTGCGAGGCGGCCACCGTCGTCGGCGATGCCGACCGCCTCGGCCTCGCCCTGGACGCGCTGGTCGAGAACGCGGTCAAGCACACCAGCCCGGATGACGAGATCCGGCTGGGCGCCAACCGGCAGGGCGGGCAGGTGGCGATTGTCGTGGCCGACTCGGGCACCGGCATGCCCGCCGAGCACCTCGACGGGATCTTCGAGCGCTTCGCCCGGCTGGACCAGTCCCGGACCCGTGACAGGGGCGGGGTCGGCCTCGGCCTGGCGATCGTGAAGGCGATCGTGCAGGCCCACGGCGGCACCCTCAAGGTGCAGAGCAGCCCTGGCACCGGCAGCGTCTTCCAGCTGCTGCTGGCGCTCCAGCCCACCACCGACCCGGTCGGCGGCGAACCGGGCGTCCTTCGCGGGCTCCCCGAGGTGGACCTGCTGCATGGCTAGCCTGCTGGTCGCCGCCGCCCTGCTCTGGCTGGTGGCCGCCCGCCAGGTGCGGGCGGCCCGCGGGCCCTCGGCGGTCTCCTGGCGCCGGACCGCCCTGTTCCTCGGCGGCCTCGGCGTGATCGCGGTCGCCCTGGAGTCGCCGATCGACGCCGCGGCGACCACCCGCTTCTCGGTCCACATGGTCCAGCACCTGCTGCTCACCCTGGTCGCCGCGCCCCTCCTGGTGCTGGCCAGGCCGGTCACCCTGGCGCTGCAGGCGAGCACCCCGGCGACCCGCAGGCGGCTGCTCCTGCCGGCGTTGCGCAGCCGCCCGCTGGCGGCGGTCACCTGGCCGCCGGTCGCCTGGTGCGGGTTCGCCCTGGTGCTGTGGGCGACGCACTTCTCTCCGCTGTACGAGGCGGCCCTGGCCAACCCGGGCCTGCACGCCGTGGAGCATCTGGCCTACCTGGGCTCGGCGCTGCTGTTCTGGTCGGTGGTGGCCGCGGTCGACCCCAGCCCGGCCCGCCTGTCGCCGCCGGCTCGGATCTTCTACCTGTTCCTGGCCATGCCCCAGATGACCTTCCTCGGGCTGGCCATCTACGGGGCCAGGCACGCGCTCTACCCCGCCTATGGGACAGGCCAGGCGGCCCTCGCCGATCAGCGCCTGGCCGGCACCCTCATGGGCGGCGGCGGCGTGCTGGTGTTCCTCCCGGCCGTCGGGGCGCTGCTGCTGGACTGGTGGGCCAGGGAGGAGCGGGCCGCCCGACGGGCCGACGCCCGCCTCGACCGCGTCCTCGGTCTCGGAGGTGACCCGCCATGAGGACCCGCCACGACCGCTGCCTGCGCTGTGGGACCCGGGTGCCCTGGGGCCAGTCGGTGTGCCGCCGCTGCAACCCGGCCGGCCTGCCCGCCCCGAGCCCGAGCCAGTACCACGGCACGGTGATGCTGGCCGTGCTGGTCGGGGTGGCCGCGCTGGTCGTGTTCCTGTTGCTGAGCGGGCACTGACCGTCCCGGCGACGCCGCCGGGTCAGTGGCGGGCGGTGCGGCGGACGTCGGCGAACCAGCCGGCGGCCGCGGCTGCGAACAGGGCCAGCCCGAGCGGGACCAGGACCTTGGTGGCGACCACGGCGCCGACCACCAGGGCCAGGGCGGCGATGGAGAACCCGAACGGCCAGATGGTCGGGGGCACGTGGGCGACGGTGGCCTGCTCGGCGCCGGGGGCGGCGTGCTCGGCGGCCGCCTCCCGGTCGGCCCGCCGGGCCGCCGCCCACAGCACCAGCCCGGTGTAGCCGAACCCGACGGCGGCCACCGCAAGCAGGGCCGGGCCGGCCGGGTCGCGGTTCTGGGCCGTGCCGGTGTAGCTCATCGTCCAGTAGACGACGGCGGCCAGCAGGAGGAAGCCGCTGAGGCCGAACAGGATCCGGGTGGCGAGGCGCATCTCAGCTCAGCCCGATCACGTAGAAGGTGGTGAACAGGCAGATCCAGCCCACGTCCACGAAGTGCCAGTAGATCGAGCCGGCCTCGATCGAGTCGTGGTGGGCGTGGGTCAGCTGGCCACCGAGGCCCTGGACCAGGACCAGGACCAGGAACACCACCCCGCCGAAGACGTGGGCCATGTGCAGCCCGGTCATCACGTAGAACAGCGAGCCGAAGATGCCGTCGCGGACCCCGAAGCCGAGCAGCGAGTAGTCGTAGAGCTGCAGCCCGAGGAAGCCGGCGCCGAGCAGGATGGTCAGCCCCAGCCAGACCAGCATGGTGCGGGTCCGGTCGCGCCGGATGGCCCGGACCCCGATCTGGAGGGTGACGCTGGAGGCGACCAGCAGGACGGTGAGCACGGTGGCCAGCCCCGGCTCAAGGTGGGGGACGCCGGCCGGGGGCCACACCGGGTTGACCGAGTAGATGGTGAAGTAGGCGCCGAAGAAGGTGGCGAAGAACATCGCCTCGGAGGCGACGAAGATCACCATGCCGAGCACCGGCCCGCTGGTCTGGCGGACCGCGCGCTGGTCGCGGGTCAGCCCGACCGCGGTCACAGGGCCGCCCCCTTGCGGTTCCCCCGACCCGTCCCGCTGCTCATGCCCGGCCCTCCGCCGCCTGGATCCGGGCCCGCTCGCGGGCGTCGCGGACCGGCCGGTTGGAGCGCACCTCGGGCAGGCGGTCGAAGTTGTGGACCGGCGGCGGTGAGCTGGTGGCCCATTCCAGGGTGTTGCCCTCCCAGGGGTCGGCCGCCGCCGTGCGCGGCCGGCGCAGGGTGAGGACCACATTGACGAGGAACACGAGCAGGGAGACGGCGATCAGGAAGGAGCCGGCGGTGGCGAGCTGGTTCAGGAAGCTCCAGCCGGCATCGGGCAGGTAGTCGGCGACCCGGCGGGGCATACCCCGCAGCCCGAGCTCGTGCATGGGGAAGAAGGTGAGGTTGAAGCCACAGAACATCAGCCAGAAGTGCCACTGGCCGAGCTTCCTGGACAGCAGGCGCCCGGTGATCTTGGGGAACCAGTAGTAGCTGGCGGCCATGACCCCGAACACGGTGCCGCCGAACAGCACGTAGTGGATGTGGGCGACCACCCAGTAGGTGTCGTGGATGGCGAAGTCCATCGCAGGCGAGGCCATCCAGACGCCGTCGACGCCGCCGATCAGGAACAGCGCGATGAAGCCGAGCGCGAACAGCATCGGCGGCTCGAACCGGAGCCTGCCCCGCCACAGGGTGGCCAGCCAGTTGAAGAACAGCACCCCGGTCGGGATGGAGATCAGCTCGGTGGTGGCGCTGAAGAACGGGTACTCGACCTGCCCGGTCACGAACATGTGGTGGGCCCAGACGCTGAACGACAGCGCGGTGATGAGCACGAAGGCCAGGATCACCCCGGGGTAGCCGAACAGCGGCCGGCCCGAGAACACCGGCAGGATCTCGCTGACCACCCCCCAGGCGCCCAGGATCAGCATGTAGACCTCGGGATGGCCGAAGAACCAGAACACGTGCTGCCACAGCAGCACGTCGCCGCCGTGGGTCGGGTTGAAGAAGAAGGCGCCGAGGCGGCGGTCGGCGAACAGCATCAGCAGCCCCGCGGTCAGCACCGGGGTGGCCAGCACCATCAGCAGCGAGGTGGCCAGCATGCTCCAGACGAAGACCGGCAGCCGGGTCATGGTCATGCCGGGGGCGCGCAGGCGCAGGATGGTCACGATGAAGTTGACGCCGCTCAGGATCGAGGCCGTCCCGACCACCACCAGCCCGACGATCCAGAGGTCCTGGCCGGCCCCGCCCTGCTCTGACACCGGGGCGTAGCTGGTCCAGCCGGCCGCGGCGGCGCCTCCCTTGGCCAGCAGGCCGGACAGGATCGTGAGCCCACCCACCGGCAGCAGCCAGAACGACAGCGCGTTGATCCGCGGGAAGGCCATGTCGAGGGCGCCGATCTGCAGCGGGACCAGGTAGTTGCCGAAGCCGACCAGCACCGGGAGGATGAACAGGAAGATCATCAGGGTGCCGTGCAGGGTGAAGAGCTGGTTGTAGCCGTTGGTGGTGACCAGCTGGCGGCCCGGCGCGGCCAGCTCGGTCCGCATCAGCAGGGCGAACAGGCCGGCGACGAAGAAGAAGGCGAACGAGTTGAGCAGGTACAGGATGCCGATCCGCTTGTGGTCGGTGGTGGTGAGCCACTGGATCAGCCAGTGCGGTTGCGGCTCGGGGGCCAGCTCGGGCGCCCTTGGCTCGGTGATCGCCATCTGACCCTCCTCTCTATTTGACGATCAGTGCCCCGGACATGGCCGGGCCGTGCACGTCGCACTGGTAGTAGTAGCGGCCCTTGGGCAGGGGCCGGAGCTCGAAGGTCTTCTCGGCCACGCCGGCGAAGCGGGGGCTCTGGAAGAAGGTCCGCTTGCGCTTGGCGCTGTCATAGACCGCGAAGTTGTGCTCGATGCCGGCGTCCAGGTTGCTGACCGCCACCGGGAACGGGCCGCCGGCGGCCACGGCCAGGCAGCCGGTGTTCCAGGAGTTGTCCTTGGAGACGAGCTTCAGCGGCCCACTCGGGTCGCAGTCCACGTGCTGGGCCGCCTTGCGCGCCTGGTCCACCCAGGCGACGTAGTCGGCCTGGGACACCACCTTGAGCACAAAGGTCATCTGTGCGTGGTGTAGGCCGCAGAACTCCGCACACTGCCCGCGGAAGGTGCCGATCCGGGTCGGGGTGAAGCTGAACTCGTTCGGGCGGCCGGGCAGGGCGTTGCGCATGAACAGGAACTCGGGGACGTAGAACTCGTGCACCACGTCGCGGGCCTCAAGGCGGACGTGGACGGGCGCACCCACCGGCAACTCGAAGACCGCCTCCTTGGTGAGCGTCTTGCCGGTCACGAAGAAGCCCTCGTTGAGGTAGTAGACGGTCCACTGCCACTGGAAGCCCTCCACCCGGAGCTCGACGGCCGGGTTCGGCTCTTGGCGCTGCACGTCGGCCAGGGTCCGCTCACCGTAGAGGAAGAAGAACGTCACGATGACGGTCGGGATGGCGAAGAACACCGCCAGGGTGCGCGGGCCGCCCACCCCCTGCGGCACCGGCCGGTCGTCGCTTCCCCGCCGCCGGCGGTAGCGCAGGACACACCACAGCAGCGCCCCCTCGACCCCGACGAACACCGGCAGGGCCAGGATGATGACCAGCACGTACAGGTCGTGGATCTCCTGGCCCTGCACGGTGGCGCCCTGCTTGGCGCAGCCGGCCAGCAGGGCGCCGGCCAGGCCCGCCACCCCAACGCGGGCGACCCTCGAGGCGACCATCCGGCTCCTAGGTGACCGTGAACTGGTGGGTCATGCCGATGGTGGCGTGCACCGGCCCCTTGCCGCCGCCGAGCTTGCCGTCCTCGAAGCAGGCCAAGGCGTAGGTGCCCGGGGGCAGCGAGAACACCCCGGCATGGGTCGAGCCGGTGTTGACGTCGCCGACCTCCCCGAAGCTCAGGAAGTCCCCCTCGGCATCCGCGCCCTTCTTCTTGGCATCGGCCGCGATGTCGTTGGCGCTCTTGCCCGACGGCAACGCGAGCAGCACGAACTCGTGAGTGATCTCGCCCGACTCACGGTTGGTCAGGGTGATGATCGACTCGCCGGACTTGATGCTTGTCGGCATGCCGCTGTACTTGAACTTCTGGACCGACGCCTTGTACACGGGCAGTCCGGCCGGGCTGGCCGCCGCCCCCTCGGCCTTCCCCTTGCTGCACCCGGCCAGCGCCAACACCAGCACGGCAAGCAACAGTACGCCGAGCCGTCCTGGATGTCGCCGCGACCCACCGTTCCCAGGCTGCCAGCTCATCACGACCTCCTCGGGCCGAGACTCCACTTTCCCTGTGGTGTGGCTACGCTAGGCGGCCTGCCTGGCAGCAGAGAAGGACATGACAGCAGTGTCATCTCTGCCCGAGGAGCCCGGTGCGGCCGAACAGCCACGCCGCCACCTCCCCATGACAGACTTGTCATCTACCGCCGGGTGTGCTGGATGTGGGGCTGGCGGCCCCTGAGGTCCCAGCTGACCGTCCAGTGGTGCTCGACCTCGAAGCGCCGGCTCCCCGACCGGAGGTCGAGCACGCCCCTCGGCGCCTCCTCGACCGCTCGCCTGTCCGTCCGGCATGCCCCTTGGTCGGCGACGGCCGGGAGCCGTCGCGTTTGCACAAGCCTTCCCGGCATCGGCCGGCCGACACTGACGGTGGAGGTGGTCGACCATGACACGGACAACCGGCAAGGCGACCGGAGGGTTCACCATCAAGGGCTGGGACGAGCAGCCGTACGCCGAGCACGAGGGGGCACCCAAGCTCACCCACGCCCGCGTCACCAGCGCCTACGGCGGCGACCTGGAGGGCCAGGGCACGGCCGGGCTGCTGATGCTGTACGACTACGACGACGCCACCTACGCCGGCCAGGGCGAGGCCGAGATGGCCTACGAGCTGCGCTGGACGCTGGAGTGACCGACCTGCGCCTGCGGGGCACCATCCGGCCCGGCGGCCCCGACTGGGTCTACCTGCCGGTGGAGGTGCCGGCGGGGGTGGCCGAGCTGGCCGTGCGCTATCGCTACGACCGGCCGCCCACCCCGCCCGGGGTGCCGGGCAACGCCCTCGACATCGGCGTGTTCGACGAGCGGGGCACGGGGGGGTCCCCCGGTGAACCGGGCTCGGCGGGGTTCCGCGGGTGGTCCGGCGGGGCCCGCGACGCCTTCACCATCGGCCCGTCCGGCGCCACCCCCGGCTACCTGCCCGGGCCGGTCAACCAGGGCACCTGGCAGGTCGTGCTCGGCCCCTACACCGTCGCCCCCGAGGGGCTGGACTGGGAGGTCGAGGTGCGGCTGCGCCGCGGGCCGCCCGGGCCGGCGTTCGTCCCCGGCCCGGCGCCCGAGCGGGCCGCCGGCCGGGGCCGGGCCTGGTACCGGGGCGACCTGCACACCCACACCGTCCACTCCGACGGCCGCCGCACCCCGGCCGAGCTGGCCGCCGACGCCCGCGCGGCCGGGCTCGACTTCCTCGCCTCCACCGAGCACAACACCTCCAGCGCCTCCCTGGGCTGGGGCGCCCACGCCGGCCCCGGCCTGCTGGTGATCGACGGCCGCGAGGTCACCACCCGCGACGGCCACTGGCTGGCCCTCGGCCCCCGGCCCGGGGCCGTGCTCGACTGGCGCTACCGGGCCGCCGACGGCCAGTTCGACCGCGTCCTGGCCGACCTGCACGGCCAGGGCGGGCTGGCCGTGGCCGCCCACCCTGCCAGCCCCTGCCTGGGCTGCGGCTGGCGGTTCGGCGACCGTGGCCTGGACGCCGTCGAGGTCTGGAACGGCCCCTGGACGCCCGACGACGAGGCCGCCCTCGGCCGCTGGGAGCGGCTGCTGGCCGCCGCAGCCCGGACGGGCCGGTTCCTGCCCGCGGTGGGCGGCAGCGACGCCCACGCCCCGGAGGACCGGGTCGGCCTGCCCCAGAACGTCGTGCTGGCCGACGGGCTGGAGCGGGGGGCGGTCCTTCAGGCCCTGGCCGCGGGGCGGTGCTGGCTGGCCGCCTCGGCCGCGGTCGACCTGGACCTGGAGGCGACCGCCGCCGGCCGTCCGGCCGGGATCGGCGGGCGCCTGGAGACCCTGCCCGACCGGGAGGTGACGGTCCGGCTCCGGGTGCGGGGCGCGGCCGGTTGCCTGGCCCGGCTGTGCACCGACGCCGGCCGGGTGCTGGAGGCCCCGATCGGCGGCCACGCCGTGGTCGAGTGGACGACCACCGCCGCCGCCTCGGCCTGGGTCCGGGCCGAGGTCCGCCGCCCCGGGGCGTCCGGCCCGGGGGACATGGTCGCGCTCACCAACCCGGTCCTCCTCGGCCCACCCGGCCTCAGCGGCCGACCTCCAGCCTGACCACCAGGTCGTCCAGGAACGCCTCACGGGCCTCCGGGGCGGCCCCGCCAAGGACCAGGCCGGCCAGGTAGGTGGTCACCGGGGCGGCCCGGCGCTCGGAGGCGTGGGCGGCCACCCGGGCCAGCTCCAGGACGGCCTCGACCTCGCCGGGCTCGACCGCCGGCGGGTTCGGCCCCAGCAGGGACCGCACCCGCTCCAGGAACTCCTCCAACGCTCCCGCCTGGTCCATCGCGTCCTCCGGTCGCTCGGCGTCCTCGGACACGCACCCTAGCCGACCGGCGAACCTGCCGGTCGGAATCTACCGGTCGTCGGCCGAAGGCCGACTCCAAGCCGTCGTCGACTCCCAGGCCTCAAGGTCGGCCGGGTCGTCCAGGTCGACGAAGGAGCGGCCGTCCGGGTCGAGGGCCCGCCACCGCGGCTCCTCCACCACCAGGGTGCGCAGGCCGGCCAGCAGGCCGGTCAGCGAGTGGTTGCCGGCCTCCTCGGCCAGCCGGGCCCGGGCCAGGGCCAGCGCCGGCGCCCGCCGGTACACCGCCACCAGCGGCTCCAGGCGCGGCCCGCGCCGGCAGGCCACCGCCTCGGCCCCGGGGGCCAGGCCGACCAGGTGGGCGAGCAGCTCCACCCGCAGCCCGGGGTGGTCGCCGGCCAGGACCAGGACGTGCTCGGCCTCCAGGGCGTCAAGGGCGGCGGCCACGGCGGCCAGCGGCCCCAGCCCCGGGTCGGTGACCGGGGCGGCGGCCAGCCGCCGCGCCGGATGGCCCTCGGGGGCGACCAGCACCACCGGGTCGGCGACCCGGGCGGCGGCGGCCAGGGCCACCGAGGCCAGCTCGACCCCGCCGACGGCCAGGGTCGCCTTGTCGCGGCCCATCCGCCGGCTGGCCCCGCCGGCGAGCACCGCGGCTGCCACCATCTAGGGCCCCCTTTGCCCTCTGAGCAGCGAATATAGGCACCCTAGGGCGTCGAGATAAGGCGGTTGCCCGATGCGGCCACCCTACCTCAGAGACCGATCATGGCTGCGACAGGAACGAACCGTCGAACCAAGGAGCAGCCGATGTTCCCCGCAGCCCACCCGGACATCATGGGGCAGCTGGCGCGCGAGCGGGTCGCCGAACTCCGGGCCGACGCCGAGCGCCACCGCCGCGGCCGCCCGTTCCTGGCCAGCTGGCGCAAGGCCCGCTTCGTCGAGCCGGCCGCCGACCTGAGCCGGGTCCCCCCGACCGCCGCACCCGAGGCGGCAGAGGCCGGCCGGGCCGCCTGAGCGGCCCGGCCCCGGCCGCGACCCTCATCCCCGATCCCCGACCTGGCGGAAGCGTCATACGTGGCTGGTAGCCTTGCCGGCATGCTGGCCGCCCGGACCGGGCTCAGCCCGGTGATGGTGGGGCGCGCCGACGAGCTGGCGCGCCTGCGGGAGCTCGCCATCACCACCGGCAAACCGGCCGTCGCCCTGATCAGCGGCGAGGCCGGCATCGGCAAGACCCGCCTGGTGGCCGAGCTGGTCGCCACCCTCTCCCCCACCCTCCCCGTCCTCGCCGGCCAGGGCAGCCAGGGCGCCCCCAGCCGCCCGTTCCAGCTGCTCCTGGAGGCGGTCGAGCCCCAGGTGGCCACCTGGGACGCCGTCCCCGAGCCGCTGGCCGACCGCTCCGAGCCGCTGCGCCTGCTGCTGGCCCAGGTGGCGGCCAAGCTGGCCGGGCCCGCCGAGCGCGAGTACGGCCAGGAGGAGCTGCTGCGGGCCGCGGCCGCCCTGGTCCGCGAGCTGGCCGGCCTCCAGGGGGCGCTGCTGGTGTTCGAGGACCTGCACTGGGCCGACGTCGAGAGCGTGGCCCTGTTTGGCCGCCGGGCCGTCAGCGCCGACCTGCCGCTGCTGCTGGTCGGCACCTTCCGCCCCGAGGGCGTGGCCCGTCGCCCCCGCTGGTCGAGCTGCTGGCCGAGCTGGAGCGCCAGCGTCTGGTCACAGGCGTCGCCCTGGAGCGCCTGAGCCGCGCCGGGGTGGCCGAGCTGCTGGCCGCCGTCTACGGCAACCCCGTGCCCTACCAGGTGGCCGAGGCCCTGCACCGGCGCACCGGCGGCAACCCCTTCTTCCTGGAGGAGCTGGTGGTCACCGCCGGCCGGGTCGACCCGGCCAGGCTGGCCACCCTCCCCCTGCCCTGGAACCTGAGCGAGGCCGTGCTCCGCCGCCTGGACGACCTGGCCCCCAGCCAGCGCCGGGTGGTCGACGCCGCCGCCATCCTGGGCCGGCGTATCTCCTTCGACCTGCTGGCCGCCGTCACCGGCAGCGGCGAGGACGAGCTCATCGCCATCCTGCGCCACCTGGTGGCCGAGAACGTGATGGTCGAGGAGGAGCCGGACCTGTTCGCCTTCCGCCACGCCCTGACCCGCGAGGCCATCGGCGGGCGGCTGCTCGGCCGGGAGCGGCGGCGGCTCCACGAGAAGGCCCTGGCCGCCCTCCAGGAGACCGGCGCCGGCGACTGGGCGGCCATCGCCTGGCACGCCCAGGGGGCCGGCCGCTACGAGGAGATGGTCGAGGCCGCCCGCACCGGCGCCTGGAGCTACCTCCAGCAGGGCTCCACCGCCGAGGCGCTGCGCCTGGCCGAGACCGGCCTGTCCGAGGCCGACCACGACCCGGACCTGCTGGCCGCCGCCTCCAAGGCGGCCTGGATGATCGGGCTGCTGCCGCTGGCCATCGAGCACGGCCGGCGCTGGCACGCCCAGGCCGCGGCCGGCGGCGACCCGGCCGCCGAGGCCGCGGCCCTGGTCCACCTGGCCCGGCTCTACTGGGAGGCCAGGGACTT
>JBJMHP010000377.1:0-8627 GCA_045807325.1 Actinomycetes bacterium | reverse complement strand
CTGCGGGGCCTCCTGCGGCAGGTTGTGCCCGATGCCGCCCTTGATCACCCGATGCGTATATTTGCCCAGGAACTTGTTGGCGTAGGAGCCGGGGTCGGGGTGTGGTGCGCCGCGCACTCCCTGCGCCGACCGCGCAGCCTTGGCTCTAGATCACTGCTCGACATCACCACGCACGTCTGCTCTGCTTCCCTTGCTGCCAGTCTCCCCGGTTGTGGACCCACGTCAAGCCATGGGCCCATGGCCGAGCCGGCCTACCCCGGGATCATCCGGGAGAGCAGGTCGGACTGGAGGAACACCAGCACGCCCATCAGGCAGCCGAGCGCGACCGAGTGCCAAAAGCCGTAGCGCAGAAGCTCGACCTCGTCGCCCTGCTGCCCGGTCGCGGGCCCCGGCCACGACGATGCTCTGCAGATGAGCCAGAAGGGCACCAGCACCGCAAAGAAGGGCAGCTGGCGGCCGACCATCGCGCTCAGGGTGTCGACTGGCAGCCTGGTCAGCCCGGCCAGGGTCAGGATGGGGTGCCGATGGCCCCGAAGGCCACCGGGGTGGTGTTGCCGATCAGCGACAGTCAGGCCGCCGGCAGCGGCCGGAATCCGAGCCCGATCAGCATGGCCGCGCCGATCGCGACCGGGGTGCCGAACCCGGCCGCGCCCTCCATGAAGGCGCCGAAGCAGAACGCGACGAGCAGGACCTGGATGCGCCGGTCGGCCGCGATCCCGGCGCCGGCATCGTATGGCACCCGCTGCGGCTGCCCCTCCTGTTCCGGCTGGCCGGTATGCGAAGACGGATGCTGGCCAGGAAGACCCCCGCCCGCTGCGGCGCCATCCTCGTCGGTGACGGTCGGCACGACCAGCCATCGGAGGGTGGGGACTTGTCGCAGGCCCGGACCGGCAGATGAAGCGGCGCGCATTCCTGGGCGGCGGGATGGCGACCGTGGCCGGGCTGGCCAGCGGTCCAGCCCTTCTGGACTGGCGGGACGATCGGCAGGGGCGCGAGCTGAGCGCCTCCGCGGTCCCGCCGGCACCGGGCCAGCGGCTCGGGCAGCAGCGGCTGATCTGGTCGGTGTCGACCGCCGAGCCCCTGGCGGCGCTGACCTTCGACGACGGCCCCGACCCGGAACTGACCCCCCGGATCCTGGAGGTGCTGGCCGAGCACGGCGTGCGGGCGACCTTCAACCTGATGGGCTGGAACGCCCTGCGACACCCCGACCTGGCCCGGGCGGTGGCGGCCGCCGGGCACGACCTCGGCAACCACACCTGGACCCACCAGGACCTGGCCTTCCAGTCCGCCCTCCAGGCCGGCCGCCAGCTCGAGCGGGGCCGCGCGGCGATCGAGCAGGCCACCGGGGTGCGGCCGCGGTTCTTCCGCCCGCCGCGCGGCAACCTCACCGGGTCGGCGATCGCCAGCGCCGCCGAGCTGGGCTACGACGTGCTGCTGTGGTCGGTGACGCGCGGGAGCGCCGGAGTGGGGACGCCCGCCTCGGTGGCCGACCACCTCGCGGGCACGGTCGCGCCGGGTGACGTGGTCGCACTCCATGACGGCATCGGCCGAGGCACCTTCGATCCCA
This sequence comes from Actinomycetes bacterium, assembly GCA_045807325.1. Classification (GTDB taxonomy): domain Bacteria; phylum Actinomycetota; class CALGFH01; order CALGFH01; family CALGFH01; genus CALGFH01. Next base: position 7,060 of record JBJMHP010000377.1, on the reverse strand, counting down.
GAGGCCGGGGCGCCCACGAGCTGCGAGCGCGCCGCCTGGTCGAGCTCCAGGCGCTCCCGGCGGCGCTGGAGCGGGTGCTGGGTCGAGGGCTGCGCCTGGGGACCGTCTCGGCCCTGCTCACCGCCGACGAGCAGCATCCGGCTCACACCTTGACGAACACCCGCCGCCAGTAGAGCCACTCGGCCAGCGCCCAGGCGACCAGCACCGTCCCCGCGGCATAGGCCACCGCGGCGAAGGTGGCGCCGCCGGCCGCCCCCAGCGGCCGCACCCGCGCCCCCTGCCAGGGCTTGAGCAGGAACGCGAACAGCAGCACCGAGGCGGCGTACAGGGCCAGGGCGTTGCTGGCCAGCGTCACCAGCGGCCGTGCCCAAAACCGGCCGGGTCCCCGGTCGACCAGCCGGTAGGCCGCGGCGGTCACGAGCGCGGAGATGCCGGCGGTGACGAGCACGAACGACGGCGTCCACAGCGGCTTGCCGATCGGCACGGCAATGGCGACCAGCAGGCCGAGCGCCAGCATGCCCGCCCCCAGGGCGAGCAGCCGGCGGGTCACCCCGGCGGCGGGCGCGCGGCGCAGCAGCCGCCCGGCGGCGACCCCGGCCAGCACGCTCACACTGCTCGACACCATCACCAGCACGCCGTGCTCGGAGAACTGGCCGAGCAGCAGGCGATCGACGAACTCGGCCAGGTTGCTGCCCGGCGCCCATGATCCCGGCCGCACCCCAGGGGCCGGCACAAAGGTGAACGCGGCCCACAGCCCGGCCAGCAGGAGCGCGGCGGCTGGCAGCTGGGCCCGGCGGGGCAGCCGGAGCAGCGCCCAGGCCAGCAGGTAGGCGCCCGCGATCTGCTGCAGCACGCCCGTGGACGGGGCCAGCCGGTGCTGCTTGGCGGAGACCAGCAGGCTGCCGAGCAGGAACAGCACCGCCACCCGTCGCAGCACCGCCCCCGGCCGCTGCGCCCGCTGGGAGAATGGCATCGACGCCCCGACGGTGAACAGGAACAGCGGGAACACCTGATCGGCCAGGGTCAGCCCCTGCCAGGGGGCGTGGCGCAGCGCCTGGGGCATGGCCGCCGGGATGCCGGCATTGTTGACCAGCAGCATGCCGACCACCGCCAGCCCGCGGACCACGTCGATCGCCAGAATGCGCCCCCGCTCCGACCCCCCTGCCTGGGGCGGGTGAGTGGGGGAACGCCGAACCTGAGGCGCGATCGCGGACAGCTCGCTACCACCATCCCAGCATCAGCACGCGGCGCCTCCTGACTCCACGATACCTCCGGTCCCGTTGACGGCCATGACGAACGATGGTTCGCTTGCTCTGGTGCCCGGACCTCAGTGTGTCCTCTGGTCCGGGTCGGGGGAAAGGTTGTCCGCCTGGCCGGTGTCCTGCACCGGCTCGGTCGTCTGTGGGCCAACCGCGCGGTCGTGGTTGGAGCGGTCTGGCTCGGCGTGGTCGTCCTCGTCCGGCTGGTGGTCTGGGCTGCTCATCGCCTTTCCTCCCTGCTGATCCCCGTGCAGGCCGCCATCACCAACCTGCTGTGCGTCGGCGCCGTCTTCGGCGTCTTGGTGGCCACCTTTCGCCAGCTACGTGCCGCTGATGATGCTCGCGGCCCTGTTCGGGCTGTCCATGGACAACGAGGTCTTCCTGGTAAGCCAGCTCGCCCAGCACCACGCCGATGGCGAGCCTCCACGGCAGGCCGTGCGCTCGGGCCTCGCCTCCATCGCCAAGGTGATCGCGGCGGCGGCGATCATCATGATCTCGGTGTTCGGCAGCTTCATCCTCAACGGCGACCCGACGATCAAGCAGTTCGGTCCCTACAGATCGGCTTGTCCGCCTTGGCAAGCCGGCGATCCTTCAGCCTGACCGCGAAGACCAGGATGAAGAACCCACCGATCGCACACGGGCCAGGAACATGGCGAGCCGGTTGCCGGTGAACAGCTGGACCAGGAAGGTGCCGCTCACCGACGCGATCGGCACACAGATACCCAGGACACCGGAGACCAGGCCCCGTTGAGCGGCCGGGACCTGGTCTGGGAGCACCGCCACCAGGGCGGCGATCCCGGTGACAACCGCCAAGCTGTTCGGTGCCTGCTCGATCCCCACGAGCGAGTTGACCTTCGATGCCAAGGTGACCAGCAGGGGCGCGAGGAACAGCAGGCTGGTGCTGATGAACGCCAAGGTGTACAGCGAGATGAACCCCCATCCGATCCGGCTGGCCTCGGCCGACTCGTACTCCAGCCCAGCCTCGGCTACGGTCCGGTACTCGAATCCGTCCAGCCCGGCGGTGGCAGGCAGATTCGGGTGGGCGCTGGGGAGTGCTCCCCCGGGACCGGAAACGTCGGGCATCGCGGAACCACACCTAGTCGGGGATCGCGCCGCAGGAGATGTTGATCTCGGTGGAGGTGATGCTGGCGGCGAGGTCCGAGGCCAGGAAGGTCGCCACGTTTCCGACGTCCGACAGGGTCGCCGTCCGCTTGAGCAGCGTTGGCTCGACGAGCCCGGCGATGATCTCGTCCCGGCCGGGGAAGTCCTGCGGCAGCGTCTCGGGGATCCCGCCCGTCCGCATGGTCAGCACCCGGATGCCGTGCTCGCCCAGCTCGCAGGCCCACTGGCGGCGCAGGCCCTCCATGGCGTCCAGGGCGATCTTGAATCCGCCCAGGCCCGGCAGGGTCTGCGGGCCGTTCCCGCCGAAGCAGAGGATGACCCCACCGCCGCGCGCTGTCATGTGCCGGGCGGCCGCCGAGGTGGTGATGAACTGGGTCTGCATGGCGGTGGTGATGGGCTGGAGGAACTGCTGGAGGGTGAGCTCCCGCAGCGGCTTCTGGACGTCGCCCAGCCCGATGACGTTGACCGAGACGTCGAGCCGGCCCGTCTCGGCGACCAGGCGGTCGACCAGGTCCTCCACCGCCCGCTCGTCGAGCGCGTCGACCACGGCGGTCCGCGCCCGGCCGCCGCCGGCACCGATCTCCCCGGCCACTGCTCGCAGCTTCGCCTCCGTACGACCTGCGAGCTGGACCAGCGCACCGGCAGCAGCGAAGTGGCGCGCGATGGCGCCACCGATCGGGCCGCCGGCACCATAGACCACGGCGACCTTGTCCTTGAGCAGCATGTGTCCTCCGGGAGTCAGTCGAGCAGGCGCGGCGGGCCTGCGGCCTGGAACAGCGGTCGAGTTAGCTATTGGCTCCGGCGCTTCGTCCTGGTGGTGGTCGCCGTCGCCCAGCGCAGACTCGACCGCAGCCCCTCCGCCACGACCTCCACGACCGATCGGGCGCTGCTGTCCTCCGCGGTCCAGGCCCGCTGCTGGAGTCGGCCCACGACCACCACCCGGCTGCCCCTGCTCAGGGGCTCGCCCGTTGGTACCAGGCCAGCGCCGCCGCGTAGTCACCGACGGGGATTCCTGCAAACAGGTCGAGGGTCATGCGCCAATGCTAGCCGAGGCGACCGACCGGTCTGAGCTCGGAATCGGCCGGCATGCTCGGCCTGGTCACGCCAGACGGTCACGGTGAAGACCGACGGCCCCTGCTCCCGCCGGGCCGGGCGGTCTGCCCTTCCCCTGGACCTGGGGACCTGGGAATGCCTTGGCATGCCGAAGAGTCCCCCGGGGGTGACCTATGAGACCTACTCTGTGGGATGAACCGCCGCCTCTTCGGCTTGGGTGATGGCCCAGGCGGCGTTGACCAGGCCGATGTGGCTGAAGGCCTGGGGGTAGTTGCCGATCATCTCCCCGCCGCCGGGGTCGACCTCCTCGGCCAGCAGGCCGACGTCGTTGGCGTAGGCGACCGCCCGCTCGAACGTCTGCCTGGCCGCGGTGACCTCGCCGGCCAGGGCCTGGGCCTGGGCCAGCCAGAAGGTGCAGAGCAGGAAGGCGCCCTCGGTGCCCTCCAGGCCGTCGTCGGCCCGGTAGCGATACACCAGGCCCCGTTGATCGGTGAGCCGTTCGGCGGTGGCGTCGATGGTGGCCTTCATCTGTGGGTCGTCGCCGGGCAGGAACCCGGTGATGGCCAGCATCAGGTTGCTGGCGTCCAGGTCGTCGGTGCCGAAGGCCTGGGTGTAGGCACCGGCCCGGTCGCTCCAGCCGCGCTCGCAGATGGCCGAGCGGATCGCCTCGCGGGTGGCCGTCCAGCCCTGGATGCGGTCGGTGGCCTGGAGGGGCTGGGCCAGGGCGATGGCCCGGTCCAGGGCGACCCAGCACATCAGCTTGGAGTAGAGGAAGTCGCGGGGCTCGCCCCGGATCTCCCAGATCCCCTGGTCCTGCTCGGTCCAACGACCGGCGGCGATGTCGGCCGCGGCAACCAGGAACTGGCGGGTCGGCTCGTCGAGCTGGCCGAGCTGGTCGACCAGCCGCTGGGCGGCCCCGAGCAGCTCGCCGTACACGTCCAGCTGGCGCTGGTTCCAGGCGCCGTTGCCGACCCGCACCGGCCGACTTTGGCGCCAGCCGGACAGATGCGGCAGCTCCCGCTCGGTGAGGTCGTGTTCGCCGCCGATCCCGAACATGATCTGGAGATCGGTGCCGCGGTGCAGCTGGCTGGCGGCCGCCCCGGCCAGGAAGGCGAAGAACTTGTTGGCCTCGTCCGGGCAGGCCGCGACCCACAGGGCCTCCATGGTCAGGCTGGCGTCGCGGACCCAGGTGTAGCGGTAGTCCCAGTTGCGCTCACCCCCGACCGTCTCGGGCAGCGAGGTCGTGGGGGCGGCCACGATCGCCCCGGTGGGCTCGAAGGTCAGGGCCTGCAGCACCCGCCCGGAGTGATGGACCAGGTCGCGCCATGGGCCCTCGTAGGCCTGGTGCAGCCGCGACCAGGACCGCCAGCCCTCGGCCGTGTCCTCCAGGCGCCTGGCGATCTCGTCGGGGGTCCAGGCGGCCGGCTGGGCCTCCCAGCTGCTGGCGTGGGCCAGGGCGAAGCCGGCCGACTGACCCGCGGCCAGGCTGAAGCGGGCGGTCGCGGTGGCCCCCTCAACCGCCAGGGGCACTGGGGTCGAGAGCACCAGCACGTCGGCCCCGCCGCGGGCGGCCAGGCCGCCGTCGACCGCAGTCAGGATGGGGTGGATGCGCCCGTACTCGAGCCGGGGGGCGTACTCGACGGCCAGCTCGACGGTGCCCTCGGTGCAGACGACCCGGCGCAGCAGCACCCCGGGGGAGCCGGCACCCAGCTCGTGGCCGCGGTCGTTGCGGCCCACGGCCAGGGCGTCGGTCAGCACCGCGACCCCGGTCGCCGTCCGGAACGTGGTGGCCACGGCCATGGTCTGGTCGACATAGCCCCGGTTCACCTCGAACGGGACGGCAGGCCGGACCGAGAAGTAGCCGGCCTCGGCGTCCAGCAGGCGGGCGAACACGCTGGGGGCGTCGAAGCGGGGGAAGCACAGCCAGTCCACCGACCCGCCCCGGCTGACCAGCGCAGCCGAGCGGCAGTCCGACAACAGCGCGTAGTCGCCGATCGGCAAGCTGCTCATCAGGGCTCCCTTGCGTCCGGGCACGAGAGGCCCCGGGGATCCTACGTCGCCGACGCACCCGCGCGTCTGCTGTATGGGGAGTGGCTGCGCCGCGAGCTGGTCGCCACCGGGGAGAAGGTGCGCAAGCGCAGCCCGAGACCCGCGATGAGCTCACGGCGCAAGGTGTTCACCAAGCTGGGCATCGGCTCCTGCCGGCAGCTTCGGGCTGCGCTGTCCCATGATGGCCGGCTCGTCGCGAGTGCCTAGCGCAGACCAGGGATCGACCAGGGACTTCGACTCCGACTCGGAGCGCACGGTTTACAAGGACTTTGACATCCGGGAGTACACCGACCCCGAGCAGGACCCGATGGTCCACACCTCCCCGGGACGCCGGGAGCGTGCCGGTCATGGCTCTCCCCAGGCGTCGGCGCGCAGGAAGCGGCTGACGGCGAAGAACCAGAGCACCGAGAGAATCGCCACCAGCAGCAACGCCAGCAGCCACGGCGCCGGTCGCAGCCAGCCGACGAGCAGGGCCGCAGCCGCGCCTGCGGTCAGCGCCAGCCGAAGGGGGTGGAACACCAGGAACAGGCGCTCGGCGTCGGCAAGTGCCTGCTCGGTCAGGACCAGGGCGAGCAGACCCGTGGCCACGGCACCGGCCAGCAGCCAGCTCGTACCCGTTGGCGTGCCCCCGTCATGGGCGTGTCCGATCAGGCTGACCATCCCGGCGCCGGCCGCCGTGATCGCCAGCGCGATGGGGAGGTGGCTCATCACCCAGTTCGCCAGTGCGCCACGGTCGGCTCTGGGCAGCCGGCCTCCCACCAGATCGAAGTAGATCCACCAGAACCCGAAGCCCATCGACAGCGCCAGCATCCCGGTGACGATCGTCTTGGCATCACGCTCGGCCACCGACAGGCCGTCCACGACACCGATCACGACCTCGCCGAGGACGATGATGGTGAACAGCCCGAAGCGCTCGACTAGCGAGTCGGTGGGGGCCAAGCCCAGGCTGGCGCGGGAGCGGCGGGCGGCCAGCATGATGCCGGCGATCCAGGCGACCCCAAGGCCGGCCCACACGACGAGTCGTGGGGCGGCCGGGAGGAGGGCGCTGGCCCCGATCACCGCCGCCGACACGCCCATGCCGACCACATAGCCCCCGGCGAGCCCCAGGAACTCCGGACGGTCCCGACGATCCTGACGCCAGACGGTGTACCAGAGCCCTGTCTGGACGACCTGGTAGGTCGCGTAGACGACGGCGAAGCCCCGGCCGCTGCCGTCCGAAGCATCGGCGGTGAACACCGCCAGCAGGACCAGGATGCCCATCTGGACAAAGACGATGCTGCGGGTCCGTCCGTCCTCGCGGCCGTGCAGCTCCAGGTACAGGGATCCGTTGATCCAGGCGATCCAGATCAGGGCGAAGACGACGGCGAACTCGGCCAGCCCGCGGACCGAGACATGGGTGGCCAAGTGTGGGCCGCCTGGCCGAGCACGGCCACATACACCAGGTCGCAGAACAGCTCCAGGACGCTGACCTGCCGGTCGGCGATGATCTCGCCGTGGGGTCGTGGCGGCCGCCCGAACCACCGCTTGAAGCGCCCGTGGGTCTCGCTCGTCATGGCATCAGTAGACCACCCCGACCA
>JBJMHP010000376.1:0-46072 GCA_045807325.1 Actinomycetes bacterium | reverse complement strand
GGGCCAGCTCCGGGCCGATGCTGCTGGCCGGGATCGTGCTGATCGGCGGCGGGGGCCTGTTCCTCCTGCTCAGCCGGTCCAGGGATGGGCACGCGACCAAGTAGGCTTCCCTGACGAAGGGCCCCCAAGGACGGGGGCCCTTCGCATGTCCGGAGCCTGAGGGCGAACACCGGGCGGCACCTGCCCCGGGGACCGCGCGCCGCCCTCAGCGCTCGGCACGCTCCTTCAGGCCGTTGGCGAGCTGGCGGAACGAGGGGCCCAGGTCGGGCATGGAGCGCCAGATCATCGGCAGGAGGGGGCCGGTGTACTCCTCGCGCCTGGTGAACCGGGTCGCGCCGTCGGTTCCCGCGGCCAGGGGGAAGGTGCGGACGCCCTTGAACAGGTCCAGCGGCATGCCGCCGCTCCAGGTCATCCGCTGGCCGGGGCTGAACTCGGTCACCTTGACCGGGAAGGCGCGGCCCGGGTCCGCCTTGGAGACGACCTTGAGCCTGTTCCCGGGCGTGATGCTGCCCTCGACCCGCTCGATCCCCAAGTCCCACGCCTGGTAGCCGGGGGCGTTGGTCAGGATGGCCCAGATCGCCTCCGGGCTGGCGATCGTCGAGCTGCTGCGCACGGGCGACCGGTCGGTCAGCGAGCTCGCCGAGGAGCTGCCGATCAGCCGGCCCGCCGTCTCGCGGCACCTGCGTCTGCTCAAGCGGGCCGGGCTGGTTGCCGATCGGGCCGAAGGCACCCGGCGGCTCTACCGGCTCGACGACGAGGGCATCGCCGCGGTGCGCGAGTACCTGGAGGATGTCTGGGGGGAAGCCGCGACCCGGTTCCGGCTGCTGGCCGAGAACACCAGCGAGAGGACAGGACGGGACGCTCGGTGACCGACCCCATCCGGATCGAGTTCGAGGTCGCCTGCTCGCCCGCGCACGCCTTCGACACCTGGGCCAACAAGACCTCCATGTGGTGGCCGCGCGGCCACTCCATGTCGTCGGCCCCGGGCCTGGTGGTGACCTTCGAGTCCCGGCCGGGCGGGCGGATCTACGAGCGCACCCCCGACGGGACCGAGCACGACTGGGGCGAGGTCCTGGCCTGGGAGCCGCCCCGCCGCCTCGCCTATCTCTGGCACCTGGGAACCGACCGCAGCCGCGCCACCGAGGTCGACATCTCCTTCACCGGCGGCGACGCCGGCACCACCGTCACCATCGTCCACCGCGGCTGGGAGCGCCTGGGCCCCGACGGCCCCGCCGGGCGTCAGCGCAACCTCGGCGGCCGGAGCGGCCTGCTGTCCCACTACCGGCAGGCGGCAGCCGCACCTGCCGGTGCCGGGTCCCCGGTGGGGAACCTAGCCGACCCCGGGGAGCGGGTGCGCAGGCTTGTCCACAACCCGGTCGTCCACAGCCCCTAGGTGCGGCTGCCCAGGACCTCGGTGGCGTCGACCAGCTGGTAGGCGTAGCCCTGCTCGGCCAGGAAGCGCTGGCGGCGCTGGGCATAGTCGGTGTCGTTGGTGTCGCGGCTGACCACGGTGTAGAAGCGGGCGCGGCCGCCGTCGGCCTTGGGGCGCAGGATGCGGCCGAGGCGCTGGGCCTCCTCCTGGCGGCTGCCGAAGGTGCCCGAGACCTGGATGGCCACGTTGGCCTCGGGCAGGTCGATGGAGAAGTTGGCCACCTTGGAGACGACCAGGCGGCCGAGCCGCCCGGTCCGGAAGGCGGCGAACAGCTCCTCCCGCTCCGAGACCGGGGTGTCGCCGGTGATGACCGGGGCCTTGAGCAGCTCGCCCAGGGTCCGCAGCTGGTCCAGGTACTGGCCGATCACCAGGACCCGGTCGGCCCGGTGGGCCTCGGCCAGGCTGGCCACCACCGGGAGCTTGGAGTGGGCGGTGGCCGCGCGGCGGTAGCGCTCCTCCGGCTCGGCCAGGGCGTAGTCCATCCGCTCCTCGTCGGTCAGGTCGACCCGGACCTCGACGCAGTCGGCGGCCGCCACCCAGCCCTGGGCCTCCAGGTCGCGCCAGGGCACGTCGTAGCGCTTGGGGCCGATCAGGCTGAACACGTCGGCCTCGCGGCCGTCCTCGCGGACCAGGGTGGCCGTCAGGCCGAGGCGCCGGCGGGCCTGGATCTCGGCCGTCATGCGGAACACCGGCGCCGGCAGCAGGTGGACCTCGTCGTAGACGATCAGCCCCCAGTCCTCGCGGCCGAGCAGGTCCAGGTGCGCGTGGCGGCCGCCACGCCTGGTGATGAGGACCTGGTAGGTGGCGATGGTGACCGGGGCCACCTCCTTGCGCGCCCCCGAGTACTCCCCCACCTGGGCCGGCTGGAGGTCGGTACGGGCCAGCAGCTCCTCGCGCCACTGCCGGGCGGCCAGGGTCGAGGTGACCAGGACCAGGGTGCGGGCGCCGACCGCGGCCATGGCGCCGAGGCCGACGAGGGTCTTGCCGGCCCCGCAGGGCAGCACGATCACCCCCGAGCCGGCGGCGGCGAAGGCGTCGACCGACTCGCGCTGGTAGCGGCGCAGCTCGAACCGCTCGCCGGTGCCGGCATGGGCGGCCAGCAGCCCGATCGGCAGCGGCGCCCCCTCGACGTAGCCGGCCTGGTCGTCGGCGGGCCAGCCGAGGGCGAGCAGCGCCTGCTTGAGCCGGCCCCGCTCGGCCAGCGGCACCGCCACCCGGTCCGGCCCGAGGCGCTCGCCCAGGTGGGGGGCGACCTTGCGGGAGCGGAGGACCTCTTCGAGCACGGCCGGGTCGGAGGAGGTGAGCACCAGCCCGTCGTCGCCGGCCCGCAGGACCAGGCGGCCATAGCGGCCCATCGTCTCGACCAGGTTGGTGAGCAGGCCCGGGGGCACCGGGTAACGGGAGTGCTCGCGCAGGGCGTCGGTGACCTGCTCGGGAGTCAGCCCGGCGGCTCTGGCGTTCCATAGGGCCAGGGAGGTCAGCCGGTAGGTGTGGACGTGCTCGGGGCTCTTCTCCAGCTCGGCGAAGGGGGCGATGGCCGCCCTGGCCGCATCCGCCTTGGGGTGGTCGACCTCCAGCAGCACGCTGCGGTCGCTCTGGACGATCAGGGCGCCGTCAGCCACGCGCCACCCGCTGGTCGGTCCCGGTGGCCGGGACGGCGGACCGGCCGCGGAGGCGGGCGACCGCGGCGGCCGGGTCGAGCGCGGGCCGCCGGTCGGCGGCGTGCCCGTTGGCGGCGGCCCGGCCGAGCCGGTCCGGGGCGGTCCGCTGCACGTGGCGCACGGGGCGGGAGCCCTCGGGGCGCGGGCTGCCGTCCGGCTCCTCGGCCAGCGGGGCCTCCCCCGCCTTGCGCAGGGCGGCCAGCAGCTCGCGCTGGCTGCGGCCGGTCACGGCCACCCCGGGGGCGAGCTCGCGCAGGCCCAGGCGGCGGCCGGCGGCCGAGCGGACCGCGCCCGCGACCAAGGCCGGGTCGCCGCGCAGGTAGGTGGTGGCCCCGCCGACCCGCAGCCGGCCGTGGCGGCGGGCCACGTCGGCGACCAGGTACTCGAGGGCCTGGGGCAGCGGGGTCGAGGAGTGCCGGTGCAGGAACGCCAGGACCTCCTCGGCCGTGCCGCCCTCGTCGAAGGCCCGGCGCAGGCTGGCGTCGGAGATCCGCCAGGTCCCGGACCCGGCCGCCTCGCGGTCGGCCAGGCCGGCCAGCCGGGTCTCGACCCCTGGGGCCAGGCCGCCCGGCGCCACCACCGTCAGGTCCCCGGCCAGCAGGAACCGGTCGGGCCCGTCGGGCAGCGCCTCGGCGGCCTCCTCGGCCAGGCCCGAGGGCCCGGTCCCGGCGAGCAGCGCCCCGGTGGCCAGCCCCGGCTGGGCCCGCTCCCCCTCGGCCACGGCCACCCCGAGGAAGGCTGCCGCCTCCAGGACCGCCCGCACGGTGGTCTCCAGGTCGTCCGGCCCGCCTCCGGCCGGGTCGGGCCAGACCATCGGCTGGCGCCAGGCGAGCAGCGGCGCCAGGGCGCCGACCCTGGTGGCATTGGAGGCGACGGGGGCCTCGGTACCGCCGGTCGGAGTGGTGAGGGTGGTGAGGAGGCCGTGGCGGCGGGCGGCGGCCGCGGCGAGGCGGCGGCCGGCCAGGGGGCGGGCCCGGTCGGCGGTGGTCTCCCTGGAGGTCGGGGCCTCGCGGCGGGCGGGCCTCGTACGGCCGGGGGCGGTCGTGTCCCCGGATGCGGGGTGGGGGTCGGCCAGGTGGTCCTCGACGGCCAGGTCGGCCGAGCGCCAGGCGGCGACGAGGTCGGCCCAGCGGCGGGCCCGGGAGGCCGACAGCCAGGCGTCGGCCTCGGGGCGCAGGCCGAGGGAGCGCTGGCCGAAGGGACCGCCCACGGCCAGGACGCCGGCCTCGACCAGCAGGTCGACCAGGAGGGCGAGCTCCTCGTCGGCCAGGTCGAGGTCCCGGGCCAGGCGGCCGAGGTCGCGGACGGCCACGGTCCCGGCCCGGACCAGGGCCAGCGGCTCCCGGTCGAGCCGGGCGCAGAGGCCCTCGGCGGCCACCACGGCCCGGGTGGCGGCCGCGGCGGCCCCGGCCGGGCCGTCGGGCAGCGAGTCGAGGAGCTCGACCGGCGGCGGCTCCGGCCAGTCCGGGAACACCAGCCCGCCCCGCAGGCCAAGGGCGGCCTCCCTCGGCACCACCAGGTGGCTGTAGGTGACCGGCAGCAGGAGCCCGCGCTCCAGCAGCCAGCTGGCCGGTTCGGCGTCCGGGTAGCCGGCGAAGCGGCCGTACCCGACTCCCATGACGGTGATCGGGCCGGTCGCGGCCAGGGCCTCGTCCAGCAGCCGGCGGGCGTCCTGGTCGGCCTCGGCGGCGGCGCGGGCCACCACCTCCGGGTCGGCCAGGGCCGCGCTCACCGCCCGGACGAGGGCCGCCTTGCCGGTGGCCTGCGGCCGGGGGGCGCCCAGGTTGGCCAGGATGCGCTCGAGCCGCTCGGTGCTCACGCCGACCTTGGCAAGTTCGGCCACGGGTGGGCCGAGCCCGCCCGGCCGGCCGAAGGGCGCCGCCAGCCCGGGCGGCCCGGAGATGGTCCCGTCGGGGTCGGGCAGGGCCATGCCGAGCTCGGCCAGGGCGGCCAGGCCGGCCTCCAGGCGCCCCCGGTCGAGCTTGGGCCCGGCCGCCGCCGCCAGCTCCTCGACGGTCGTCGGCAGGCCGAGCACCGCCAGCAGCTCGGCCAGGCGGAGGGTGCCCCGGTCGAGGGCACGCAGGGCGGCGGCCAGCGACGCGGGCGTGCCCGCCCGGCCGGCCAGCTCGGGGAACGATGTCGGCGCGGGCAGGCTCACGAGGTCGGGCCGGCGCTCGAGCAGGCGCTGCAGCTCGGCGTCGGAGAGGCCGGAAAGGGCGGCCGCATAACCCGGCAGCGGGTCCTCCTCGGAACGGGGGTCGAGGTCTGGCGGCTCGCCTCAACGAGGCGAGCCCGAACCACCCAGGGTAGCGGCTTCCAGGACCGTGGTCATGCGCCAACCCTATGGACAGCGGCGAGTACCTCAACCCGCCGTCGGCTACCCTCCCGGAAGGGGCCCCGACTACCGAGGGCGGGGTTCCCCGCTGCCCGAGGGAGGAGGGCGGGGTTCCCCGGCTGCCCGGGGGAGCGGGGCGGGGTTCCCGGCCTCCCGGCGATTGCCATTCCCCTCCCGGCTCCACCTGGCGCCGCAGGCTAGGACCTGGTCGCCAAGCGGGTGACCAGGTCGCGTTCGTCGGGGCCGAACCAGGGGGGGTTGCCGGCGGTGGCGTTCTCGGTCATGCGGCCGGGGCGGGAGGTGGCGGGGATGGAGAGGGTGCAGCGGGGGTCGGAGAGGCCCCATTTGAGGAGGGCCTGGGGCCAGGTGGTGACGCCGGAGGGCTCGAGGGGGGCCAGGTCGGCCGGGGAGGGCCAGCGGCGGAGGACGGAGCCGCGGCCGAAGGGGCGCATCAGCATGACGCCGAGACCGAGCTCCTCGGCCAGGGGGAGGACGGCCCGTTCGACGTCGCGCTCGAGGGGGTTGTAGGGGACCTGCACGAAGCCGATGCGGCCGGAGCGCATCACCGTCATCAGCTCGTCGAAGGCGGCCGGGTCGTAGTGGGTGGCCCCGACGACGTCGACCAGGCCCTCGTCGCGGAGGCGGCTCAGGCGGTCCAGGCGGGCCGGCCAGGCGACCAGGTTGTGGATCTGGTACAGCTCGACGTGGCCGTGGGCGTGGCGCAGGGAGGTCTGGATCTGCTGCTCGGCCTGGTCGTCGTCGGCGGTCCACACCTTGGTGGCGACGATGGCGCCGTCCCGCCGGCCGTCGAGGGCCAGGCCGAGGACCCGTTCGGCCTCGCCGTACATGGGCGAGGAGTCGAACAGGTTGGCGCCGGCGTCCAGCGCCTCCTCGACGATCCGGCGGCTGGTCGCCTCGGCCGCCCGACCGCGCACGTCGAAGGTGCGCGAGGTCCCCATGCCCACCGCCGGCACCTCGAAGCCGTCCGGTCCGAGCGTCCGACGCTCCATCTGCCGCCTCTCCGCCCTTCCCCTCCCGAAGCGGACAAGCCTACCGCGACCGGCGCGGTCAGCCCATGCGGACCCGACGGCGGAAGGCCAGGGCGGTCAGGCCGAAGGTCAGGGCGCTGAACAACGCGGCCGCGAGGAACCCCTTGGCGACGACGGCGCCGTTGAAGCCGAACAGGAAGCTCCGGGCCGCCTCGATCACATAGGTCATCGGGTTGAGGCTGACGGCCTTCTCGAACCAGCCGGTCATCAGGTTCCGCGGCAGGGCGCTGGGGGTCAGGAACAGCAGCGGGAAGAAGATGATGAAGGTCGACTGGGTCGCCCGGACCGAGCCGGTGGCCAGGGCCACGGCGATGCTGACCGAGGCGAACCCGATGCCGAACAGCAGCGTCAGCGCCAGCAGCCCCAGCGAGCCGACCACCGGGTTACTGTCGAACCGGACCCCGATGATGAACCCGAACACCAGAAGGACCAGGCTGTAGCCGAGCACGGCGAACATCTCGCCGAACAGGTTGCCGACCACCAGCGAGGAGCGGTGGGCGGGGGTGAGCGACAGCTTGTCCCAGTAGCCGCCGGCGATGTCCAGCACCAGGGCGTTGCCGCCCGAGGTGCTGGCCGCCGCGAACAGGATCGAGATGGGCAGCTGGAAGGCGGCGTAGTCGCTGATGCCGAGCTGCTGCTCGGCCACCTTGCCCAGGGCGCCGATCTGCACCACGAAGAAGAACACGGGGATGATCAGGGCGAAGATGAACAGCTCGGGCTCGCGCAGGATGCCCCGGATGGCCCGGCCGGTGATGGCCATGACGTCCGAGATCAGCCCGGCCGGGGCGGCCAGGGTCTGGGGCTCGCTGGTCGGGACGCGCCCGTTGGCGCCCCCGATGCCGGGTGCGACGGCGCTCACGATGCCCTCCTTCCGGTCCCGGCGGGCTCGGCCTCGCGCTGGCCGTCCTCGCCCTGGGCGTCCTCGTGGGCGGCGGCCATGCGGCCGCCGGTGGCGGCCAGGAACACGTCGTCCAGGGTGGGCCGAGACACGCTGACCGCCCCGAAGCGGACGCCAGCCCTGTCCAGGCCACGGATCAGCACCGCGATGTTCCGCGGCCCGTCGGGGACGAACAGGGTGTAGCCGTCCCTGGTGCCGCGCAGCTCCCCGCCGGGCAGCTCGCCGCTGGCCTGGAGCTCGGTGATGGCCGCCCTGGCCGCGCCGGACTCGCGGTCCTCGACCGCCAGGTCGATGACGTCGGCGCCGATCTCGGCCTTGAGCGCCGCCGGGGTGCCCTGGCGCACGATCTGGCCGTGGTCGATGATCGCCACCCGGTCGGCCAGCTCGTCGGCCTCCTCCAGGTACTGGGTGGTCAGGAAGATGGTGGCCCCGAACCGCTCGCGCAGCTCGCGGATGCGGTCCCAGATGAGCGCCCGCGACAGCGGGTCCAGCCCGGTGGTGGGCTCGTCCAGGAACAGCACCCGCGGGCGGTGCAGCAGGGCCGAGGCCAGGTCCAGGCGGCGTTTCATGCCGCCCGAGAAGGTCTGGATGCGCCGGTCGATGGCGTCGGTCAGGCCCACCAGCTCGGTCACCTCGACGACCTGGTCGCCGAGGACCGTGCCCTTCAGGCCGTACAGCTTGCCCTGGAGGGTGAGCAGTTCGCGGCCGGTCTGCTTGGGGTCGAGCCCGGCCTCCTGGAGGGCCACCCCGATGAGGCGCCGCACCGTGGTCGGCTCGGCGGTCACGTCGTGGCCCAGCACCGCGCCCGACCCGCTGGTCGGCTGGAGCAGGGTGGTCAGGATGCGGACGATGGTCGACTTTCCGGCCCCGTTCGGGCCGAGGAACCCGTAGATCTCGCCCTCGGCGACCTCGAGGCTGACCCCACGGACGGCCTCGACGTCGCCAAAGCGGCGGACCAGGTCTGTTGCTTGGATTGCGGACATGCAGCCGAGTGTAGGGGAAGCCCCTGACATTGCCACATGGCCGCTGACGCCGCCGGCGAAGCCGGGTCAGGGCCTCGCCCGGACGGTGTTGTCGAGCTGGCCGAGCCCGTCGATCTCGACCCGCATCCGGTCGCCGGGGCGCAGGAACCGGGGCGGGTCGGCGGCCATGCCGACCCCCGACGGGGTGCCGGTGACCAGCAGGTCGCCCGGCTCCAGGGTGATGGTGCGGCTGGCGTAGGCGATCAGCTCGGCCACCCCGAACACCATCTGGCCGGTGTCGGAGTCCTGGAGCACCTCGTCGTTGACCAGGCAGCGGATGCCGAGGCCCTGGGGGTCGGGCACCTCGTCGGCGGTGACCAGCCAGGGGCCGAGGGGCAGGAAGGTGTCGATCGCCTTGCCGAGGAGCCACTGGCTGGAGCGGAACTGGAGCGACCGCGCCGAGACGTCGTTGGCGCAGGCGTAGCCGGCGACGTGGTGGAGGGCGTTGTCGGCGGCCACCCGGCTGGCCCGCCGGCCGATGACCACGGCCAGCTCGGCCTCGTAGTCGACCTGCTCGGCGGCCTCGGGCGGCACCACCACGTCGGCCCCGGGGCCGACCACCGAGTTGGCGAACTTGGAGAACAGCACCGGCTCCGTGGGAATGGCCTGGCCGGTCTCCTTCGCATGGTCGCGGTAGTTGAGGCCGACGCAGATGATCTTGTCCGGACGGGGCACCGGGGCCAGCAGCCGCACCTCGGCCAGGGGCCGGGGGGCGCCGGTGGCCACGCCCTGGGTGCCGAAGGCCAGCCAGTCGACCAGCGACGGCCCCATGGGCACCACCGCGTCCTCCTCGACGCGCCCGAATCCCCCCTCGAACGAGACCAGCCGCACGGGTCCTCCTTGGGTTGCCGGCCGGCGTCAGCCGGTCGGTTGCGGGGCCGCCGGAGCCCGCCAGGGAGGCTCGGGGCCGGCGAAGGCGGGCGCGACCTCCCTGGCCACCCGCTCCAGGTTCTGGCAGGCGGCCTCGTGGCTGGTGCCCGGGGGGCGGCTCCACAGGCTCACGTGGGTGAAGGGGAGCCGCTCCTGAAACTCGGTCAGGGCGGCCACGACCCCCTCGGGGGTGTCGCAGAACACGGCCGAGCGCCTGAGGCGGCCCGGGTCGATCGGGTCGGGACGCGGCTGGCCGCGGTCGGTGCCCCAGTCGCCGTAGCGGTCGAGCTGGTAGGCGACGGCCGGGGCGAGCTCGGTCGCCCAGGTGCGCTCCGGGTCGTCGCTGACCCGCAGGTGGATGCCGACCACGACCGGGAAGCGGTCGACCGGCCGGCCCGCCCGCTCCAAGGCCTCGGCCAGCACCGGCCAGGCCTCGGCCGTCTTCTGCCAGCGGAAATGGGCCAGGGCGAACCAGCCGTCACCCAGCCTGGCCACCCGGTCCAGCGCCCTGGGGGCGGTGCCGCCGAGGTACAGGGGCGGGCCGCCGGGCTGGGGCGAGCGGGGCCCGACGGGCAGGTCGCTGCCGCCGGGGCCGTCGGCGGCCACCCCTTCGGCCAGGGCGCGGCGCAGGTCGGCCAGCTTCTCCTCCAGCAGCCGGCCCCGTTGGGACCGGTCCACCCCGAAGGCGTCGAACTCGCGCTCCACCCAGCCGCCGCCGAGGCCGAGGATGAGCCGGCCTCCGGCCAGCAGGTCGACCACCCCGGCCTGCTCGGCGACCTCCCGGGGCCGGTACAGGGGCAGCAGCAGCACGCCCGTGCCCAGCCGGACCCGGGCGGTCCGGGCGGCCACGGCGGCCAGGAAGGGGAGCTGCTGGGAGAGGTGGCCGTCCTCGACGGCGTGGTGCTCGCTGCCCCAGACGGCGGTCAGGCCGAGCTGGTCGGCCAGGATCGCCTCCTCGAGGCGCTCGGCGTAGAAGGCCGGGTCGGGCTGGCGGCCGTTGCCGGGTCGCAGCTCGGTCCAGGTCCCGAAGGTGGCTGGGTGTGGCATGGCCAGGACCCTACCCCACCGACAGCCGGTCCAGACCTGCGAGGTCAGCGTTCCTGGAGCTTGCGGAGGATCTCCTGCTGGGCGGCCGGGTCGGGGTCGGGGAACTGGGCGGCCAGCCGGACCAGGAAGGCGTCGACCTCGCTGGTGGCGTAGCCGCGGGGGCCGAGCGGGAAGCGCTGGCGGAGCACGTCCCAGCGGGTCAGGGTCTCGCCGTCGCGCCCGGCCAGGGCGCGGGCCGCCTTGGCCAGGAACAGGTCGACGTGCGCCGGCAGGTACCCGGGGGCGCCCTGCTGGAAGGTGCGGGTCTCCACCTCCGAGGGGGTCAGCGGACGGCCCGGCGTGGCCACCGGCGGCCTCGGGGCCGGCGGAGGCGGGGGCGGCGGCGCCGGCGGCCTGGGAGGGGCGGGCGGACGGCTCGGGGCCACCGGCGGAGGGCTAGGGGCCACGGGGTGGGGGCCCGGGGTGGCGGCGGGGAACGCGTGGAGGGGTGGGGCGGGCAGGGCCGAGGCCGGGCGGAACGGCTCCCCGGAGACCCGTTCGAGCTCGGCCATGACCTGGTCGAGGAAGGTGTCGACCTCGTCCATCTCGTAGCCGCCGAGGGCCGGCTGGAACCGGGCCTCCTCGACCTCCTCGGGAGTGAGGGGAGGCTCGTCGGGGCCCTCGGAGGTCGGGCCGTCGCGCAGCCGGACCAGGTCGTCGGCGGCACGTTCCAGCAGCCGCCGCACCTCCCGCCGCCGGTAGCCGCGCACGACCCTGGTGAAGGTCCGCGTCCGGACCTCCTCGGGCGCGAGCCGGCCTTCGGTCATGGCGACCAGCAGCGTGCTCCTTGACCCGCCAGGTTGGCAAACGAGCATCACCAGGTGAAGCGCCCGACGACCCCCCGGGGGTTGACATGAGTGAGTACCCACTCATAGGCTCCCGCGAGATGAATGAGCACTCACTCATCCACCCGGCCTCGGGCACCCGGGCCCAGCTGGTCGACGCCGCCGAGCGCGTCCTACGTTCCAGAGGCCTGGCCAGGGCCACCACCAAGGAGATCGCCAGGGAGGCCGGCTGCGCCGAGGGCACCCTGTACCTGCACTTCGCCGACAAGCTCGACCTGGTCCGGGCCGTCCACGAGAAGCTCCTGCCCGCCTTCATCGAGGTGGTCAGCCACCTGCCGGGCCGGGCCGGCACCCGGACAGTGGAGGCCAACCTGACCGAGCTGGCCCGCAGCGCCCTGCGGCTCTACCGGGACATGCTGCCCCTCGGGACCTCGCTGTTCGCCGACCCGGAGCTGCTGCGGCGGTTCCGGGCCCGCCTGGCCGAGCAGGGCGCCGGGCCCCACCGGGCCTGGGAGCCGGTGGTCGCCTACCTCCGGGCCGAGCAGGCCCTCGGCCGGGTCAGGGCCGACGCCGACCCGGCGGCGGCCGCGCTGCTGCTGCTCGGCGCCTGCGAGCAGCTCATCTTCGTCGAGCTGATGACGGGACCGGAGACCCTCCCCTTCCGCGACCGTCCCGACCCGGCGGCCGAGCTGGTGGCGACCCTGGTGACCGGCCTCTCCCCCGCCCAACCACCCGCCCCGACCGACACGACCGACACGGAGCGACGCCCATGAGCAGCCCGACCACCACCGCCGAGCCCGGACGGGCCCCGGGCGGCGCCGATCCCCGCCGCTGGGTCGCCCTGGCGGTCGTGCTGATCGCCGGCTTCATGCAGCTGGTCGACATCAGCATCGTGAACGTGGCCATCCCCTCCATCCAGCGCGACCTGGACGCCACCTACGCCCAGATCCAGTGGGTGCTGGCCGGCTACCAGCTCGCCTTCGCGGTCATGCTGATCACCGGCGGCCGGCTCGGCGACATCTACGGGCGCAAGCGCCTGTTCATGACCGGCATGGCCGGGTTCACCCTCGCCTCCGCCCTCTGCGGGCTGGCCCAGAACCCGGCCATGCTGATCGGCTCGCGGGTGCTCCAGGGGCTGATGGGGGCGATCATGTTCCCCCAGATCCTCTCGGTCATCCAGGTCACCTTCCCGCCCCGGGAGCGGGGCACCGCCTTCGGGATGTTCGGGGCCACCATCGGCCTGGCCACCATCACCGGCCCGCTGGTCGGCGGGCTGCTGATCAACGCCGACCTGCTCGGCCTCGGGTGGCGGCCGATCTTCCTGGTCAACGTGCCCATCGGCATCGCCGCCCTGGCCGTCGCCACCCGGTTCCTGGTCGAGTCCAAGGCCCCGAGGGCGCTGCGGCCCGACCCCGTCGGCGTGGTGATCGTCACCACCGGGCTGCTGCTGCTCGTCTACCCCCTGGTCCAGGGCCGCGACCTGGACTGGCCCCTGTGGACGTTCCTGTCGATGGCCGCCTCCGTGCTGGTCCTGATCGGCTTCGGGGTCTACGAGCGCCACAAGAAGGCCCGCGACGGGTCGCCGCTGGTCGACATGGACCTGTTCCGCCAGCGCTCGTTCGTCCCCGGGCTGCTGGTGGCCGGCATCTTCTTCATGGGCATCCCGGCGTTCTTCCTCACCTTCTCGCTCTGGCTCCAGATCGGGCTCGGGTTCAGCGCCCTGCACGCCGGCCTGACCGGGGCCCCGTTCGCGGTCGGCTCCGCCGTGGCCTCGGCCGCCTCGGTCCGGCTGGCCCCGAACCTGGGCCGGCGGATCCTCAGCATCGGCGCGCTGCTGCTGGTCGCGGGGATGGTCGCCCTCATCTGGACGGTCGACCGCTACGACGGCGCCATCCACTCCTGGCAGCTGCTGCCCGCCCTGCTGGTCTGCGGCCTCGGGCTCGGCTGCGTGGTCGCCCCGCTGGTCACCGTCGTGCTGGCCGGCATTCGTGGCCAGGACGCCGGCGCCGCCTCCGGGGTGCTGTCCACCGTCCAGCAGGTCGGCGGGGCCGTCGGGGTGGCCCTCGTCGGGGTGATCTTCTTCGGGCTGCTGGGCAGCCAGGCCGCCGGGGTGGCCGACGACCTCATCCCCGGCATGCAGGCCAGCCTCCAGAGCGCCGGGGTCCCACCGACGGTCAGCCGGCAGGTGGCGGCCGGCTTCCGGACCTGCTTCGAGGACCGGGCCAACGCCAAGGACCCGTCGGCCGTCCCGGCCAGCTGCGCCCGCGGCCAGGCCCAGGCCCAGCCGCAGGTCGGCCGGGTCGTGGCCGCCACCGCCGACGCCGCCCGCCGCCAGGACTTCTCCCAGGCGTTCCAGCGCACCCTGCTGTTCGAGGTCGCGGTGTACCTGGTCTGCTTCCTGCTGATGTTCCTGCTCCCGGCCGCCCGAGGGGAGGCGCGGGGCGAGCACGCCGAGGCCCCGGCGGCCGTCTAGCAGCGCCTACACGTTGTCGAGGCGGGCCAGGTCGTCGTCGCTCAGGCGCAGGGTGGCCGCGCCCAGGCTGTCGGTGATGGTCTCGGGGCGGCTCGCCCCTGGGATGGGGATCACCACCGGCGCCTTGGCCAGCTCCCAGGCCAGGGCCACCCGCTGGGGCGAGACGCCGTGGGCCTCGGCGACCTCGGCGAAGGCGCGGTGGCGGCCGCCCAGGTCGCGGCCCCGGCCGATCCCTCCGAGCGGGCTCCAGGGCAGGAAGGCGATCCCCTGGACGGCGCAGAAGGCCAGCTCGCCCTCGGAACGGCGGAAGCGGGGGGAGAACTCGTTCTGGACGCTGGCCACCTCCACCAGCTCGCGGGCCTGGTTGACCTGGTCGACGCTGACGTTGGAGAGGCCGACCAGCCGGACCTTGCCGGCCGCCTTGAGCTCGGCCAGCGCCCCCACCGACTCGGCGAAGGGCACCCTGGGGTCGGGCCGGTGGAACTGGTACAGGCCGATGGTGTCGACGCCGAGGGCGCGAAGGCTGGCCTCGCATGCTCGGCGGAGGTACTCGGGCCGCCCGTCCAGGCCCCACTCGCCGCCGGGCCGGGTGTGGCCGCCCTTGGTGGCCACCAGCACCCGGTCGCGGTCGCCCGACCAGCCGGCCAGGGCCTTGGCGACCAGGCGCTCGCCATGGCCGAAGTCGGACTCGTCGCGGCAGTAGGCGTCGGCCGTGTCGATCAGGGTCACGCCGGCGTCGAGGGCGGCGTGGATGGTCCGGATCGAGCGGGCCTCGTCGGGCCGGCCGGCCAGCGACATCGGCATCTCGCCGAGCCCGATGGCGCTGACCTGGAGCCCGCCGAGACGGCGGGTGGGCAAGGTGGTCACCGGTGGGTCGCTCCTTCGTGGCCGCGGTGCTCGGGCTGCTCGAGCTGGAAGGTGGAGTGCTCGATGTCGAAGTGACCGGCCAGGCAGTCGCCCAGCCCGTCAAGGACCCGGCCGGCGTCGGCGTCGCGCTCCAGGACCACGTGGACCGAGAGCACCGGCAGGCCGCTGGTGATGGTCCAGACATGCAGGTCGTGGACGTCGGTGACGCCCGGGGTCTCGAGCAGGTGGCGGCGCACCTCGTCCAGGTCGACCCCCTTGGGGGCGGCCTCCAGCAGCACGTCGACCGCCTCCCGGAGCAGCCGCCAGGTCCGGGGCAGGATCAGCACGCCGATCAGGGCCGAGGCGATCGGGTCGGCGGCCTGGAAGCCGGTGACGGCGATCACCACGGCCGCGGCCAGCACGGCCACCGAGCCGAGCAGGTCGCCCCAGACCTCCAGGTAGGCGCCGCGCAGGTTGAGGCTGCGCTGCTGGCCGTCGCGCAGCAGCCACATCGAGACCGCGTTGGCGACCAGCCCGACGGCGGCCACGGCCAGCATCAGCCCGCTGGCCACCTCGGGCGGCTCGGCCAGCCGCCGCCAGGCCTCGACCAGCACGAACCCGGCCACGCCGAACAGCAGCACGGCGTTGACCACGGCGGCCAGGATCTCGAGGCGGTAGTAGCCGAAGGTCCGCTGCGGGGTGGCCGGGCGGGCCGCGAACCGGATCGCCAGCAGGGCCAGCCCGATCCCGGCCCCGTCGGCCAGCACGTGCCCGGCGTCGGCGAGCAGGGCCAGGCTGCCCGAGAGGGCCGCCCCGGCCAGCTCGACCACGAGCACGGCCAGGGTGATGGCGAACACCGCGACCAGCCGGCCGCGCTGGGCGGCGGCCGAGCTCAGCTTGTGGTCATGGGACATCGATCCACTCTGCCACAGAGAAACCGAACGGCCCGGGCGATCGCCCGGGCCGTCAGGGTCGTTGCGCGTCAGCGCCTCGGCGCCAGCATCGAGGCCTCGTCGAGGGCCTCGTAGAGCTCTCGGGTGGCGGCCGAGTCGAAAGCGACACGCCCCTCCCGGGCCATCCTGCGCTGCTGCCACCAGACGGTGAGTTCCTTGAGCTGCATTGTCCCCCTCCTGCTGCCCCGACCCGGACCCCCCAGCCCGGGTCGCCCTCGCCGCCTTCGGTTGCGGCGCATCGACAGGGCGTAGTCTCGGCGACCCAGGTAACAAACCGGCATGCTGCGGGTCACCGTTCCCTCCCCGATGCATCACGGAACGGTCTCGGGCTCGGGCTCCGCGGCCGACTCGTGGCGGACCACGGCGGCGACCGAGCCGATGACCAGGGCGGCGCCGGCCAGGGTGGTGAGGGTGACCTGCTCGTGGAGGACCAGCCAGCCGAGCAGGACGGCGACCACCGGGTTGACGTGGGTGTGGGTGGTGGCCTGGGAGACGGGGGCGTTGGCCAGCAGCCAGACATAGGCGGTGTAGGCGACCAGGGAGCCGGCCACGACCAGGTAGGCGAAGGCGGCCAGGGACGCCCCCGAGACGCGGTCCAGGGCCAGGTCGGCCGTCTCGCCGGTGAGCAGGCCGGCCAGGCAGAGGACGACCCCGGCGGCCAGCAGCTCCAGGGCGGTGGCGACCAGGGTGTCGTCGGGGACGGGGAGCCGGCTGGAGACGAACGAGGCCACGGCCATGGAGACGGTGGCCACCAGGATGAGTCCGAGGCCGAGGGTGCCGCCCCCCGGTGCCGGGTTGCCGGGCAGCAGCAGCACGGCCACCCCGGCGAACCCGGCCGTGACGCCGATGGTGGTGGCCCGGCCGACGGGCTCGCCGGCCAGGCGGCGCAGCACCACCACGACCAGCGGCATGGCCGCGACCAGCACGGCCGCCAGGCCGGAGGGGACGTCGCGCTCGGCGACGGTGACCAGACCGGTCCCGCCGGCCAGGAACAGGCAGCCGACCAGGGCGCCGGCCCCGATCTGCCGGGCCGGCACCCGCAGCACGGCCCGGCCCCGGCGGGCGACCAGGAACGGGTACAGCACGGCCCCGGCCAGGAGGAACCGCAGGCCGGCGCCGAGCAGCGGCGGGACCGTCTCCACCATCACCCTGATCGCCAGGTAGGTCGACCCCCAGACCAGGTACACGGTGGCCAGCGCCGGCCACAGCCGCCAGTCGCGGACGGCCCGGGTGGGACTCGGCAGGGACGTGTTCGTCATCTCCCTCTATGGGTATCCACTCAGAGCCATCAGCTCACATGACGGTTTGTCAAGCTATCGATAAGTGGTGCTTATGCTCGACGTGCGTCGGCTCCAGGTGCTCCGCGAGGTCGCGCGGCGCGGCTCGTTCTCGGCCGCCGCCCAGGCGCTCGCCTACAGCCAGTCCGCGGTCTCCCAGCAGATCGCCGTGCTGGAGCGCGAGGCCGGAGCCCGGCTGGTGGAGCGGAACGGCCACGGGATCCGGCTGACCGACGCCGGCCGGGCGCTGGTCCGCCGGGCCGACGCCATCGTGGCCGAGCTGGCCGCGGCCGACGCCGAGCTGGGGGCGCTGGCCGGGCTGCGGGCCGGCCGGGTCCGGGTGTCGACCTTCGCCAGCGCCGCCACCTCGCTGCTGCCGGCCGCGGTGACCGGCCTCCGGACCGCCCATCCTGCCGTGGAGGTCGAGCTCTCCCTGGTCGAGGCGACCGAGGAGGCGGTCGGCGGGCTGGTCGCCGGCCGGGTCGACCTCGTCCTGCTGACCCACCCGGCCGGCCAGCCGCCCGCCGCCGACCGGGTCGAGGTCCACCGGCTGTTCGTCGACCCGATGCTGGCCGTGCTCCCTGGCGGCCACCGGCTGGCCCGGCGCCGGTCGCTGCGGCTGGGCGACCTGGCCGGCGAGCCGTGGGTGCTGGGAGGCGGCCCCGGCTGCTCGGACCGCGCCACCATCCTGCGCGCCTGCCACGCCGCCGGGTTCGAGCCCCGGGTCACGGTCGACTTCCCGACCGACGACTACAACGCCACCCAGGGGATGGTGGCGGCCGGCGCCGGGGTCACCCTCCTGCCCCGGCTGGCCCTGGCCGTGCCCCGCGAGGACCTGGCCGTGCGCCCGCTGGCCGGCCGCGGCCCCAGCCGGGAGGTGGCCGCGGCCGTCCGCCGCGGCGACCAGGGCCCGGCCACCCTGGCCATGCTGGCGGAGATCCGGGAGGCCGGCCGGCGGCTCAACGGCTCGTGAAGGCGCTCTCGCCGGTGATCTCCCGCCCCACGATCAGGCTCTGGATGGCGTCGGTGCCCTCGTAGGTGTAGACGGCCTCCATGTCGGCGTGGTGGCGGGCCACGTGGTTCTCGAGCAGGATGCCGTTGCCGCCGAGGATGTCGCGGGCGTCGGCCACCACCTGGCGGGCCTTGGCGGCGTTGTTCATCTTGGCCAGCGAGGCCATGCCCGCGGTCATCTGGCCGTCCTCGGTGAGCTGGGCCAGGCGCAGGCACAGCAGCTGCATGGTGGTGACCTCGGCCAGCATCTTGGCCAGCCGGTACTGGACCAGCTGGAAGCTGGCCAGCGGGGTGCCGAACTGCTCGCGCTCGCGCACGTAGGCGAGGGCGGCCTCGTAGGCGGCCAGGGCGTGGCCGGCCGCCTCCCAGGCGACCCCCGAGCGGGTGGCGGTCAGCACCTGGGCGGTGTCGGCGAAGCCGCGCGAGTGGGCCAGGCGGTTGCCGGCCGGGACCCGCACCCCGTCCAGGGTGATCTGGGCCTGCCAGACGGCCCGCTTGGCCGTCTTGCCGGCCATCACGCTGGCCGCGTACCCGGGGCTGCCCTTCTCGACCACGAAGCCGCCGACCTTGCCGTCGTCGTCGCGGGCCCAGACGATCACCAGGTCGGCGAAGGAGGCGTTGCCGATCCAGCGCTTGGACCCGTCCAGCACCCACTGGTCGCCGTCGCGGCGGGCCCGGGTCTCCAGGGCGACCGCGTCCGAGCCGTGCTCCGGCTCGGTGAGGCCGAAGGCGCCGATCTGCTCCATGCGGGCCATGGCAGGGAGCCAGCGCTGCTTCTGCTCCTCGTCCCCGAGCAGGGCGATCGAGGTCATGGCCAGCCCCGAGTGGACCCCGAAGAAGGTGCAGATGCTGCCGTCGCCGCGGCCCAGCTCCATCCCGACCAGGCCGGTGGCGACCGTGCTCAGCCCCGGGCAGCCGTAGCCCTCGATGGTGCCGCCGGCCAGGCTGAGGGCGGCCAGCTTGGGCACCAGCTCGAAGGGGAACTCGGCCCGCTCCCAGTAGTCGTTGATGATCGGGGTGACCTCCTTGTCGCAGAAGGCCCTGACCCGGTCGCGGACCTCGCGCTCGGCGTCGGTGAGGAGGTCGTCGAGGCGGTAGAAGTCGCTGGCGGCAACGTGCTGGTCGCTCATGGCCGGGGTCCCTCCACTGGGTGCGCTCCGCTTCGAGCGTACCCTCGGAACGCCGATCACCTGGAGGTGCGTCCTTGACCCACGACATCCGTTCCGTCGCCGTGCTCGGGGCCGGCACCATGGGGGCCGCCATCGCCGCCCACGCCGCCAACGCCGGGCTGGCCGTCGACCTGCTGGACCTGGACCAGGAGGCCACCCAGGGCGGGTTCGACCGCATGCTCGCCGCCCGCCCGGCCGCCCTGGCCAGCCCGCGGCTGGCCGAGCGCATCCGCCTGGGGACCTTCGAGGAGGACCTCGACCGCGTCGGGGACGCCGACTGGGTGGTCGAGGCGATCGTGGAGCGCCTGGAGCCCAAGCAGGAGCTGCTGGCCCGGGTGGAGAAGCTCGTCGACCCGGACGCGGTGGTCACCTCCAACACCTCAGGGCTGCCGCTGGCCAGCCTGGCCGAGGGCCGCTCGGAGGCGTTCCGGCGCCGGTTCCTGGGCACCCACTTCTTCAACCCGCCCCGCTACCTCAAGCTGGTCGAGCTGATCCCGACCGCCGACACCGACCCCGAGGTGCTGGAGCGGATGCGGGCGTTCGTCGAGCGGGTCCTGGGCAAGGGCGCGGTGGTGGCCAAGGACACCCCCAACTTCATCGCCAACCGCCTGGGCAGCTTCGCCGGCATGCACGACGTCCGCTACGCCCTGGAGCACGGCTACTCGACCGAGGAGGTCGACGCCCTCACCGGGCCGCTGGTGGGCCGGCCCAGGACGGCCACCTTCCGGCTGTTCGACCAGGTCGGGCTGGACGTGATGGTCGGGGTGGCGGCCAACCTGTACGACCTGGCCCCCGAGGACGAGAGCCGCGACGTCCTCCCCGCCCCCGAGCCGCTGCGCCGGATGCTGGACGCCAAGCTGCTCGGCAACAAGACCGGGGGCGGCTTCTACCGCCGCGGCAAGCGCGACGGCCAGACCGTGTTCGACGTGCTCGACCTTGACACCCTGGAGTACCGGCCGGCGGCCAGGCCGGACCTGCCGATCGTCGCCGCCGCCCGCGACCACGACGACCTCGGGGCCCGGCTGGGCTTCCTGCTCGACAAGGCCGAGGAGGACCGTGGCGCCCGCTACCTGCGCGACACCCTGCTGCCGTCGCTGGCCTACGCCGCCCGCCGGGTGCCGGAGATCGCCGACTCCCTGGTCGAGGTCGACCACGCCGTCGAGTGGGGCTTCGGCTTTGAGCTGGGGCCGTTCCGGGGCTGGGACGCCATCGGGGTCGCCGACGGGGTGGCCCGCATGGAGGCCCTCGGCATCGAGGTCCCGGCCTGGGTCAAGGAGATGCTGGCCGCCGGCCACCAGAGCTTCTACCGCGACGGCCAGGTCTACAGCCCGCTCCTCGGGGCCTACCAGCCCGTCCCGGCCGACCAGGAGGTCATCGACCTGGACCGGCTGAAGGCCGAGGGGGCCGAGGTGGCTGGGAACGGCTCGGCCAGCCTGGTCGACCTGGGCGACGGGGTGCTCTGCCTCGAGCTGCACGCCCCGGCCAGCGCGATCGACGCCGCCGTGGTCGAGCTCGGGGCCAGGGCGGCCAAGGAGCTGGAGGGCGGCGACTGGAAAGGCCTGGTGATCGCCAGCCAGGCCCGCAACTTCTGCGTCGGGGCCAACCTGGGTGAGGTCGGCATGGCCGCCTACCAGGGCCTGTACGACCAGGTGGGCGAGGCCGCCAAGGGCCTCCAGGACACCCTCATGAGCCTGCGCTACGCGCCCCGGCCGGTGGTGGCCGCCCCCCACGGCCAGACCCTGGGCGGAGGGGCCGAGATCGTCCTGGCTGCCGACCGGGTGGTGGCCGCCCTGGAGACCTACATCGGGCTGGTCGAGGTCGGCGTCGGCATCGTCCCGGCCGGCGGGGGCTGCAAGGAGCTGCTGCGCCGGGTCGTCTCCCCGGCCATGCGGGCCGCCCCCGACGCCCCGCCGCTGCCGTTCGTGCAGCGGGTGTTCGAGACCATCGGCCTGGCCAAGGTGGCCACCTCGGCCGTCGAGGCCCGCGAGCTCGGGTTCCTGGAGGAGCACGACGTGATCGTCCTGGACGCCGACCACCAGCTGGCCGCGGCCAGGCGCGAGGTCCTCGACCTGGCCGACGCCTACCAGCCCCCGGCCCGGGAGGACGCCACGGTGTACGCCGCCGGCCGGCCCGGCCTGGCCGCCCTGGAGCTGGCCGTGCAGACCCTCCAGTGGGCCGGCCAGGCCGGGCCGCACGACGGGGTGGTGGCCCGCCAGCTGGCCCGGGTCCTGTGCGGCGGCGAGCTGTCGCTCGGCCAATGGGTGCCCGAGCAGCACATCCTCGACCTGGAGCGCGAGGCCTTCCTGGCCCTGCTGCGCGAGCCCAAGACCATGGAACGGATCCAGGCCTTCCTGACCACCGGCAAGGTCGTCCGTAACTGAAGGGGACCATGATGAAGGAAGCCGTGATCGTTGCCGGGGCCCGGACCGCGGTCGGCCGGGCGCCCCGGGGGAGCCTGAGGGCGAGCCGGCCCGACGACATGGCCGGGGCGGCCATCGCCGAGGCGCTGCGGCGGGCCGATGGCCTCGACCCGGCCGAGGTCGAGGACGTGCTGCTGGGCTGCGCCATCACCGAGGGCACCCAGGGGATGAACGTGGCCAGGATCGCCGCCCAGCGGGCCGGCCTGCCCTCCAGCGTCCCCGGCCAGACCGTCAACCGGTTCTGCTCCTCAGGCCTGCAGACGATCGCCAGCGCGGCCGAGCGGATCATGGCCGGGTTCGCCACCACCCTCGTGGCCGGCGGCACCGAGCACATGTCCTCGACCCCGACGCCCACCCCCACCTTCTCCCCCAACCCCGAGGTCGTCCGCGGCCACCCCGAGTACTACATGTCCATGGGCCTGACCGGCGAGCGGGTGGCCGAGCGCTGGAGCATCAGCCGTGAGGACCAGGACGCCTTCGCCCTGCGCTCCCACCGGCTGGCCGCCGAGGCGGTCGACTCGGGCCGGTTCGACCCCGAGACCGTGCCGTTGGAGGTCCGGGTCGAGTCGCTGGACGAGGATGGCCGGCCGGTGCATCGGGAGACCACCTTCACCAGGGACGAGGGGCCCCGCCGCGACACCTCGGCCGAGGCCCTGGCCAAGCTCAAGCCCGTGTTCAAGCAGGGCGGCACCATCACCGCCGGCAACTCCTCCCAGCGCAGCGACGGCGCGGCCGCGGTGGTGGTCATGGAGCGGGAGCGGGCCGAGCGCCTCGGCCTTTCGCCCCTTGCACGCTTCGTCGGGTACGCCGTGGGCGGGGTCGCGCCCGACGTCATGGGCATCGGCCCCACCGTGGCCGTCCCCAAGGTGCTCGAGCTGACCGGCCTCAGCCTTGACGACATCGACCTGATCGAGCTCAACGAGGCCTTCGCCTCCCAGACCCTGGCCGTCATCCGCGAGCTCGGCCTGCAGCTCGCCAAGGTCAACGTCAACGGCGGCGCCATCGCCCTCGGCCACCCCATGGGCGCCACCGGCACCAAGCTCACCGTCCAGCTCCTGGCCGAGCTGGCCCGCCGCAACGGCCGCTACGGCATGGTCACCATGTGCGTCGGCGGCGGCCAGGGCGCCGCCGGCATCCTGGAGAACCTCCAGCGCTGACGCCGTGCCCAGTCGCACCTTGTCGCGCCCGTGGACAGCGACGGGCCTGTGAAGAGCGACGGGCCTGTGGACAGTTCGGCGCGCTCATCCCGGTGGCGGGGTAGCCTCCCCCACCACCAGCCGGTCGCTGACGGCGGCCGTGGCCGGGCCGTCCAGGCAGGCCAGCTCGGTCATGGCCGTGGCCGCGGGTCGCCGGCCGGGGTGGCGGGGCGGGCGCCGGCGAACTGGTGGGACTGGGCGACCAGGCGGCCGGCCGAGTCCCACACCTCGGCCTCCTCGTCGAACCAGCCGCCCTGCCAGAGCTGGCCGCGCACGACGCAGGCCAGCCAGCCCGGAGCGGGGATGCCGCGCAGGTAGACGGTCAGCTCGACCGTGGGCGCCCAGCTGGGCAGGCCGAGCTCGAAGCTGCTCGGGGGGAGCGCGTCGACCACCTGGAGCAGGGCCAGCGGGTCGGCGGCCCGGCCGTCGGAGAACCGGACCCAGCCGCGCAGGTCCAGGCGGCCGCCCGGGCGGCCGGCGACCCAGCCGACGGTGGCCGGGTCCATCCGCAGATCCAGGTGGTCGAGCAGGTTGGCCCGCATGCCCCCGGGCATCTCGGGCCGCGCCGGCAGGCACTCCTCCACCGGCGGCAGCCCGACCGGCCCGTCGGCTCGCCGCCACCCGGGCGCCGCCTCGGGGTCGATCCGCCCGGCGGTGACCAGCGCCTCCAGCCTTGCCCGGCCCTCCTGAAGGAGGGTCACCCGCGCCGTGGACAGGCTGCGCCCGGCCCGCAGCCGCCGCACCGCCAGCTCGGCCGGCCCCGGGTCCGACGGCGACAGGAAGTGGCCGCTGACCGCCAGCGGATGGGGCTGCCCGACCGCCTCCACCCCGGCCCGCGCCACCAGGGCCAGCAGATACCCACCGTTCGGCCGCCCGGCCACCGTCCACCCGTCGCCGACCTCGGCCGTCCAGCGCTCCCCTTCCCCCCGCACGGCCGTGGCCAGGTCGAACGCATACCCACTGGCCGTCCCGGCCCGCCGCCCGTCTCCCACCATGCCGCCTCCTCGCTCGCCACGGAGGCTGCCAGCGGGCCCCCCGACCCGCAAGCCGACCACCTCAAACGGAGCAACCACAGGCTCCTACTCGGCCTGGAGCCCCGATCTCCCCGGCTGCGTCGCCGCGGGCGGCACCCTCGACGAGGTCCAGCAGCGGATCCGTGAGGCCATCGAGTTCCACCTCGCGGGGCTTCGGCTCGACGGGATTGCAATCCCCCGGCCCTCCGCGGTGGCCACCGTCGTCATCCCAGTGCCGGCCGCCTGATCCGGCTCGGTCACTGGTGGTCAGGCGACCAGGCGGACCAGGGCGGCGGTGACGGCGGCGGCGGTGATGACGACCAGGAGGGGGGCTCGCAGGAGGAGGGCGCCGGCGGCGGCGGCCAGGCCGGCGAGGCGGGCGTCGATGGTGAAGCCGCCGTTGTCGCCGCCGAGGGCCTGGGTGACGACCAGGGCGGCCAGCAGGGCCGGGGCGAGGTGCTCGAGGGCGGCCTGGGCGCGGGGTGGCGGGGTGCGTCGGGCGAGCAGGAGGGGACCGGCGGCCTTGATGGCGATCGTGGCCAGGCCGACCACGACCACGCTGATCCAGACGGCGCTCATCGTGGCCGCCTCGCCCCGACGAGGCAGGCCAGGCTGGCGGCGACGATCGGGATCCCGGGGCCGGTGAAGGGCATGAGGACCAGGGCGATGGCCGCGCCGCCCAGGGCGGCCAGGAGGCGGGAGCGCTCGCGGACCTGCGGCCACACCAGGGCCAGGAACAGTGCCGGGAAGGCGGCGTCGAGGCCGAGCGACTCTGGGTCGGCGACCAGGTCACCGGCGAAGACGCCCACGGCGGTCCCGGTGGTCCAGCAGACCAGCAGGAGCAGGCCGGAGCCGACCAGCAGGTGACGGTCGAGGCGGCCGTCGTCGCGCTGGGAGATGGCCCAGGACTCGTCCACGATCAGCTGGGCGGTGATGACCCGCCACCACCAGGGGCCCGTGAGCGTCGTGGCCGCGGACAGCCCGATCGGGCCGTAGCGGAGGTTGAGCAGGACGGCGGCGGCGATGGCCGTGACCAGGCCGCCGCCGGCGCCCAGGATTGAGACGACGGCGAACTGGGCCGAGCCGGCGAAGGTGGTGACCGACATCACGATCGGAGCGACACGGCCCATGTCGGCCGAGCGGGCCAGGACCCCGAAGGAGACGCCGAAGGCGAGCGCGGCGACCCCGATGGGAGCGGCCGCGCGTACCCCGTCCAGGTAGGTTCGCCGCCCCGGCCCGGGCGGATGGGAGTCGGCCAGCCGCTTCACCACTTACATCAGGCCCCGACCGGTCGGGCCCTGGCGCTCGCCGGTGGTGGCCAGCCGCAGCCCGGCCCCGACGAGCAGGAACCCGAACGCCTGCAGCGAGCGCCGGGCCGCCCGGGCGACCGGGGAGGGACGGAGCAGCGGCAGGTCCCGCCGCTCCCGGGACGCCTGCCTTCGGAGTTCGTCGATCCGCGCGGCGGCAAGCTCGTCGAGCAAGAGTGGATGCACCGAGGCCTCCTGGGTAGAACACCAGCATACAACGATCACTGGTGACAGACTAACCGAGGGGTGTGACAGCCACGGCGCGGCGGACCAGCACCTGGTTCCTTGGGTGTGGACAGCGCCCGGCACCCCAACCGGTGCTGGGCTACGCTCCCCCTCCGGGGGGCCCGACGCCGGCGGGTGGGGGTGAGGCGTGCCCGGGCGCCGGGCCGGGGTCGGGCGCCGGGCCGGGGCCGGGCGCCGGCGCCCGACCGCCCAGGGCCGATGTGGCCAGGGCGATCACCTCGTGGGCGTGGGGGACCTCGCCGAGGATGGCTCGTTGGAGGAGGAGGCCGTCGCCGACGACGCTGATGAAGCGGGTGGCGACCTCGTCGGGGACGGTGGGGATGATCCGGCCGGCGGTGCGTTCGTGGCGGACCAGGGTGCGGAGGGCGTTGCGGACCAGGTTGGTGCGGCGGGTCCAGCGGTCGCGGAAGGTGGGGTCGGTGCGGCGGCGGCGGGACTGCTCGACCACGACGGTGGCCCAGTCGGGGTCCTCGGCGGCCAGGCCGCTGAGGGCGTCGGCGACCGAGCCGGTCTCCCAGCGGGCGGCCTCACGCTCCGCGTCCTGCTCCAGCACGGCCAGGAACAGGTCCAGCTTGGTCGGGAAGTGGTGGAAGATCGCGCCCCGCGAGCGGCCGGTCGCCTCCTCCAGCCGGACCACGGTCGCCCCCTCGTAGCCGTGGCCGGCGAAGCAGCGTCGCGCCCCCTCGAGGATGTCGGCCCGCTGGGCCTCGAGGTAGTCCTGGCTGACCTTCGGCATGGCCGCTCCTTCACAAAACCGTATGTACGGTTTAGTTTATCGGACATGGACGTACGGTTCGAGCACCAGGGGACCCGGCTGGTCGGTGTCGTCCGCCGGCCGGCCGGCGACGGCCCCCACCCGGCGGTGGCGTTCGTGGACGGGTCGGGCCCGGCCGAGCGGGACAGCTTCGAGCAGGAGGCGGAGGCGCTGGCCAGGGCCGGCTTCGCCAGCCTGGGCTGGGACAAGCCGGGCTGCGGCGAGTCCGGCGGCGACTGGCGCGACCAGAGCCTCCAGGACCGGGCGTCCGAGGCGCTGGCCGCCGTGGCCTGCCTGGCCGCCCAGGAGGGCGTCGACCCGACCCGGATCGCCCTGCTCGGGGGCAGCCAGGGCGGCTGGGTGGGCCCGCTGGCCGCCTCCATGTCCGACGGTGTGGCCGCGGTGGTCAGCCTGTCCGGCCCCGGGGTCAGCCCGTACGACCAGGAGGCCTACCGGGTCGAGCACCTGCTGCGGGACGCCGGCGCCCCCGACGACCAGGTCGCCGAGGCCATGGCGTTCTTCCACCGGCGGGCGGCCCGGCTGCGCCGCGGCGACGACCTCGACGACGTCCTGGCGGACCAGCTCGCCCACCGGGAGGCGCCCTGGTACCCGGCCCTGGGCGACGACGGGGTGGTCGAGCACCTGGCGTTCATGGCCCGCATCTACGACTACGACCCGGTGCCGGTGCTGGAGCGGGTCACCTGCCCGGTGCTGGCCATCTGGGGCGAGCGGGACCTGTACGTGCCCGTGGCCGCCAGCGTCGAGCGGTTCGCGGCCGCCCTCGGCCGGGCCGGCAACGGCAGCTTCCGCCTGGAGGTCGTGCCCGACGCCGACCACGGCCTGCGCCTGCCGCCCACCGGCGAGGCCGAGCGTGGCCCGCGCATCCCCGACCTGATGGACATGGTCATCGCCTGGCTACGCCGGGCCCTCTGCCCACCGGCCCCGGGCCCCGGTTAGCCGGCCCGCCCGGCGATCAGGTCGGGAGTGAGGTCGGCGACGCCCACCGCCCCGCACAGGGCCATGGCCAGCCGGAGCTCGCCGGCCAGGCCCGACAGCACCCGCTCCACGCCGGCCGCCCCGCCCGCGGCCAGCCCCCAGAAGACCGGGCGGCCGACCAGCACCGCCCGCGCCCCCAGAGCCAGGGCCTTGACCACGTCGGTCCCGCGGCGGATGCCGCCGTCGACGTACACCTCGGCCCGGTCCCCCACCGCCGCGGCCACCTCGGCCAGGGCGTCGGCGGTGGCCACGACGCCGTCGAGCTGGCGGCCGCCGTGGTTGGACACCACCACCGCGGCCGCGCCGGCGTCCAGGCAGGCGGCCGCGTCGTCGCCCCGCAGCACGCCCTTGACGACCACCGGCAGGCCGGACTGCTCGGCCAGCCAGCCGATGGTGTCGGGGGTGAGGCCGGGGTCGAACTGGCCGGCCTGGGCGAGCACGTCCACGGCCAGCTCGCGCTGGCGGGCCGCCCCGGCCGGCGGGGCGTTGGCCGGCTTCATGCCGGTGGGCAGCCGGAAGTCGTTGCGCTGGTCACGCAGCCGGTTGCCGAGCAGCGGCACGTCCACGGTCAGGACCAGCGCCCGGTAGCCGGCGGCGGCCGCCCGGGCGACCAGCTCGGCCGTCCAGCCGCGGTCGCGGACCACGTAGACCTGGAACCAGCGGACGGCGTCGGGGGCGGCGTCGGCCACCTCCTCGACCGACAGGGTGGCCTGGGTCGAGCAGATGTAGGGGGCGCCGGCCGCGGCCGCCCCGGCGGCCGAGGCGGCCTCCCCGTCGGGGTGGGCCATGCGGTGGTAGGCCATGGGCGCGACCAGCAGGGGGGTCGGGACCTGGCTGCCGAGCAGCGTGGTGGCCGTCGACACCTCGGTCACGTCCCGCAGCACATGGGGACGTAGCCGTAGCCGCGACCAGCCGGCCAGGTTCTCGGCCAGGGTGAGCTCGGCGTCGGCCCCGCCGGCGATGTAGTCGTAGACCCCGAGCTCCAGCCGCGCCCTGGCCTCGGCCTCCAGTGCCGCCAGGTCCAGCGGGTCGAACGGGTCGGTCACCGTCGGGCGTCGCTAGACGCCGCCCTGGACCCGGGACAGGAGCACCTGGGCGGTGGAGCGCAGCCGGTCGTCGAGGGCCTCCATCAGCTTGACCACCGTCTCGGCGGCCCAGTCGGCCAGCACCTGCCGCTCCTGGGGGTTGTCGAGGTCGCGGACCTCGCGGTAGTCGACGATCCGGGAGGCACGCCGGTCGTCCAGCCGCTCCCAGGACAGGACCCGCCCGACCGCGGTCTCCACCGCCAGCCGCTCGGCGAACAGGTCGTCGAACAGCCGCTTGGTGGCCGTCCGCTCCTGCATGTCCAGGTAGACCCCGGCCCGGACGGCACCGTTGGCGGTGAAGGCGACGTCGTAGAAGCCGAACGGGCCGGCCGCGAACCCGACCCAGTTCTCGTAGCCGAACTTGGGGATGCGGAAGCCGGACCGGCGGATGGCCACGAAGTCGAACATGGACTCGAAGAAGCGGTGGCGCAGCTCGGCCGGCTGGAGCCCGCCGGCCTGCTCGGAGGCCATCGGCGGCGGGGACGCCGGCAGGTGCCGCCCGCTCATGTCGGGCTCCAGCGGTGGCGGTGGCGGTGGCGGCGGGGTCAGGTTGGGTCCGGCCACAGGGGAAGGGGTGTCCGGCTCCGCCGGGTCCGGCGGCTCACGGGAGGGCGGCGGCTCGTGCTGGCCCCGCGCCGCGGCCCCGGCGGTGCGCATGGGCAGCGGCGGCGGGGGCGGCAGGTGGGCCGAGGCGGCCCCGTCGGCGGGTTCGGCGGCGTGGCGCGGCCAAGAAGGCCCCGGCCCCGAAGGCGACGGCCCCGAGGGCCCCACCCCTGGGAAGGACGCGTCCACCGGCAGGCGGACCTGGCGGCGGCCGGTGGTGCGCCAGTTGCGGGGCTGCACGACCACGTCCAGCACGGGCGCGGGCAGGGAGCGGCCGATGCGGACCAGGCCGATCTCCACCCCGAAGAAGTCCACCTTCTGGTCGGTGCGGTCGTTCAGCCAGTCCAGGCCGCGCCGGAACTCCTCGTGGAACCGGGGCGCCACCCAGATGACCACCGCCGCGTCCAGGCCCGAGGCGTGGACGATCATCTGGCCGAGCTGGTTGTGGTCGGTGGCCTCCAGGCGGTTCTCGATCACGATGGGACGGCCGGTGGCATCGGCCCCGAGCACGTTGAAGGCGCCGGTGTCGCCGTTGATCTCGCGCTCCAGGGGCGTGATGTCGATCCCCAGGGTCTCGCTGAGCAGGTCGATGTTCTGGAGGAACCATGGGGTCAGGTCGGGCAGCTGCTCGCCCCAGAACGACTTGAGGTCGAGCCGCTCGAGCCGGCCGAGACCCAGCCGCTCGATCTCCGTTCTGGCCGCCATCGCGCTCCTTCCGATCGCCCCCCCACCTTCGAAGGGCAGTTGTACCGCGGCCCGCTAGGGCATCGTCAAACCAGTCAAGTCGTCCATACCGCCGCGCTCGCGCCAGAAAGGTCGCCGCTGGGCGACGCTGGGCGGGTCGCGACCCGGAGCCGCAGCTTACCTGGGTCGACGGGGCAATGTTGGGACCTCTGGCCCAGGTTGGCCACGACCACCGCCCGCGACCCTCCCGGGTCGCCCCGCTCCATGACGACCAGCCGCCGCTCGGGGTCGACCCGGGCGGTGGTCAGGTCGCGGCGGCAGTTGCCGAGCGCCGGGACCTCGCGGCGTAGCCGCAGCAGCGTCCGCCACAGCTCCAGGGTCGCCCCGCCGGCCCGGTCCCAGTCGAGCTTGGACCGCTCGAAGGTGGCCGGGTCGTTGGGGTTGGGCACCCTGGCCCCCCACTCGAAGGCGGCGAACTCGGCCCGCCGGCCCTGCCGCACCGCCCCGGCCAGGGCCGGCCCGTGGTCGGTGAAGTAGAGGAACGGCCGCGTCTCGCCCCACTCCTGGCCCTGGAACAGCAGGGGCAGGAACGGCGAGCAGGCGACCAGCACGCTGGCCACGGCGTCCAGGTCGGGGCCGACCAGGGCGGCCAGCCGCTCCCCGAAGGCGCGGTTGCCGACCTGGTCGTGGTTCTGGGAGCAGACCACGAACCGCTGCCCGCCCAGCCCGACCGGGTCCCGGCCGTGGCGGCGGTCCAGGTACGGGTAGTACTGGCCGGTGAACGCCCAGCCGGTCTCCAGCACCTTGGCCAGCAGGCGCAGGTCCTGGAAGCCGTCGTAGTAGCCGGAGGTCTCGCCGGTGAGGGCGACGTGCAGGGCGTGGTGGAGGTCGTCGGCCCAGGCGGCGTCGACCCCGTAGGCGGTCACCAGCAGCGGCTGGTGCAGGTCGCTCTCGGCCACCACCACCGAGCCCGGCCTGGCCCCGTGCACCCGGGCGGCCAGCCCCTCGAGGATGTGCACCGAGCTGACGTCGTGCAGGTCGTGGACGGCGTCCAGGCGCAGCCCGTCGACGCCGTAGCCGGCCACCCACTGCTCGGCGTTGTCGAGCACGAACCCGCGCACGAAGTCGGACCCGGGGCCGTCGAAGTTGACCGCCTCTCCCCAGGGGGTGGTGGAGCGGTCGGTGAAGTAGGGGCCGAACTCGGCCAGGTAGTTCCCGTCGGGGCCGAGGTGGTTGTAGACGACGTCCAGGACCACGGCCAGCCCGGCCGCGTGGCAGGCGTCGACGAAGCGGCGGAACCCGGCCGGCCCCCCGTAGGCGGCGTGGACGGCGTACAGCGCGACCCCGTCGTACCCCCAGCCGCGCGACCCGGGGAAGGCGGCCACCGGCATGACCTCGACCGCGGTCACGCCCAGGTCGGCCAGGTGGCCGAGCCGCTGGGCGGCCGCCTCGAAGGTGCCCTCGGGGGTGAAGGTGCCGCAGTGCAGCTCGTAGAAGACCAGGTCACGAAGGGCCGGGGTGGGGAACGGGGCCGGCCGCGGGCCCAGGTCGACCAGCCGCGACGGGCCGTGGACGCCGTGGGGCTGGAACCGGGACCGGGGGTCGGGCCGCTCCCGCTCGCCGTCCAGGACCAGCAGGTAGTCGTCGCCGGCGGCCGCCCCCTCGACCGCTCCCCGCCAGACGCCGCGGTCCCCGCGCTCCAGGGGCACGGTGCGGGCGCCGAGGCGGACGGCCAGCGACCGCACCCTGGGCGCCCACACCCCGAACTCGGCGCCGCCGGAGACCGGCCGGGCCCCCAGGCGGGGCTCGGTGGCCCCGGTCACTCGGGCGCGAACCAGACCGTGGCCAGGGGCGGCAGGGTGAGGCGGGCCGAGGCCGGCTGGTTGTCCCACTCGATCGCCTCGGCCTCGACCACGCCCAGGTTGCCGACGTTGGTGCCGCCGTAGGACTCCGAGTCGGTGTTCAGCACCTCCACCCAGCGCCCGACCGTGGGCAGGCCGATCCGGTAGTCGCTGCGCGGCACCGGCGAGAAGTTGCACAGGCAGACCAGCGGCCGGCCGTCGTCGGCCCAGCGGATGAAGCTGAGCGCGTTGTCGTCGACGTCGTTGGGGTCGACCCAGGAGAACCCGTCGGGCTTGGAGTCCTGCTCCCACAGGGCCGGGTGCTCGCGGTAGACGCGGTTGAGGTCGCCGACCAGGGCCTGCACGCCGGCGTGGTCGGGGTCGGCCAGCGAGTCCCAGTCGATCGAGCGCTCGTGCGACCACTCGGCCTCCTGGGCCAGCTCGCAGCCCATGAACAGCAGCTGCTTGCCCGGATGGGCCCACATGAAGCCGAGGTAGGCGCGCAGGTTGGCGAACCGCCGCCAGGTGTCGCCGGGCATCTTGCCCAGCAGCGAGCCCTTGCCGTGGACGACCTCGTCGTGGCTGATGGGCAGGATGAAGTTCTCGCTGAAGGCGTAGATGAGCGAGAAGGTCAGCTGGTGGTGGTGGAAGCGGCGGTAGATGGGGTCATGGGAGACGTACTGGAGGGTGTCGTGCATCCAGCCCATGTTCCACTTGAACCCGAAGCCGAGCCCGCCCAGGTACACGGGGCGTGACACGCTCGGCCAGGCGGTGGACTCCTCGGCCACCGTCATCGCGTCCGGGTGCTCCCGGTAGGCCACGGTGTTGAAGTCCTTGAGGAACCGGACGGCGTCCAGGTCCTCGTTGCCGCCGTACTCGTTGGGGACCCACTCGCCCTCGTTGCGGGAGTAGTCCAGGTAGAGCATGGAGGCGACCGCGTCCACCCGCAGCCCGTCGATGTGGAACTCCTCCATCCAGTAGAGGGCGTTGGCGACCAGGAAGTTGCGGACCTCGTTGCGGCCGAAGTTGAACACCAGCGAGCCCCAGTCGGGGTGCTCGCCCCGGCGCGGGTCCTCGTGCTCGTACAGCGCCGTGCCGTCGAAGCGGGCCAGGGCGAAGGCGTCCTTCGGGAAGTGCGCCGGGACCCAGTCGACCAGCACCCCGATGCCCCGCTGGTGCAGCTTGTCGATCAGGTAGCGCAGGTCGTCGGGGGTGCCGAAGCGGGCCGTGGGCGCGTAGTAGGCCGACACCTGGTAGCCCCACGAGGGGGCATACGGGTGCTCGGCCACCGGCATGAACTCCACATGGGTGAAGCCGAGGTCGGCGACGTAGTCGGGCAGCTGGTCGGCCAGCTCCCGGTAGGACAGGCCCTGGCGCCAGGAGCCGAGGTGGACCTCGTAGATGGACATGGGGGCGTCCACGGCGTTGCGCTTGTCCCGGTCGGCCATCCAGTCGGCGTCACCCCAGGTGTAGGAGGAGGTGTAGACGACGCTGGCCGTCCTGGGCGGCTGCTCGGCCGCGAACGCCAGCGGGTCGGCCTTGAGGGTGAGCGCCCCCGAGGGGGTGATCAGCTCGTACTTGTAGCGGGCCCCGGCGGCGACCCCGGGGATGAACAGCTCCCAGATGCCGGAGGAGCCGAGGGCCCGCATCGGGTTGAGCCGGCCGTCCCAGGAGTTGAAGTCGCCAACCACCCGCACCGCGCGGGCGTTGGGGGCCCAGACGGCGAAGGCGGTCCCGGCCACCCCGTCGACGGTCATCTCGTGGGCGCCCAGCCTCTGCCAGAGCCGCTCGTGGCGGCCCTCGCCCAGCAGGTACTGGTCGAGCTCGCCGATGGTCGGCCAGAACCGGTAGGGGTCGTCGATGGTGAAGCTGCCCGAGGGATAGGTGACCTCGAGCCGGTAGGCCGCCGGGGCCTGGCCGTCCAGCGTGCCCTCGAACAGGCCGGCCTTGTGGACCTGCTCCAGCTTGACCCGCTCGACCCGACCAACCGGGGCACCCCCCTGGGGTTCCCCGGACCCCGCCCGATTCCCCGGGGCACCCCCCTGGGGTTCCCCGGACCCCTCCGGGACGAGCGCCACCACCGCGGTGGCGTCGGGGCGGAAGGCGCGGATGACCACCCGGCCATCCTCGGTATGGGCACCCAGCAGGCGGTGGGGCTCGTGATGCTCTCCGCGGACCAGCCGCTCGACCTCGTCCCTCGTCATGGGCTCGCTCCCAGCAGACGTCGGATGCCGCCGAGCGGGATCTGGAGCCACGGCGGCCGGTGTCTGGCCTCGTACATCACTTCATAGACGGCTTTGTCGAGCTCAAACGCACGAAGCAGCAATTCATGGTCACCGCCGGCCAGGCCCGGGTCGCCGGCCACGGCCCAGTAGCCGTCGAGGAAGGCGCCACGGTTGGCCTCGACCCAGGCCGCGGCCGGGCCCTCGAACCGGGCCAGCTCCTCGGCGGTCGGCCCCGGCGTCTCGGGGTCCTCGCCCAGCACCAGCGGGGAGAAGGCGGCGTAGTCGAAGGAGCGCAGCATCCCGGCCACGTCCTGGAGCGGGCTGGCCAGCCGCCGCCGCTCCTCCAGGCTGCGCGCCGGCTCCCCCTCGAAGTCGATCACGATCCAGCGGTCGTCATTCTTCAGCACCTGGCCCAGGTGGTAGTCGCCGTGGATGCGCTGGAGGTGGCGGCTGCCGCCGCCGGCCGCCTCGGCCTTGAGGTAGACCTCCTCGATGGCCTGGCGGTGGGCGGCCAGCTCGGGCACCAGCGCCACCACCTGGGTGAGCTGGCCGAGCAGGCGGGCCCGGAGCCGGTCCAGGTCGGGCTGGCCGGCGGCCGCCTTGGGCAGGGCACGGGCCATGGCAGTGTGCAGCTCGGCGGTCACCCGGCCGAGGGCGCCGGCGTCGGCGGTGAAGTTTCCCGGGTCACCGCCCTCGGCCTCGTAGTGGTCGGCGACCCGCTCGGTGGCCAGCGTCCAGCCGTCGACGCTGCCGGCGTAGAACCGCTGGAGGATGCCGAGGGTCGAGCCCAGCCCCTCGATCCAGCCCAGCGGGGCCGGGCAGGCCTCGAAGCCGGCCCCGGCCAGGGCCCTGGTCACCTCCAGCTCCGGGTTCACGCCCGGCTCGAGCAGCCGGAACAGCTTGAGGATCAGCCGGTTGCCGAAGACCAGGGAGGAGTTCGACTGCTCGGCCCCGAGCAGCCGGCCCGGCCCGCGCAGCGTCTCGGTCCACTCCGGCATGCGGGCGAAGCGCAGCTCCTCGACGGTGGCCGACCGCGAGATCAGGTCCAGGTAGACCCCGCCGAGCCGCTCGTCGCGGGCCGCGT
Organism: Actinomycetes bacterium; assembly: GCA_045807325.1. Classification (GTDB taxonomy): domain Bacteria; phylum Actinomycetota; class CALGFH01; order CALGFH01; family CALGFH01; genus CALGFH01. The sequence continues at coordinate 11,751 of JBJMHP010000376.1, read as the reverse complement.
CGTAGAACGGCCCGCCGCCGGGCCCCCTGGTCTCGTAGATCACCGCGTCGGGGACCCGGTCGGTGAGCCGCCTGGCCTCCAGGCCGCGGTCGTGGCCGACCGGCACGTGGTAGCGCTCGACCCCGCCGTCGGCGTAGGCGACGGCGGCCACCACCGCCGTCAGGCTGGGCAGGGCGGTGCGCAGGGGCACCGAGGCGTCGACCCTGACCTCGGCCACGGTCCGTGCCTTGCCCGCGAACCAGCGCTGGGTGGGCAGGAACTCGGCCAGGGCCGCCTCCAGCTCCGTCACGGCGGGCTACCTGGGACGGACGTGGAGCACATGGGCCGGCTCCCAGTGCGGGTCGAGGCGGACCCAGTTGGAGGACCCGTGCCAGGTCCAGGTCTGGCCGGTGAGCTCGTCGTGGACCTCGAAGGGGCCGGTGTCCCAGTCGAGGCCGAGGCCGGGCATCCACAGGTGGACGAAGGTGTCGCGGGTCTCGTGCGGGTTGAGGTTGGCCACGACCAGGACCGCGTCGTCGCCGTGCTGCTTGGAGAAGACGATGATGTCGGGCGAGTCGGCCAGGTGGAAGCGCAGGTTGCGCAGCCAGTGCAGGGCCGGGTGGGCCCGCCGGATCTCGTTCAGCCGGCCCAGGTAGCCGGCCAGCGACGGCTGGGCCCAGTTCCTCGGCCGGTACTGGTACTTCTCGGAGTCCAGGTACTCCTCGGAGCCGGGACGCACCGCCTGGTGCTCGTACAGCTCGTAGCCGGAGTAGACGCCCCAGGACGGCGACAGCATGGAGGCCAGCACGGCCCGGATCTTGAACGCCGCCGGCCCCCCGTGCTGGAGGTAGGCGTGGAGGATGTCGGGGGTGTTGACGAAGAAGTTGGGCCGCATGTACTCGGCCGAGGGGGAGTGGGCGAGCTCGTTGCAGTACTCCTCGAGCTCCTCCTTGCCGTTGCGCCAGGTGAAGTAGGTGTAGGACTGGGTGAAGCCGATCTTGGCCAGGACCCGCATCATCGGCGGCCGGGTGAACGCCTCGGCCAGGAACAGCACGTCCGGGTGCTCGGCCTTGACGGCCCCGATCAGCCACTCCCAGAATCGCACCGGCTTGGTGTGGGGGTTGTCGACCCGGAAGATCCGCACCCCGTGGGCGATCCAGTGGTCGAGGACCCCCTTGCAGGCCTCGTACAGCGCCGGCGCGTCCGGGCTGTCGAAGTTCACCGGGTAGATGTCCTGGTAGACCTTGGGCGGGTTCTCGGCGTAGGCGATCGAGCCGTCGGGCCGGATGCGGAACCAGTCCGGGTGCTCCTTGACCCAGGGGTGGTCGGGCGAGCACTGGAGGGCGTAGTCGAGGGCGACCTCCATGCCCAGCTCGCCGGCCCTGGCCACGAAGTCGTCGAAGTCGTCGATGGTGCCGAGGTCGGGGTGGACGGCGTCGTGGCCGCCGGCCTCCGAGCCGATCGCCCAGGGGCTGCCCGGGTCGTCGGGGCCCGGGTCCAGAGTGTTGTTGGGGCCCTTGCGGTGGGTGTGGCCGATGGGGTGGATCGGGGGCAGGTAGACCACGTCGAAGCCCAGGGAGGCGATGGCCGGGAGCCGCTCGGCCGCCTGCTTGAACGTTCCGCTGGTGGTGGCCGTCGCCCCCTCGGAGCGGGGGAAGAACTCGTACCAGGAGCCGACCAGAGCGCGCGGGCGGTCGACCCAGATGCCAAGACGCCTGGAGCGGGTGACGTCCTTGGGCGGGTTGCGCTCCAGCAGCTCGACCACGGCCGCGTCGCTGGCGGCGGCCAGGCGCTCGGCCTGGTCGGCGTCCTCACGGCGCAGCCCGGCGGCGGCCGCCAGGAGCACCTCGCGGCCGGCGGCCGGCACCCAGGCCGTGGCCGCCTCCAGCAGCCTGGCCCCCTCCTCCAGCTCGAGGCTGATGTCGCGGCCGGCGTCGAGCTTCTTCTGGGTGCCCACCCGCCAGGTGGCGACCTCGTCGGTCCAGGCCTCGATCACGAACGTCCAGAGGCCGGCGCGGGTCAGGGTGATCTCGCCCCGCCACTGGTGGAGGCCGTGGTTGACCTCGACCAGGTGGATGAGCTGGCCCGCCCCACGGTCTCCGGGCCCTCGCAGGCGCACGGCGGCGTCGACGATCTCGTTGTGGCCGTCGCGGAAGATGGTCGCCTCGACCGGGACCGTCTCCCCGGCGACCGCCCGGGACGTGAACAGGTCGCCGTCGACCTGGGGACGGATGTCCTCGATCACGATGCGCCCGATCATGGGCAGCACGCTACCATCCGGGCGCGCAGGGGTCAGCCGTCGGTCGGGCCCGGACGCTTCAGCACCCCCGTGGGAGCCCGGCACCGGGTGAGCGCGCACACCCGCCCGCGGCCCCCCCTGGCCCCCACGAGGGCCTGCGCCGGGACCGGTCCCGGTGCGTCCCGCAGTCTTTCCCCTTGCAACCATCCTGACAAGGGGCATCTGGCTGCCACCTGCAATGTCTACGCAGGTCGTGGAACCGGCGGGTGACGCTCCATGGCGGAGGCTGGCCATCCGGTGAGGCGCCCGGTGGCCCAGTCGGGCCACAGCCGGTCCTCCTCGCCGGCGTCGGCCGGCCTGGCCGCGGCCAGCAGGGCCAGCACCTGGGCGGCGGAGGCCGGACGGTCGCCCGGGTCGGGGCCAGCAGGGCACCGATGGCCTGGTCGACGGCGGGCCGCACCTCCGCGTTCCGGCTGCGGGCGGCGGGTGGCGGGCCGGCCAGCTGGGGCCAGCGGCGCTCGAGGGGGCCGTCATCGGCGGTGTCGAAGGCCTGGGTGCCGGGGGCCATCCACGGTGGCGAGCCGCGCCGGTGCCGGCCCGCCGGCTCGCCCACCGGCCGGGCCAGGCCGAGGTCGATCAGCACCGGCCGGCCGTCGCGCAGGACCACGTTGCCCGGCTTGACGTCTAGGCGGGCCAGGCCGCGGTCGTGCAGGTGGCCGAGGGCGGCGGCCGGCTGCATGCCGACGAGCAGCACGTCGATGGGGTGGACGGCCCCTCGTCGGCCAGGGCGTCGTCGACTCGGCGGCCGCCGCCGAGGGGGTCCCCGCGGTGGAGGGTGTCGAGGGGGGTGTGGACAGCCGCGGGAGCCCCGTCCCTCGGTCCGCTACGCTCCCCCATCGGGATCGGGGGTCCAGCCTCAGGCGTTGAAGCCGCAGCCGGCGCGGAAGCCGGAACCGCCCCGACGGTGCGGGCCGGGGTGAGGCGGGTCGGCAACGGGTCGGTCCTTTCGGGGTGGTGCGGTGAACGTCCTCGCCATCGCCGGGTGGGCGGGTTCGTTACAGTGACCCGGTGGACATCGCCGTTGTTTTGACCACGTTCGTGGTGATCTTCCCGGCCGAGCTTCCCGACAAGTCGATGTTCGCTTCGCTCGTGCTCGGCACCCGCTTCCGCCCCCTGCCGGTGTTCTGCGGTGTGGCGGCGGCGTTCGCCGTTCACGTGGTCATCGCCGTGACCGTCGGCGGGGTGTTCGTCGCCCTGCTGCCCCAGCGCCTGGTCCTGTTCGTGGTCGCGGCGCTGTTCGCCGGGGGCGCGGCCCTGCTCCTGCTCGGCAAGGAGGACGTCGAGGAGGAGGGCGCCGCCGAGGCGTCCCGAGCCGTGGCCGACCGGCGACCCGTGCGGGTCGCCCTGGCCTCATTCGGCGTCGTGTTCCTGGGCGAGTGGGGCGACATCACCCAGATCACCACGGCCAACCTGGCCGCCAGGTACCGCGACCCGATCAGTGTCGGGATCGGCGCCCTGCTGGCGCTGTGGTCGGTGTCGGCGCTGGCCCTGACCTTCGGCCGGGGCCTGGTCCAGCGGGTCCCGACCCGCCTGGTCCGCCGCCTGACCGGGGTGGTGCTGGCCGTGCTGGCGGTGGTGACCCTGGTCGAGGCCATCCGTACCTGACCCCGCCGGTTGCACGAGCCGCCGCGGCCGGGCACGCTGATGCCCGATATGGTGGCCTTCCTGCTGGTCTGGAACCGCGCCCTCGACTACGGGCGCGTGGTCACCTGCGGCTGTCCCGGGACCCGGGAGCCGAGGTAGCCGAGGGACGCCGCTCCCGGGTCCGCGCCGCCCGGTGCCTGCACGGGCCGACCCCCGGCCCCATTCAGCCAGTCAGTCAAGGAGGGACCATGACGGTCACCGACGACCTGCTCCGCAACAACGACGAGTTCGCGGGCTCCTTCAGCAAGGGCGACCTCCCGATGCCCCCGGGCAAGGCCCTGGCCGTGGTCGCCTGCATGGACGCCCGCCTCAACGTGTACGCCCTGCTGGGCCTGGACGAGGGCGAGGCCCACGTCATCCGCAACGCCGGCGGCGTGGTCACCGACGACGTCATCCGGTCCCTGGCCATCTCCCAGTGGCTGCTCGGCACCCGCGAGATCATCCTGGTCCACCACACCGACTGCGGCATGCTGACCTTCACCGACGACGAGGTGAAGGCCGACATCGAGAGCAAGACCGGCCTGCGCCCGCACTTCGCCCTGGAGGCCTTCTCCGACCTGGAGCGCGACATCCGCCAGTCGATCGCCCGCATCAAGGCCAGCCCCTTCGTGGCCAGCAAGGACTCGCTGCGCGGCTTCATCTACGACGTCACCACCGGCCGGCTCCGGGAGGTCACCTGAGCGTCGCCCCTCAGGCGTCACGGCGGCGCAGCTGCCAGGCGGCGACCGCCAGCCCGACGGCGATGTAGAGGCAGAACACGGCGAACCCGCTCCAGGGGGCGAGCGCCACCGGGTCGGGCCGCACCGCGGTCACGGCCACGCCGGCCGGCCCCGGCAGGTACGGGTAGATCCGGTCCGACCAGGTGGCGGGCAGGAGCCCGGTGAGGAGCTGGGGGCCGAACAGCACGCCGAACAGGCCGGCGACGGCCCAGGCGGTGCTGCGCAGCAGCGCGCCAAGGGCCAGCCCGAGCAGGCCGGCGGCGCTCAGGTAGAGCGCGCTGCCGAGCACCGCCCTGGCCACGCCCGGGTCGCTCAGGCTGCTGTCGAGCTGCTCGGCCGAGAGGATGGACTGGCCGACCAGGAACGCCGCCAGGACCGCGGGCAGGCACAGGACGAGGGTGGTCAGGCCGAACACGACGGCCTTGCCCCACAGCACCGGCAGCCGCCGCGGGACCGCGGTCAGGCTGACCCGGATGGTGCCGGTGGCGTACTCCCCGGCGACCAGCAGCACCCCGAGGATGCCGACGGCCAGCTGGGCCACCTGCACGCCGCTGAGGCTGACCGCGGTCGGGTCGAACGCGGCCGCGGCCGCGGGATCGCTGGGCGGCCGGGTCACCCGCACCAGGCAGTACAGGGCGCCGAACCCGACGATCAGCGCGACGGCCGCCAGCAGCGACCAGGCGGTCGACGGCAGCGTACGCAGCTTGGTCCACTCCGAGCGGACCACCCGCGCCTGGGTCACCCGCTGGGCCGCCGGGCCGGTCGGCCGGGCCGGGGCGGTGGGACGAGTCGCCGTCATGACGATGCTCCTCTCGTGGTGGGGGCGCGGAACTCGACCGCGTCCCTGGTCAGCTCGATGAAGGCCTCCTCGAGGGAGGCCTGCTGGGCGGTGAGCTCCAGCAGGGTGATGCCGGCGGCTCCGGCGAGCCGGCCGACCTGGTCGGTGCTGAGCCCGGACACGGCCAGGGCGCCGTCGTCGGCCCCGGAGACCGCGACGTCCCGGGAGCGGAGCAGGGTCTCAAGGGCGGCCAGGTCGGTGCTGCGCACCCGCACCAGGCTGGGCGCGGCGCCGGCGATGAACTGGTCCATGCCGGTGTCGGCGATCAGCCGCCCCTTGCCGATGATGATCAGGTGCTGGGCGGTGAGGGCCATCTCGCTCATCAGGTGGGACGAGACGAAGACGGTCCGCCCCTCGGCGGCGAGCTCCCGCAGCAGCGACCGGATCCAGCGGATCCCCTCGGTGTCCAGGCCGTTCACCGGCTCGTCGAGGATCACCGTGCGCGGGTCGCCGAGCAGCGCCGCCGCGATGCCGAGGCGCTGGCCCATGCCGAGCGAGAACGCCCCGGCCCGCCGGCGGGCCGCCCCACCGAGGCCCACCGCCTCGACGACCTCGTCCACCCGGGACCGGCGGATGCCGCAGGTCTGGGCCAGGGCCAGCAGGTGGTGGTAGGCGCTGCGCCCGGGATGGACGGACCGGGCGTCGAGCAGGGCGCCCGCCTCGTGCAGGGGCGCGGCGTGCTCGCGGTACGGCCTGCCGTTGACGGTCACCGACCCGCTGGTGGGCGCGTCCAGCCCCAGGATCATCCGCATGGTGGTCGACTTCCCGGCCCCGTTCGGCCCCAGGAAGCCCGTCACCATGCCCGGCTGCACCGTGAAGGTCAGGCCGTCGACGGCGAGCTTGTCGCCGTACCGCTTGGTCAAGCCTCGCGCCTCGATCATCGTGCTCCCCTCCTCGGTCCGTGGCCGCATCAGGCTGCCGGGGCCCAGCCGGGATGTCGTTGGGGCCGGCGGCTGCGTCGGGGTGGGGATTTCCTCAACCTCGGCGGCGGGCGCGCCCTATGGCCGCCGACCTCGGCGGCGGTTACCGTGAGCCCATGACCTGGGTGAACGCGGCTCGCAACTGGCGGCCGACGCTGCACGCGCTCGCCGGCCTGGCGGCCGGCGCCGGCGCCGGCGCGGTGCTGGGCGGGCTCGTCCTCACCTGGCTGGCCGCCATCTGGAGCCTGCTCGACTGGCCGGTCGGCGGCTGGGGACATGCCGCGCTGTACGCGGCCGTCGCCCTGGCCTGGCCGGTGCTGCTGCTGTGGAGCGTGCGGGGGTTCGGCGCCCTCCAGCGGGCGCGGTTCCGGGCCGTGCTCGGGGTGGAGATCCCGGCACCGCCCGGCGGCGGGGACGGCGCCTGGCCGCTGTGGCCGGTCCGGGCCCTGCGTGCCCCGGCCACCTGGCGCCAGCTCGGCTACCACCTGCTGGCCATGACCGGTGGGGTCGCCGGCGGCGCCCTGGTGGCGGCCTGCTGGTCGGCGCCGTTGCTGGCCGTCGCCTACCTGGCCGGCGTCTGGGACGGGGGCCGGCCGGGCATCGGCCTCGGCGCCGTGGTCGCGGCGGTGGCCATGCTGGCGGCGGCGCCGTGGGTGGCCCGAGGGGTGGCCAGGGCCGACGAGGTCGCGGCCCGGGCCCTGCTCGGTCCCAGCCGCGGCGAGGAGCTGGCGGTGCGGGTCGAGTCGCTGGCCCGCAGCCGGGCCGAGATCGTGGCCGCCACCGACGCCGAGCGGCGCAGGATCGAGCGCGACCTGCACGACGGCACCCAGCGCCGGCTGGTCTCCCTGGCCATGCAGCTCGGCATGGCCCGCAGCAGCCTGGCCGACGCGCCCGAGCCGGTCCGCCAGGTGATCGAGCAGGCCCACGACGAGGCCACCGAGGCCCTGGCCGAGCTGCGCCAGCTCGTCCGCGGCCTGCACCCGGCCGTGCTCGACGACCGCGGCCTGGACGCGGCCCTGTCGGGGATCGCCGCCAACGCGCCGCTGCCGGTCCGGCTGCGGGTCGACGTGGCCGCCCGCTGCTCGCCCAGCATCGAAGCCGTGGCCTACTTCGTCGTCTCCGAGGCGCTCACCAACGTCGCCAAGCACGCCGACGCCGGCCACGCCGAGGTCACCGTCGAGCGCACCGGCGACCGGCTGCGCATCGTCGTCAGCGACGACGGCCGCGGCGGGGCCACGCTCGACGGCGGAGCGGCCGCCGCGGCCAACGGCGGCGGCACCGGGCTGCGCGGGCTGGCCCAGCGGGCCGCGGCGGTCGACGGGACCTTCGACGTCCAGAGCCCGCCCGGCGGGCCGACGGTGATCACGGTGGAGCTGCCGTGCGGGTCGTGATCGCCGAGGACGCGGTCCTGCTCCAGGCCGGGCTGACCAAGCTGCTCACCGACGGCGGCTTCGAGGTCGTGGCCGCCGTGGGCGACGCCGAGCAGCTGCTCCGGGCGATCGACGAGCACCACCCCGACGTCGCCGTGGTCGACGTGCGCATGCCTCCGACCCACACCGACGAGGGCATCCGGGCCGCGCTCGTCATCGGCCGCCAGCACCCGGAGGTGGCCGTGCTGGTGCTGTCCCAGTACGTCGAGGAGCGCTACGCCACCGACCTGCTCTCGGAGCGGACCAGCGCCGTCGGCTACCTGCTCAAGGACCGCGTCGCCCACGTCGCCGACTTCCTCGACGCCCTGCGCCGGGTGGCCGCCGGCGGCACCGCCCTCGACCCCGAGGTCGTCGCCCAGCTCATGGTCCGCCGCCGCCGCGACCCCCTCGACCGCCTCACCCCCCGCGAGCTCGACACCCTCAAGCTGATGGCCGAGGGACGCTCCAACAACGGCATCACCGAGGCCCTGCGGGTCAGCCCCAGCGCCGTGGAGAAGTACGTCAGCAACATCTTCGCCAAGCTGGACCTGCCGGCGACCGACACCGACCACCGCCGCGTCCTGGCCGTCCTGAAGTTCCTGGGCGCCTAGCCCGGGAGCCGCTGGGCGGCGAAGAAGTCCCAGACGACCTTCGCGAAGGGCTGGCCGGCGATGCTGACTGGCGCCTGGTGCTCGCCGCCGTTCATGCGGTAGTGCACCACCTCGGCGCCGTCGCGGCAGCCGCTCCAGCGGACCCCGGTGACCTCGGGCCGGTCGAGGAAGACGGCCGGGTCGCCGGGGCAGCCGTCGCGGATCGCCCAGTCGGCCAGCCAGGTGGGCACGGGCGGCATGGGCAGCGGCCACTCGACGGTGGGGGTCCGGCCGCCGTAGGGCACCACGATGTCGTCGGTGCCGTGGATGGCCAGGATCGGCACCGGCCGTGACGGCCGGCACTCCCCCGGCTCGCTGTACAAGGCCCCCGCGACGACGGCGACCGACGCCACCCGGCCGGCCAGGTCGCAGGCCATCCGGGCGGTGACGCCGCCGCCGGCCGAGAAGCCGGCCGCGGCCACCCTGGCCGGGTCGACACACAGGCGGGCCTGGAGGTCGTCGAGCAGGTCGGCGGTGAAGCGCAGGTCGTCGACCCCGCCCTCGACCCGGCCGGCCGCGGCCCAGAACGACCGGTCCGCGCCGACGCCCAGGCCCTGGGGGTAGACGGCAAGGAAGCCGCGGCGGTCGGCCAGCTCGGACAGACCGGAGACCTCGTCCAGGTCGGCGGCGCTGCCGCCGTTGCCGTGCAGCAGCAGCACGGCCGGGACGGCCCGGTCCGGCCGGTAGCCGGCGGGCACGTGGACCAGGTAGGTGCGGCGGGTCGCGCCGGCGGACACGGCCGGGTCGGCCGGCACCTCCAGCTCTCCCGACCGGCCCGGCCGCACCGGCGGGCGCCGGCCGCAGCCCTTGCTGTCGACCCGGCGAGCCGGGTCGACGGCCGCCCTGGCCGCCGGTGGCGCCGGCAGGGCCCCGGTGAAGGTCGCGGTCGCGGGCGCCGGCGGCTCGTGCACGTACTCGAGGCGCCCCTGGTTGCCGGAGGGCCGGCCGAGCCGGTAGGTGAACCGCGCCCGCTGCCCGCACCACTCGCCACCGCCGGCGAACCGCACCGACCAGGCGGCGCCGCTGAGCGAGCCGGTGGTGGTCGCCTCACGGCAGCCGCCGGGTCGCGGCAGCCCGAGCCGGACGCTGGAGTAGACGCGGACCTTGCCGAGCCCGTCGGCCTGGCCGCTCCCGCCGACCTGGCAGCCGTCGGGCACGCCCGGCACCGGCTGGCAGTTCAGGGGCATGCTGACCACGGTCAGCTTGAGGGACGGCGCGGCCGGCTGGGCGGGCTTGTCGGGCTCGCCGCCGGTGCAGGCGGCCAGGAGCAGGCAGAGCAGGCCGGCCAGGATCGCCCGCACGCACCCTCCCCGAACGCCTCGGTGGACTCCTCTCGGGCGGTCTGGACCATGGTCGCCGACGCCCGGCGGATGTCAACGGAGATACGGGGTCGCCGGTGCGCCCAGTGCGGCTCAGCCGGGGCCCGTCGAGCCTCCGCCGCCGGAGCCGTCGCCGCCGGAGCCGGGGCCGCTGGAGTCGTCGTCCCCCCGGTCGTGGTCGTCGCCGCTCCGGTCGGGCTGGTCGTTGTCGCTCCGGTCGTGTTGGTCGTCCGCCAGCGACTGGTCGGCGGGGGCCGGCGGGCCGGGTTGGTCGGCGGGCCGGGTGGCCGGCTCGTCGGCCGGTGCGGTGGTGTGGGGGACCGGGACGGCGAACGGCGCCTGGGGCCGCTCCCCGACCCACGGGACCAGCCCGCCGGCGAAGGCCGGCAGGGCGGCCAGCGCGGTCACGGCCAGCAGCAGGGCGACCAGCAGACCGCGCCGCCGCGACCGGGGCCGGTGCCGGCTCGGCCAGGACAGGGCCAGCGGGGCCGTGGACGTCGCCGCCGGGAGGGGAAGCGCGCGGGTCACCGGGGGGACGGCGACGGCGGGGACCGGGCGGGTCGCGGGCGCGGCGTCGGCCGGGGAGCGCAGGAGCCGGGCCAAGGCGGCCGCGGACCGGGGGCGGGCGGCCGGGTCCTTGGCCATGGCCTGCTCGCAGGCGGCGACCAGGAACGGCGGCGCCGACGGGGCGACCAGGCCGAGGGGCTCCGGGTGGGCGTTCACGTGCGCCATGGCCAGCTCGATGTCGGAGCCGCCCTCGAAGGGACGCCGACCGGCCAGCAGCTCGTAGAGCACGACCCCGAGGGAGTAGATGTCGGCGGCCGGGGTGGCCGGCCGGCCGAGCGCCCGCTCGGGGGCCAGGTAGGCGGCCGTGCCCAGCAGGTCGCCGGTGGTGAGGTCGGCCTCCCCGGCCGCCGAGGCGATCCCGAAGTCGAGCACCTTCACCTCGCCCTCGGCGGTCAGGAAGACGTTGCCCGGCTTGACGTCGCGGTGGACGACCCCCGCGCGGTGGGCCGCCTGGAGCGCGTCGGCGACCGCCGCCGCGACCCGGGCCGCCTCGCCCGGCGCCATCGGGCCGGCGCGGTCGATCCGTCCGGCCAGGCTCTCGCCCTCCAGCAGCTCCATGACCAGGTACGGCCGCCCGTCGTGCTCGCCAAGGTCAAGCACCCGGGCGATGTTGGGGTGGTCGAGCCGGGCCGCCGCCCGCGCCTCCCGGCGCAGCCGCTCGGCGGCCCGGCCGTCGCCGGCCAGCGCCCCGCCGAGGACCTTGACCGCGACCGGCCGGTCCAGCAGCAGGTCCCGGGCGACCCACACCTCCCCCATCCCACCGGCGGCCAGCGGCGCCCCCATCCGGTACCGGCTCCCGATGCGGCGGCCGTCCACGGTGCCCGGACGCTCAGTCATCACCGGACCCGGAACTCGAGCTGCTCCCGGACCCGGACCCCGAGCTCGAGCCGCTGCCCGACCCGCCGCCCGACCCGGAGCCGCCGCCCCGGCCCGACCGGTCGTCGCCCGACGGATCGTCGCCGCCGCCGCTCCGGCCGGAGCGGTCGTCTCCCGACCCCGGCCCGGAGCGGTCCTCCGGGTCCTTCTGGTGCTCCAGCGCGTCGACCTGCAGCAGGAGCTGCTGGGCCCGGGCCCGCTCGGCCGCGGCCTCCGGCCCGGCGACGCCGTCCAGGACATCCAGGGCGTCCTCGATCTTCTCCTCGGCCCGGTCGGCCATCTCCTTGCGGCGGTCCTCGCCGGCGCCCGCCCCGGCCGCCAGGTAGGACTCCGCGGTGTTCAGGCGCAGGTGGGCGCGGCCGACCGGGTCGTCGGCCAGGCGGTCGCGGACCTGCTGGCCGACCTGGCGGACCGGCCACAGCGCCGTGCCCGGCCGGGCCTGCCTGGCCGTCGCCGGCAGGGCCACCAGCACGACCAGCGCCGCGGCCACGGCGGCCATCCGCAGGGGCAGCGAGCGCCGCCAGGCCGGCC
>JBJMHP010000375.1:0-6849 GCA_045807325.1 Actinomycetes bacterium | reverse complement strand
GGCCGTGGTCGGCTACCAGGCCCTCTGCCGCCAGCTCACCAGCAGAGGCGGCTTCGGGGAGCTGTCGGTGGTCGGGGCCCGCTCGGTACTGCAGCGGTACTCAGATGCCTGGTTCGAGGCCGCCCGCCGGCACAACCGTGGGGAGCGGGCCGGGTTCCCGCGCCGCAAACGCTTCCTGGTCCCGATCCGGTTCTACAACGGCACATTCCTACTTGCTGGAGATCGGCGGGTGCGGCTGCCCGTCGCCAAGGGCCATCCCGAGCTGTGGGTGCGGCTGGCCCGCCCCCTGCCCTACCCGCCCGACCAGGTCCGCTCGGTGACCCTGCTCCACGACGCAGACCGGTTGTGGCTCTCAGTCACCGCCGCGGTGCCCGCTACCCAACACGACCTTGACCCGGATCGGGTCGCTGGGGTGGACCTTGGCATCATCCACCCGTACGCGGTCGTGACCGAGGACGCCGGGCTGCTGGTGTCGGGGCGGGCGGTGCGGGCCGAGAGCTACCTGCACCTCCAGGACCAGCAGGCTCGCCAGGCCAGAGCAGCCGGGCGGGCTCCCAAGGCCGGGCAGCGCGGGTCGCGCCGCTGGCGTCGCTATCGGCGGGCCCAGCGGCGGGCCGAGGCCCGCCACCGCCGCCGCGTCCACCAGGCCCACCACCAGGCCGCCCGCCAGGTCATCGCCTTCGCGATTGCCCACCGGGTGGGGACCTTGGTAGTGGGTGATCCGACCGGGATCACCGGGCGGGACGCGGGCCGGGTGCAGAACTGGCGGCTGCGGCAGTGGCGCCGCACCCACCTGCTCGGAGCCCTACGCGACAAGGCCGAGCAGGCCGGGATCCGGGTGAGCTTGGTGGAGGAGCGGGGGACGTCCTCGACCTGCCCGGCCTGCCGCCAACGCGTCCCCAAGCCACGCGGGCGCCGGTTCACCTGTCCACACTGCCTGTTCCAGGGGCATCGGGATCTGGTCGGTGCCACCAACATCGCCGCCAAGCTCGGCGGCGGACATTCCAGCACGGCGTTCCCCGCGCTGGTCGAGCACCGTCGGGTCGGGATGGTGCCGGCCCGGCGTGACCGCCGCCGTCATCTGCGTGACCGGCGGCGGCGGTCCTGCCTGGCCTCGGGCCACCCCCACCCGCATCATGGTGGGCATGGGTGTCGCTCGTCGGACGCACCCGCCTCTCCTGTGTCTGGCGAGGATCAAGCAGCGTCGCCCAACCCGGGCAAACGTTACTTGAAGGGGCACTAGATCCAGATGAAGGCCACCGACGCGGCCAGGACCAGCGCGAGCGCGACGTTGACGACCCGCTGGGCGCGCCCGTCGTCGGCGAGGCGGTGCAGGGCGGCTCCGCCGGCGGCCCACACCGCCGCCGTCCCCAGGATCACGACCGCACAGGTCGCCGCGACCGCCACCGCCCCGGCCAGGGGCGTGAGCCCCGGCGGCAGGAACGTGCCCGCCGCGGCCAGGGCGAACAGCCACCCCTTGGGGTTGGCGAACTGGAAGCCCACCCCGCCCAGCAGTCCCAGCGGCCGCGCCGCCACCGTCGCGCCCGCCCCGCGGCTCCCGAGGATCCTGGCCGCCAGGTACAGCAGGTAGGCGGAGCCGATCACCTTCAGGGCCAGGTCGATCCCGGGCACGGCCAGGAGCACCACCCCGACCCCGCCGGCCACGGCGAAGACCAGCCCGCCCATGCCGACGGCCGTCCCGGCGACGTGCGGCGCGGTCCGGCGGAACCCGAAGCGACTTCCCGAGGCCAGCAGCAGCGAGTTGTTCGGCCCCGGTGTGATGGACCCGACCAGCGCGAACCCGGCCAGCCCGAGCAGCTGGCTCATCTCGCCGACGCCGACGTGGGACGCATCATGCCCCGAAGTGGACAACGGCCCAGGGCGCCCGGTCTTGTACGATCCTTGCCATGTCGGCGTCGCGTCGGCGGTCGTCCGGGCCCGAGTGGGTCCGGGCCTGGAAGCCGGTGGTCGCGGGCGTGCACGAGGTCTTCCACGCCCGCTTCGTCGACTACGCCTACCCGCCGCACGTCCACGACGCCTGGACGGTGTTCGTCGTGGACGACGGCTGGATCCGCTACGACCTGGAGACCCGTGCCCGCGGGGCGGGCGGCGAGCGGGTCATCATCCTGCCGCCTCACCTCGTCCACGACGGCCGCGCCGCCACCGGCGGCGGGTTCCGCAAACGCGTCCTGTACCTGTCCGCCGACGTGCTCCCCGAGCGCCTGATCGGCCCGGCAGTGGACCGCCCCGACATCCACGACCCCGCGCTGCTCCGGGCCGTCCACGCCCTCCACCGCACCCTCGACGAGCCCGACGACGCCCTCGAGGCCGAGGCCCGCCTGGCGCTGGTCGGCGACCGGCTCCTGGCCCACCTGGGCGACCCCCCGACCGGGATCGCGGGAGGGTCCCAGCGGCTTCTGGGCAGCCACCCGTCCGCCGTCCCGGGCGGGCATCCGGGCCGGCTGGCCGGCGACCTGCGGGACCTGCTCGACCAGCGGCTGTTCGACCGCACGACCCTGGCCGAGGCGGGACACGAGCTCGGCGCGTCACCGTCCCACCTCGTGCGGAGCTTCACCGGCACCTTCGGGATCGCGCCCCACCAGTACGTGACCGCCCGGCGCATCGACGCCGCCCGCAAGCGCCTCCTCGGCGGGGAGCCGGTCGCCCTGGTCGCCGCCGGCGTCGGCTTCTACGACCAGGCCCACTTCACCCGCCTGTTCAAGCGCCACGTCGGCACCCCGCCGGGACGCTACGCCCTGTCGGCCGGACGCTAGCGGGCCGACGCCGCCGGGGCGCCCGCGCCGGCGAGACGGGCGATCAGGAGCTCCAGCAGGAGCCGTGGCGACGAGGTGCCGTTGCGGATGTGGGCGTCGGCCTCGGCGATCAGGTCGAGGGCCCGGTGCAGGTCACCGGGGCGGAAGCGCCGGAGCTGGCGCCGGGCCCGGTCGACCTGCCAGTCACGGACCCCGCCGCCGAGCAGGGCGGCGACCTCGGCCTTGGGGAGCTCGGGATGGTCGGCGACCCGCAGCAGCAGCCGCAGCTGGCTGGCGATGAAGCCGAGCAGCCGGATCGGGTCCTCCCCCTGGTCGATCAGCGCGTCCAGCCGGTCGAGGGCCGTGGCCGCGTCGGCTGCGAACACCGCGTCGGTCAGCTCGAAGATGCCCCGGTCGGCCGTCTGGGCCAGGAACTCGGTCACGTGGCCGGCGGTCAGCACGGTCGGAGGAGGGACGGCCACGTGCAGCTTGGCCACGGCGCCGGCCAGCTCCCGGATGTCCGGACCGACCGTGTCGATCAGCGCCGCCACCGCCGCCTCGTCGGCCCTGCGGCCCAGCCGCCGCACCTCGGACCGCAGCCAGCTCGCCCGCTCGGCCGGCCGCAGCCTGGGCACGAGCACGGTGGCGGTGTGGCGCTGGACGTCCTTGAAGAACTTCGCCTGCCGCCCCGGAGCCGCCGCCCGCAGCACCACCGCCGTCGCCGCCGCCGGGTCGGCCGCCAGGGCCAGCACCGCCTGCCGGGCGGTCGCGTCCAGGCCGTCGGCCTCCTGGATCACCACGACCCGCCCCCCGCCGAACAGCGACGCCGTGGCCAGCCCCATCGCGAACCCGTCGGGCAGCCCCCCAGCCCTGACCTCTTCCACCGACGTCCCCGGCCCGAGCCGCTCCCTGGCGACGGCCACCGCGTCCGCCACGGCACGTTCGGCCAGCAGCTCCTCCTCCCCAAGGACGAGGGTCACCGGAACCGAACCAGGTCGAGCCGCCATGCCCGCATGCTACCCCGCCCCCGGGTCACCCCCCGGCCCCCTACCCGCTGGAGGTGACGGAGTGGATCAGCCGGCGACGGGTGCGATCCGGTGGTAGTCCAGGCGGCGCCAGTCCAGGGCGTAGCGGACGCCGGCGACGGCCTTGGCGGTCGCGGTGAGCGGCGCCGGCACCGGGAGTCCCAGGAGGGGGAGGGTGCGGCCGCGGGCGCCGTGGTCGACGATCGCGCCCAGGTCCACCCCTGGGGCGGTCCAGGATCACCCCGCGAACCTCGGCCGCCAGCTTCGACTCGTACAGGAAGCTGATGGCCACAGCCCGCCCATGCTGTAGCCGATCAGGACCACACCGGTGGCACCCTGGTCCAGGGCGAAGCTGGTCTCCGCGGGCCCCAGGATCGTCACGGTACTGAGCACCAGCGCCGGGAACCCCTCGTCGGCCACCACCCGGAGCAGGCGCAGCGCCTCCCGGCGGGGGCGTTGTAGCCGCGCACGGACAGCACCCAGGTCCCGCGCGGCCGCCGACGAACCAGGCCCGGGTGGGGCCGAGCTCGGAGGCGTAGCTGACCTCCCGGAAGGGGAGGCCGAAGGCGGTCCGAGGGTCGGAGGGGAACGCGAACCCGTCGATTGCCCTCCCCAGACGCCCTCGGTGGTGAGGTCGCCGGGCGAGGTTGGGTCCCGGGCCAGGCTGACGGTCCCCGCCCCCACGGCCAGCACCGGGAGGTCGTAGCGGGATCGGTCGGCGGCTTGGGGTCGAGGGCGTCCGTGCGCAGCTCGCCGGCGTGGAACCAGCCGCCGACCCCGAAGAACAGCACCAGCACGGCGGCAAGCACGGCCGCGGTGCTCCTGGCCAGGCGCCGCGCCATGGTTGCCACCAACCAGCTGGTGCGCCGGCGCCGCGGTCACGGCGTCCCGTGGCGCCGGGCTCCGTCCGGCGATGCTCAGGACGGTCGACAGCGATCTCGCCCCTGTTCGCTACCCGGTCGATGGCTTGGCCGGAGCGCCTTGGTCGACCGAGACGGAGTCGGCATGGCGGTGGACGATCTTCCACTCGCCGTCCTCACGGCGGTAGGCGTGGGTGACGCGCAGGGTGTACGGCTCGAGCGGGACGCCGTCCCAGGAGGCCGAGGTGTGCTCGTAGCCGACGGTGTAGGCGAGGTCCCCACTGACGGCGGCGGCCACGAGCTCGAAGCGGTAGGCGGTGCAGTCCGAGAAGTGCTCGCCCAGCCAGCCGAAGAGCTGGCTCACCTCGTCCCATCCGGTCGCGCCGCGCACCGCCCCGAACACGGTCACCGGGTCCTTGGTCGACCACATCGCCAGCCGCGGTCCCAGGTCGCCGTTGTGGACTGCTTCCTCCGCCCTGATCTGCCGGTCGAGGGTGGTGGCAAGGAAGTCGTCGAGGTCACTCATGGCCGCCTCCAGGGTTGGGTGCCGCCGGCCGATGGCAGCTTCTGCCGTCTGTTCCCGTGGTCGTCGGGTCGTGCCTGGCATCGAGCAACCGAATGCTGGCAGGTCGGCGATACGGGATCGTTACGGCCAAGCCATCGTCAGCACGGGAACGCCATGCGGCCGGACCCCGAGGCCCGGGAGATCGCGATCTTGACGGTCGGCCGGCGGCTCGTCCTCGGTAGCCAGCCCACGGTTCTCAGCGGCCCGACCCTTGGACTGTCACCCGCCCGATCCAGGGGCGTCCGACCCGGGCTCCCGGGGGTCCTGATCGGCGTCGTAGGCGGCGACCAGGCGTCTGGGGCGGTCTGGCGCCACGCCTCGACCACCCAGCTCGCCGAGCTCGGTCGGGTCGACGGTGGCGAGCTGGATGCTCATCCAGCCGTGGCGGCCCACGTGGGCGGGGACGCCCCAGGTCTCGCGCTCCTCGGCCTCCGGCAGTGACAGCACCACCCGGCGGAGCTCGTGCCCGGTGATCATCTCCTCCCCTGGCCCGTCCTCTCGACGTCGATCGGCAGCTCGGCGGCGCGAGGCAGGTATGGCGAACGGCGCCGCAGCGCGACCGCCGCCAGGACCAGGACGACGATCGCCGCCGGGACGGCTCGGGCCGGGCCGGAGAGGGTGATCGACCCGCCGGGGAGGCCGGCGGCCCAGCGGGCGATCGCGACCAGGGCGATCAGGAACGGGTCGGCCAGGCGGCAGGCGAGGGCCGCGGCCCACGGCGCCACCGGGGCGGTGGCGGCCGCCACCACCCCCAGGAGCATGGGGCCGCCGGCCAGGGCGACCGGGCACTCGGCACTACTTGATTCGCCCGTGGATGCCCCCGGCGTGTTCGCAGCACCCGGGGGCTGGCACCGAAGGAGCACCTTCGATGCAGCTGGCAGCGTACCGGCCAGCGACCGCGCTGAGAAGCGCTGACGTCGGCCCTCTCAGCTGCTCCCCCCTTCCCGCGGCGCGCCGTCACGTACCACGCCTAGTCAGCTTGGCGAAGCCAAGCTGCGTACAGCGTCTGCCGTTGGCGGGCTTCGAGTCGAGGGCACCACGGTCAACCTTGAGGGGGCCGGTGAGGTGCTGACGGCGAAGAAGCTGACGCGCATGGGCGGGCTGTGGGGCTACCTGGAGCACGGTGGTGGGGACCGTGAGCATGGGCCGGGCGAGTACTACCTGGGCCAGGGGCGGCCGCACGAGACCTGGGGCCAGGGAGCCGGACGTCTGGGCCTGGAGGGGCTGGACGCTGAGTCCTTCGACCGCCTCGCCCGCGGCCTCCACCCCGTCTCCGGCGCGCGGCTGATCCAGACTCAGGGCGGCGGCCACGTGCCCGGCGTGGACATGGTGTTCTCCCCGCCCAAGTCGGTCAGCGAGGCCCTGATCGACGCCACCCCGGGCGAACGGGCCGCCCTGGAGGACGCCCACCTAGCCGCGGTCCGCGCCGGCATGGACCTGCTCCAGGAGCGCGCCTGCGTCACCCGTCCGACCCTGGACGGCAAGGTCACCCGCACCCCCGGGGAGCTGGTGGCCGGGCTGTTCACCCACCACACCGCCCGCCCGACCGCCGAGACGGTCGCCGACGGCCGCCCCCCGGATGTGCAGCTGCACACCCACGGGTTCGTGTTCTCGATGGCCTGGTCGCACGGCAAGTGGCGGGCCGT
>JBJMHP010000374.1:0-26589 GCA_045807325.1 Actinomycetes bacterium | reverse complement strand
CTTCACCGCCGACCCCGGCACCAACCAACAGGAGCACCACACGGGGTCGGTGGAGATGGCGCCATCTATGGAGTACATGGAGGCGGCGTTCCAGGACGCGCGCAACGGCCGGGCGGCGCTGCGGCCGTTCAGCGACGGGGTGATCGGCACCTGGGCCGGGCCCGAGTCGCCCGGCACCGCCTATGTGATGGCCCACCACTCGATCGGCGACGTCGGCGACGGCCACCTGGGCAGCTGGGGCTTCCCCGAGGGCGGCATGGGCGCGGTCGCCGACGCCATCCACCGCTCGGCGGTCGCCCTGGGCGCCACGGTGCGCACCGGCGCCCGGGTCGAGCGGGTGCTGGTCTCCGGCGGCCGGGCCACCGGGGTGGTGCTGGCCGGCGGCGAGGAGCTGCACGCCCCGGTGGTGGTCACCGCCATCCACCCCAGGATCACCTTCCTGGAGCAGGTCGACCGGGCCGAGCTGCCGGCCGACTTCGTCGCCGACATCGAGCGCTGGCGTTCGCGCAGCGGCGTGGTCAAGATCAACCTGGCCCTGGGCGAGCTGCCCGACTTCACCGCCGACCCCGGCACCGAGGTCGGCGAGCACCACACCGGCGCGATCGCCATGGCGTTGTCGGTCGGCTACATCGAGCAGGCGTTCCAGGACGCCAAGCAGGGCCGGGGCGCGACCCGGCCGTTCTCGGACGGCTGCATCCCGACGGTGTTCGACAAGACCCTGGCCCCCGAGGGCATCCACGTCATGTCCCTGTTCACCCAGTGGGTCCCGCACGAGTGGTCCGAGGTCCCCCACACCGAGGAGCTGGAGGCCTACGCCGACCGGATGATCGACTGCTACGCCGAGCTGGCCCCCAACCTGAAGGGGGCCATCCTGCACCGCGAGGTCATCGGGCCCTGGCAGATGGAGCAGGAGTGGGGGCTGGTCGGGGGCAACATCTTCCACGGTGAGCTCTCGGTCGACCAGCTGTTCCACTTGCGCCCGGCCCCCGGCTACGCCGACTACCGCAGCCCCATCGCCGGGCTGTACCAGGCCAGCTCGGCCACCCACGGCGGCGGCGGGGTCTGTGGCATCCCCGGGTGGCAGGCCGTCCGGGCCGTCATGGCCGACCGCAGGAAGGCCAAGCGCCGCAGGTGAGCGGCCGGAGGGGTCCGGGGAGTGCCCCGGTGGGTCTGGTCCCGCTGCTCGAGCCCCGGTCGGTGGCGGTGGTCGGGGCCAGCGCCCGGCCCGGGTCGTTCGGGGACCAGCTGGTCGCGCAGCTGCTCTCCGGCGGCTACCGGGGAGGGGTCCACCTGGTCAACCCCCGCTACCCGGAGGTGGCCGGGCGCCCCTGCCACCCGTCCCTGGCGGACCTGCCCGGGCCGGTCGACCTGGCCGTGCTGGCCGTGCCCAACGCCGCCCTGGAGGCCCAGCTGCGGGCGGCGGCCGCCGCCGGGATCCCGGCGGCGGTGATCTTCGCCAGCTGCCTCGACCCCCCGGACCTGGCCGAGCGGCTGGCGGCGATCGCCCGTGAGGCCGGGATGGCGGTGTGCGGTGGCAACGGCATGGGCTTCTTCAACCTCGAGCAGAGCTTGAGGGTTTGTGGCTACCCGGAGCCGGCCGGCCTGGCCGCCGGGCCGGTGGCGGCGGTCAGTCACTCCGGGTCGGTGTTCTCGGCCCTGCTCCACAACGACCGCGGGCTCCGCTTCAACCTGGTCGTCTCGGCCGGCAACGAGCTCGTCACCAGCGCCGCCGCCTACCTCGACCACGCCCTGGACCTGCCGAGCACCCGGGTGGTGGCCCTGTTCCTGGAGACGGTCAGGGCGCCGGCGGCGTTCCGGGCCGCCCTGGCCAAGGCGGCCGCCCGGACCATCCCGGTGGTCGCCCTCAAGGTCGGGCAGGGCCGGGCGGCCAGGGCCATGGTGGCCGCCCACTCCGGCGCCCTGGCCGGCGAGGACGGCGCCTACCAGGCTCTGTTCGACGCCTACGGGGTGGCCAGGGTGGCCACCCTGGACGAGCTGGCCGACACCTGCGAGCTGCTGGCCGGCCGCCGGGCCGGCCCCGGCGCGCTGGCCGCCATCCACGACTCCGGGGGCGAGCGGGCCCACCTGCTGGACGTGGCCGAGCGGCTGCGGGTGCCGCTGGCCGAGCTCTCCGAGACGACCCGGGCGCGGCTGGAGGCCGTGCTGGAGCCGGGCCTGCCCGCCACCAACCCGCTGGACGCCTGGGGCACCGGCAACCACGCCGACCGGATCTTCGCCGCCTGCATCCGGGCCCTGCTGGAGGACCCGGCCACCGCCGCCCTGGCCCTCAACCTGGACCTGACCACCGAGCCCACCCCGGACACGAGCTACACCGGCCTGGCCATCGAGGCCGCCGCCGGCACCGACAAGCCGGTGGCGGTGATCGCCAACCTGGCCTCGGCCGTCGACCCGGCCGAAGCCGCCACCCTCCGCGCCGCCGGCGTCCCCGTCCTGGAAGGCACCGCCACCGGCCTGGCCGCCATGGGCCACCTACTCGCCTACCGCGACTTCCTCACGCGGAGGGGGGCTGGGCACGGGATGGAGGCGGCGGAGCGGAGGGGGGCGGCGGACGAGCGGGGGGGCGTGGACAGCCCGGCACCTGTACCGCCCGGCTCGGCTACGCTCCCCCACCGGGGGACCCGGCACCGGCGGGTTGGGGTGAGGCACGCCCGGGAGCGGTGGCGCCGCCGGCTGAGCGAGGCGGGGCGGCCTCCGGGTGAGGTCGGGGGGCGGCCCCTGGGTGAGTTGGTCGAGGCAGGGGCGCCTTTGGGCGGGCCGGAGCCGCTGGACGAGGCTGAGGGGTTGGCGCTGCTGGCGGACTGGGGGGTGCCGGTGGTGGCCGCTGAGGTGGCGGCCAGTCTGGAGCAGGCGCTGGCTGCGGCCGGGCGGGTGGGGTGGCCCGTGGCGCTCAAGACGGCGGCGCCCGGGGTCGTTCACAAGTCGGACGTCGGCGGGGTGCTGTTGGGACTGGACGGGCCGGACCGGGTGGCCGCCGCCTACAAGGACCTGGCCGCGCGGCTGGGGCCGCGGGTGACGGTTGCGGCCATGGCTGGGCCGGGGGTGGAGCTGGCCCTGGGGGTCGTCGCGGACCCGCAGTTCGGTCCGCTGCTGATCGTGGCTGCCGGTGGGGTGCTGGTCGAGGTCCTGGGTGACCGCCGGTTCGCCCTGCCTCCGGTGGACCGTCGCCAGGCCATGGCCATGCTGGACCGGCTGGCCGTCCACCCCCTGCTGGACGGGGTCCGGGGTGGCCCTCCGGCCGACCTGGACGCGGTGGCGCAGGCGGTCGTGGACCTCTCGTTCCTGGCTGTCGACCTCGGCGACCGGCTGGCCGCCCTGGACGTCAACCCGTTGGTCGCCGGCCCGGACGGGTGTGTGGCGGCCGACGCCCTGGTCGTCCCCGCCGCCCGGGCGCGAACGTGATGGGCGGCGCCTGCCACCCGCCCGCCTTACCTCCTCCGCAGGCCGAACCAGGGGCCGGTGGCCAGGTCCTCGGTGAAGATCTTGCGGTCCTCGTCATCGGTCACGGTCGCGCCGGCGGCGGTGGCCCGGGAGTGCCAGCCGGCGGCCTGGTCGAGGTCGCCGGCGCAGGCCAGGGCCCGGGCCATGGCCTCGGCGGCATAGGCGGTGTCGAAGTCGGCCACGCCCGGGCCGTCGGCCAGCTCCAGGCAGCGGCGGGCGTGGTGCAGGGCCGGCTCTGGCCGGCCGAGGACCGCGTAGACGTGGGAGACCAGCCACTCGCCGCGGGTCGCCGGGGGGCCGCCGGCCTCGCGCCAGTGGTACTGGGAGGCGTGGGCGGCGTCGACCATGCGGGCGTCGTCGTCGCCGGTCCGGCCGCTCCTGGCCAGGAGGCGCCAGACCAGGCCGTTGAGCGAGCGGGCGAACGCCCGGTGGTGGACGGCCATGGCCGTGCCGGCGAAGGCGTCCAGCACCCCCGGCCAGCCGCCCTCGTAGCTGCTCCGGGCCTGGGCGGCCAGGTCGCCGAGGCGCTCCCAGCCCCGGTGCTCCAGCTCGACCCGGGTGTGGTCGGGCTCCACGGCCAGGAAGCGGACCTCGACCTCGGTCGGGGGCCGGCGCTCCAGGGTCGGCGACCAGGACAGGACCAGCCGGGCCGGGGGCTCCCAGGCCAGCACCCGGCCCCAGTCGACCTCGCCGCCGTCGTGCCAGCGCTCGTAGAGCCGCCCGCCGACCCGGCCCTCCAGGACCACCGTCTCCACCTTGTCCGGCTCGACGGAGTGGGCGGCCACCGGCCACCAGGCGCCGATCTCGGTGGTGAACACCCGGAATGCCTGCTCGATGCCCCGGCGCACGTCGATCGCGACCACCACCGGCTGGATCGTCTCGGTCATCGCTCCCCCTTCTCCTCGGTCGGTTCGGTCCCGCCCTCGGCGGTCTGGCGGTAGCTGGCCAGGGCCTGGCCCCACAGCCCCTCCAGGTAGCCCCGGAGGGCGTCGAGGCCGGCCGGGTCGACGGCGTACAGCCGCCGCCGCCCGGCCGCCCGGTCGGCGACCAGCCCGGCCGCCTTCAGCACGGCCAGGTGCTGGGACACGGCCGGGCGGCTGACCGGCAGGGCCTCGGCCAGCTCCCCGACCGGCCTCGGCCCGTCGCGCAGCAGCTCCAGGATGGCCCGGCGGGTCGGGTCGCCGAGGGCGTCCAGGGCCAGCCCGGATCGGTAAGCTTCCACTTACGGTAAGTTACAACTTACCGGTTGGGGTGGTCAAGCGGCCCGCCGGCGACCTGCCATACTGGCGCGCGTCATGGAAGCGAGCGCCGACCGCCGGCTGGTCGCGGGCCGCTATGTCCTCGGGGGGCCGCTGGGCCGGGGCGGGATGGGCACGGTGTGGCGGGCCGACGACGTCCTGCTGGGCCGGCCGGTGGCGGTCAAGGAGGTCGAGCTGCCGGGCGGGCCGCCCGGGGCCGACCGGGAGGCCGCGAGCGGGCGGGCGCTGCGCGAGGCCAGGGCGGCGGCCCGGCTCAACCACCCCGGCGCCGTCACCCTGCATGACGTGGTCGAGGCCGACGGCCGGCTGTACCTGGTCATGGAGCTGGTCGACGCCCCGACCCTGCGGGAGCTGGTGGAGCGGTCGGGGCCGCTGGCGCCGGCGGCGGCGGCCCGGGTCGGGCTGGAGCTGCTGGCGGCGCTGGACGCCGCCCACCGGGCCGGGATCGTCCACCACGACGTCAAGCCGGCCAACGTCATGGTCACCGCCGACGGCCGGGTGAAGCTGGCCGACTTCGGCATCGCCTCGCTCCAGGACGACACCCAGCGGACCCTCGGCATGGCCGGGGTGGGCGGCGGGGCCGGCGACCGGACGATGACGGCCGCGTTCGGGTCGCTGCCCTATGTGGCCCCCGAGCAGGCCGGCGACCGGCGGGCCGGCCCGGCGGCCGACCTGTGGGCGCTGGGGGCGACGCTGTGGTTCGCGGTCGAGGGCGCCCCGCCGTTCCAGCGGCCCAGCCCGGCGGCCACCCTGGCCGCCATCCTCCGTGACCCGCCCGGCCGCCCGTGGCGGGCCGGTCCACTGGAACCGGTCCTGCTCGCCCTCCTGGCCAAGGACCCGGCGCAACGCCCGTCGGCCGCGGCCCTGCGCCGCCTGCTGGAGCCCCTGGCCGGCACGGCCCGCCTGCCTGTCGCCTCGGCTCCGACCGAAGTCCCGGCCGGTCCCGCTCCCCCGCCCGGCTGGGGCGTGCCGCGCCCGCCGGGCTCGCGGCGCCGCCGGGGCTGGGTGAGGCTGCCCGGCTGGAGCGCCCCGCCGTCCCGGCGGCGCCGCGGGCGGCGGCTGCTGGTCGCCGTCGGGGTGCTGGCGGTGGTGGCGGTGGCGGCCAACCTGGGCCAGGCCGACCGGGGGGAGCGGGGACCGGCCGGGCTGGGCGACCCGGTGCGGGACGGCCAGTTCGAGTTCGTGGTCCGCTCGGTGGCCTGCGGGGCCCGCTCGGTGGGCCAGGGCCTGGCCGCCAAGCGGGCGCTGGCCCAGTTCTGCCTGGTGGAGCTGCGGGTGGAGAACACCGGCACCGAGGGCCGGACCTTCGGCGGCGGCGGCCAGTACCTGTTCGACGACGCCGGCAAGCGCCATGACCCGGACCTGGATGCGACCGTGCGCCACGGCGACGGGCGGCTCCTGTCGACCCACCTCAACCCGGGCCAGCGCCTGGAGGGCACGCTCGTCTACGACGTCCCCGACCCGGTCGACCTGGCCCGGGTCGAGCTGCATGACGGGCCCTTCAGCGGCGGGGCCAGCGTCGCCCTCGGCTGAAGCGGGCCGGCTACCAGCAGCCGCGGCGGCGGGCCTCGGCCGCGGCCACCCGTCGCGCCAGGGCTCGCCGTGCCCCGAGCAGCCCGTTGCGCAGCCCGTGGACCAGTGGCGGCCAGGCGGTGGGTCGCAGGTACAGCCGTCGGCGACTTCCATCCTTCCCGCCTGGCACCGGATCGGCCGCCGAAACCCGTTGGCTAGCCGGAGTCGCGGCCGGCGGTGAGCACGGCCACGGCCAGGCCGACCGCCACCAGGTCCTCGAGCGCACCCAGCAGGGGGCCCGGGAGGGAGGTCCGGTCGGCCAGGAGGATCCGTGCCCGTGACCCGGCGAACGCCCCCGCCCCGGCCCCGGCCGCCCCAAGCAGGGCGCCCAGGCCGCGGGGCCGGCCGGCGTCGTAGGCCACGGCCGCCCCGACCGCGGCCCCGGTGGCCAGCCGCTGCAGGAACGGGCCGGGGGTGGTCCGGCTGGGGGTCGCCGGCAGCTTGTCGGCGACCAGCTCGCCGCCCATGGCCACCACCGCCCCCAGCACCCCCTCGCGTGAGGCGAAGCGGCGGGCCAGCCGCCCCGTGCCCGGGTCGAAGTGGCCCCGCTCGGCCTCGACGGCCAGCAGGGCGACGGGCACCTGGGAGCGGAGCCCGGTGACGAAGCCGAGCAGCCCCGCCCTGACGGGTGGCGGCAGCGGCGGCAGGGAGGGGACCCGGTCCACGGCGGCTCCTTCGCGTTCGGGAGGTGCAGAATGCTCACTGCATGGCCGCCGTCGACCCACCCGAAACCGACCCGGTCCACCAGCTGCTGCGCCGCCGCCCGCCGGCGGCCGCGCTGGGCTGGGCGGCGGCGGCGTTCGGTCCTGGCAGCCGGGTGGTGGCGGTGCGGCCCCTGGACTCGGCCTGGCTGGCCAACCACGCGGTCGACGTGGCCGATGCGGCGGGCGCCGTGCACCGGGTGGTGCTGCGCCGCTGGGCCCGGCCGGGCTGGGACGAGGAGGACCCGGACTTCAACGCCGCCCGCGAGGCGGCCATCCTGGAGCTGCTCGCCCCCACCCCGGTGCCGGCGCCGGTCCTGGTCGCGGCCGACCCCGACGGCGCCGTCTGCGACGTGCCCGCGCTGCTGCTGGCCCGGCTCCCCGGCGGCCCCCCGGACCTCGAAGGCGATCCCGATCCCGGCCCGGTGCTGCAGGGCCTGGCCGCCGCCCTGCCGCCCATCCACGCCGTGGCCCTGCCCGGCACCGTGGTGCCCGCCTACCGGCGCTTCTACGAGCCCGAGCGGCTGGCCCCGCCGGCCTGGTCGGCCCGGCCGGGGCTGTGGGCGCGGGCCTTCGAGGTGGCGGCCGGGCCCCCGCCGCCGCACCGGCCGTGCCTCATCCACCGCGACTACCACCCGGGCAACACCCTGTGGCTCGATGGCCGGCTGGTCGGGGTGGTCGACTGGGTCGGCGGGTCGTGGGGGCCGCCCTCGGTCGACCTGGGCCACATGCGCCTCAACCTGGCCTGGGACCTGGGGCTGGAGGCGGCCGACCGGTTCCTGGCCGCCCACCACGCCCTCACCGGGTTCGGCCACCACCCCTACTGGGACGTGGTGGCGGCGGTCGACACCGTCCCCGAGCTGGAGTCCCCCGGCCCGCCGCCCGAGCCGTGGCTTCAGCGGATGGAGGAGCTGGTCGTGGCCGCCCTGGCCCGCCTGGGCGGCTAGGCGGTGGCCTCGACACCGATGAGCCACTCGGCCACCCCGGCCGCGATCATCAGCGCCGCGCCGAGCAGGTAGCCGTAGGAGACGTTGACCTTCTTGCCGGTCTCGACCAGTTTGCCGAACAGGGCCGGGCCGGTGACCCCGCCGATCCCGGTGCCGACTTGTAGAGGAACGCCTGGCCGATGAACAGCGAGAGCCCGAGCACGGTGCGCTTGGGTACAGCTTGAAGGCGGTATGGACGAGCGGTCTCCCGGCCAATGCGCCTGGCTGCCTGGTAACCCGTGCGGCAGCGGAGCGAACCCCCGTTCCCGGTACAGTGGGGCGGATGACCGAACCGGGACGTCTCCGGGTGGCGATCGCCTGCCAGGGCGGCGGCAGCCACACCGCCTTCACCGCCGGGGTGCTGACCCGGCTGCTCGGGGCCGAGGAGCTGGCCGGGACCGAGGTGGTCGGCCTCAGCGGCACCTCGGGCGGGGCGGTGTGCGCCCTGCTCGCCTGGTCGGCCCTGCTGGACGGCGACCCGGCGGCCGCCGGCGGGCGGCTGGAGGCGTTCTGGGCCGACAACTCGGCCACCACGCCGCTGGAGCAGCTGGTCAACGCCTGGGTCATGTGGGCGGCGAGGCTGGAGAGCCTGGTCGTCCTGCCGGCCGTCAGCCCCTACGACAACCCGGCGTCCGCCCAGGCCCTGGCGGAGTTCCGGGCGATGCTGGAGCGGCGGGTCGACTTCGACCGGCTGGCCGCCCTGGCCGTCGGGTCGGCGCCCATGCTGCTGCTCGGGGCCGTGGACGTGCTGTCGGGGGACTTCAGGGCGTTCAACAGCCGGCGCGACCCGATCACCGCCGACATGGTCCTGGCCTCGGCGGCCATCCCCAACCTGTTCCGGGCCGTCCGGGTCGGCCACGGCACCTACTGGGACGGCCTGTTCTCCCAGAACCCGCCGGTCAGGGAGCTGGTCGACACCCGCCCGGACGAGCTGTGGGTGATCCAGATCAACCCCAGCCGCCGGGAGGGGGAGCCGCGGACCATGGTCGAGATCGCCGACCGGCGCAACGAGCTCTCCGGCAACCTCTCGCTGCGCCAGGAGCTGGGGTTCATCGAGAAGGTCGACCAGCTGCTGGAGGAGGGCCGGCTGGCCGCCGACGGCCGCTACAAGCAGATCGTGGTCCGGCTCCTCGAGCTGACCCGGCCGCCGCGGTCGCGGTCGCTCGGCACCGCCTCCAAGCTCAACCGCGACCCCGCCTTCATCCGCGAGCTGCTGGCCCACGGCCGCGCGCGGGCCGAGGAGTTCCTGGCCGCGCTGGCCTTCGAGCGGGCCTGGCGGGACCGCGACCCGGCCGCCGTGCTCGGCTGCTTCGCCGACGACGCCGAGCTGTCGTCGGCGCCGCCGTTCCCCGACCAGGCCGGCCTCCGCGGCCGCCAGCGGATCGGCCGGTTCGTGCGCCAGCACCTGACCACCGGCCTGCACCTGGACCCGACCCGCAAGCAGGTGGCCGGCGACCGGGTCACCTGGACGGTGCGGGCCTGGCGCGACGACCCGGCCGAGCGGGTCCAGGGCCGGGCCGAGGCCGAGCTCCGCGACGGCAAGGTCGTCGCCCTGCGGCTGGGCGGCTGAGGCTCAGGCCTGGAGGTCGTCGGCGCCGAAGCGGAAGACCTCGTAGGCGCGGCCGATCACCGGGGCGGCGACGTTGCGGACCGGAACCCCGCCCGGGGTGGTGCCGTCGCGGCTGCCCCGGTGGGCGTGGCCGTGCAGGACCAGGTCGGCCCCGGCCCGGTCGACCGCCTCGGCCAGCAGGTAGCTGCCCAGGAAGGCGTGGATCTCGCGCGGCTCACCGGCCAGGGTCTCGGCCACCGGCGAGTAGTGGAGCAGGGCAATCTTTCGATCGGCCCGCAGCCCGCCCAGGGCCCGCTCCAGCCGGCCGGCCAGGGTCCTGGTGTGGCCGACGAACGCCTTCATCTCCGGCTCGCCGAAGTCGCTGGCGCTGGCCCCGGCGAAGCCGCCCCCGAAGCCCTTGCTGCCGGCGATCCCGACCCGGCGGCCGCGCACCTCCACCACCACCGCGGAGCCCTCCAGGACCCGGATCCGGGCGTCCTCCAGCACCTCGATGACCGCGTCCTGCTCGTCGGAGTGGTAGTCGTGGTTGCCCAGCACCGCCACGGTGGGGACCCCCACCCCGCGCAGCTCCTCGGCCAGCACCTTGGCCTCCTCGGGCCGGCCCCGGTGGGTCAGGTCGCCGGCCAGCAGGAACAGGTCGGCGTGGTCGGCCAGCCCGTGCAGGCGCGGGGCCAGCCGGCCGGCCGAGTCGATCCCGACGTGCACGTCGCCCACGGCCGCCACCCGGATCACGGCAGCGTCTCCACGAACGGGTCGGCCGCCTCGTCCTCCACCCCGGTGAGGTTGCGGACCTCCCGGCCGGGCAGGGCCCTGGCCACGACCTCGCCCACCGCGGCCTGCCGCTCGGGCGTGGCCACCGTGCCCGTGACCACCACCTCGCGGCCGTCCACGCCGACGTCCAGCTCCAGCTCGGCGGTGCGCGGGTCGGTGGCCAGGGCCTCGCCGGCGTGGGCGACCAGGTACTCGTCGGGCACGTCGACGCCGGCCTCCTGCTCCCGGGCCTGCTCGAGCAGCGACTCGACCACCCAGTCGGGCACCCGCAGGCCGTCGGTCTGGGCGTACAGCAGCAGGCTGGCCACCCGCCGCGGGCTGGGGGCGGCCCGACGCAGCAGGTACGGCCAGTCCAGCTCGCCCGTCTCGACCAGGGCCAGGGCGTCGAACCAGTGCCGCTGGCGGTGCTCGCGGTGCACGATCGCCTTGATGACCAGCAGGTCCTCGGGGCCGAGGACGTTCAGCTGGAGGTGCCCGAAGGTGCCCTGACGGACCCGCGACAGCATCTCGTCGTCGAGCACGATCCCGCCGGTGCTCTCGAAGATCACGTCGACCAGGACCCCGTCCCTGGTCGCCTTGTACAGCCAGGTCTGGTCGGTCTCCTCGGTCTCGTAGCCGGCGTCGGCGAACGCGGCCAGCATGGCCCGGGCGTCCTGGGGGCGCACGCACAGGTCGATGTCGTGGGTCCAGCGGGGCCGCCCGAGTGCGGTCGAGGCGATCCCGCCCATGAAGGCATGGGGCAGGCCGGTGGCGCCGGCGACCCGGATGGCGTCGCCGAGGACCCGCAGGAAGGACTCCTCGTCGACCTCGGGCAGGGTGCCGGTCCACTCCCGCTCGTGCGGGTGGTCGTGGTCGTCCATGCCTGTGGCTGTTCCCCCTCGGCACCAGCCGAAACGCCGGATCGGGACGGTGGCGGGCGAGGCCGGCTCGTGGCAGCGTTGCCGCGACATGGAGACCCTGGAGCTGCTGGTCGGGCTGCTCGCCGCCGTGGCGGTGGCGGTCAGGCTGGCCGGGCGGACGGCCATCCCCGAGCCGGTCCTGCTGGTCCCGGCCGGCCTGGCGGTGGCCCTGATCCCCGGGCTGCCCACCGTGGAGCTGGACCCGCAGCTGACCCTGGCCCTGTTCCTGCCGCCGCTGCTGTACTGGGCCGCCCTGCACACCGACCTGACCGACCTGCGCCGCAACCTGCGCCCGCTCGCCCCGCTGGCGGTGGTGCTGGTGCTGGCCCCCACGGCCGCGGTGGCGGTGCTGGGCCAGGCTGTGCTCGGGTTGCCGCTGGCGGTGGCGGTGGTGCTGGGCGCGGTCGTGTCCCCGCCCGACCCGGTGGCCGCGGCCGTATCCGGGGCCTTCTCGCTCGGCGAGGCCGGGTGGAGCTGGCCGTCACGGCCGTCGGGGGGACGCTGGTCGGGCTGGCCGTCGGCTTCGCCGGCAGCCGGGTCCTGCGCCGGGTGTCCGAGGCCCCGGTCGAGAACACGGTCAAGCTGCTGCTGCCGTATGTGGCCTGGCTGGCCGCCGAGCGGCTGCACGTCTCCGGGGTCCTGGCCGTGCTGGCCTGCGGGCTGCTGATGAGCCGCCACTGGAGCTCGATCTCCTCGGGGGCGCGCCTGCAGGCCCGCCAGCTCTGGGACTGGCTGGTGTTCGTCCTGGAGGGGCTGTCGTTCGTGCTCGTCGGGGTGCAGCTGCGCACGGTGGTGGAGGGGATCGAGGGGCGGTCCCTGGCCGAGCTGGCCCTGGCCGCCCTGGCCCTCAACCTGGTGGTCGTGGTCGTCCGGCTGGCCCTGGTGTACCCGGCGAGCTGGCTGCCGCGGCTGTCGGCCCGGGTGCGTGAGCGGGACCCGTTCCCCGGCTGAGGGTTCATCACGGTGATCGGCTGGGCGGGCATGCGCGGGGTGGTGACCCTGGCCCTGGCCCGGCTCTCGCAGGCCGCCCTTGACCACCTGGACGCCATCGACGCCGAGGCCGACAGGGTCCCGGCCGAGCTGGTGGCCGACCTGCTCGGCGTCCAGCGCGAGGAGCTGCGTCGCCTGCGCGAGGAGGGCCGGGTCACCCCCGAGGTGGCCCGCCGCCTCGACCACGACCTGGACGTGGAGGAGGCCCGCCTGGAGCGCGAGCGTCCCAGCTGATTCCCGGGGCGAACGGTGGGGTAGGGGTGCCCGGCGGGCGAGTGCCGCCCGCGGCGAACGAGGAGGACCGATCCCGATGGCTGTCGACGTTGACGTGCTCGAGCAGATCCGTGAGCGGCTGCGGGTGTCGACCCGGGTCGGCGACGAGCGGATCGAGGTCGCGACCCGCGACGACGACGTGGTCCTGCTCGGGGCGGTGGCCACCCCCGAGGAGGCGACGGTGGCCGGGCAGCTGGCCGAGGAGTACGCCACCTCGGTGGTGAACGAGCTCCAGGTCGACCGTGGGCTGCGCGAGGGGGTCGAGGAGCCGCTGGACACCGAGCCGGCCTCCCCGGCCGGGGACGAGGTGCTGGTCGGCTCGACCGACATGCTGGCCGGCCCGGAGACCGTCCCCACCCAGGACCTGGCCGAGGCGCTGGACGAGAACGAGCCCTGGACCCCGCCGGACGTGCCCCAGCTGGCCCCGACCGGCACCGAGCAGCGCGGCGGGGTGCCGGCCTCCGACGCCCTGGCCCTGTCGGAGTGGGAGGAGCGCGGCGGGGACCCCGACGACCTGCTGGACGAGGAGGACCGGGAGGCCCGGGAGGGCCGCAGCGCCCCCGACCTGGCCCTGGCCGACCTGGAGCGGGCGGCCGAGGGGGTCGAGCTGCCCTCGCTCGACCCGACCGCCGCCACCCCCGGCGGCGACCCCGAGGCCGAGCCGTCCCCGGCCGAGACCGGCGCCTGGGGCGAGGACATGGTCGAGCAGGTCCCGGGCACGGCCAAGGGTCCGGGCGCGGTCGGCGAGTACGAGACCGAGGGCGGCGAGCTGGGCGGCACCCCGGCCCTGGAGACCGGCGCCATCGGCGCCGACACCGCCCCCTCCGACCCGGCCCGCGACGCCTCCGGCGGTGTCCAGAAGTTCCCCGGCACCGACCGCGGCCCCGCCGCCCCCGAGGACCGCGCCGTCCGCGAGGAGATCGAGGACGCCTAGCGCCGGTCGGCGGGGCTGGGAGTGGCGTTCGCCTCGGGGCTCGACCGCCGCCCGGGGCGGTGGTGCCAGCCGCGGGCGGTGCGGGTGAGCTCGCGGAAGCCGAGGCCGCCGAGCAGGGCGAGCATGGCCTCCTCCTCGGGCCAGGCGTAGTCGAGCAGGCGCTCCATCCGGGCCAGCCGCAGCCAGTCGGCGGCCTGCCCGACCAGCCAGGTGGCGATCCCGCGGCGGCGGTAGGCCTCGTCGACGTGGAGGTTGCCGACGTCGGCCCAGCCGGCGAGGTGGGCGAGGCGCCCGCCCTCGGCCAGGTTGGTGTCGACCTCGATGTAGCCGACGATCTTGTCGTCGATGAGCCCGTACAGCCGGGTGCCGTTGACCCCGAGGGCCCGGCCCAGCCGCAGCCCTCCGACGGGCGGCTCGGCCGGCCGGGGCAGCTCCTCGACCATGGCCAGCAGCACGATCTCGGTGTGGCCGTCGTGCTCGGACCCGGTCCGCTCCTGGTGGACGAACCCGGCCCGCTCGTACAGCGCGCGCACGTGCGGCCACTGCTCGGGCACGCCGTACACGCCGGGGGCGGGCAGGGTGCCGTCGGCGTGCCAGTGGTCCACCCCCCAGGACCTGAACTGGTCCAGGCAGGCGTCCATGAGGGCGGCGGCCGCGGCGGCCGAGTCGGGCCAGTAGCTCGCCTCCGGCCAGAACAGCAGCCAGTTGATCTCGGCGCTGTCGCGGTAGGCGGGGCCGACGTCCTCGCTGGCGCCGTAGCGCAGCAGGTGGGCGGCGGCTACCACCCGGCGGCGCTGCTCGGCGACCAGGGTGGCCCGCTCGGCGACCCAGGGGTCGACGATGAACTCGCCCGGGTCGCGCTCCAGCTGGCTCAGCACGGTGTTGACCGACACCGTCACGCCCGGCACGACGGCCTGGATGTGGGCGTTGACCAGGGCGGTGAGCTGCTCGCGGTCGGCGCGGCGGAACGGGCGCACCTGGACTGCGGACATGGCGAACCTCCAGACGACGGCGCCGTGGGCGCGGGGAGCAGGAGGCCGCTACCGGTGCGGTACGTCTCCGACGGTACCAGGCCGCGCCCGGCCCGGTCAGCCGCCGGTGTAGCGGCGGGGGTCGAGCAGGCACAGGTCGGCCCGGCCGGCGGCCAGGACGGTGTTGACCTCGTCGGCGGTGGTCAGGCCCCCGCCGACCATGGTCGGGACGCCGGCCTCGTTGCGGACCAGGTCGCTCCAGCCGACCAGGCTGAGGCGGCCGTAGTCGGGGCGGGTGGCGGCGGTGGTCTGGCCGGCGGTCACCTGGAGCAGGTCGCAGCCGGCCGTGGCCAGGGCCCTGGCCACGGCGACGGCCTCCTCCGGCTCCAGGCCCCCCGGGGCCCAGTCGGTGACGGTGACCGCCGCCCACAGGGCCCGGTCGGTGGGCCAGGCCGCCCGGACGGCGTCGACCACCCGCAGGGGGAAGCGCAGCCGCCCCTCCAGGGTCCCCCCGAACTCGTCGTCGCGCCGGTTGGCCAGCGGGGACAGGAACCCGCCGAGCAGGTAGCCGTGGGCCAGGTCGAGCAGGAGCACCGGGACGTCGGCGTCGGCGGCCAGCCGGGCGGCGGCGGCGAACTGGCCGGCGACCCGCTCCATGTCGTCTGGGCCCATCGCCCGAGGGACGGGCCCGCCGCGGATGTAGGGGATGGCCGAGGCGGCCAGCAGGGGCCAGCCCCCCTCGGGCAGGGGCCGGTCGACGCCGCGGCGGCGGGGTCGGGTGGCGCCTCGGCGCCCGGCGTGGCCCAGCCGCAGGGCCAGGGTGGAGCCGCGCTCGGCCACCTCGCGGGCCGCGGCGGCCCAGGGCCCGGCCTGGTCCTCGGCCCACAGGCCGGGGGTGCCGGGGGTGATGCGGCCGTCGGGGGCGGCCGCGGCCAGCTCGCTCACCACCACCCCGGCCCCGGAGGCGGCGGCGTTGGCCAGGCGGCGGGCGGCGGCCTCGGCCAGGTGCCCGTCGGCGGCGTCGGCGGCGGCCACCACGGCCAGTGCGACCCGGTTGGCCAGGGTCACCGCCCGCTGGCCCAGCGGGGCGAACAGCGGCGGCGGGGCCAGCAGCCGCCCGGGCCGGCCGGCGAAGAACCGGTCGACGGTGGCCGCGAAGGCGGGGTCGCGCCGGGTCAGCTCCAGGTGGCCGATGCGCCCCGAGCGGGTCAGCAGGTTGCAGGTGAACTGGACCGGGTCGAAGCCGTCGTAGCGGCGGACGTTCTCGAACCAGGTGGCGCTGTCGCGGGCCGCCTCCTGGAACCGCTCGACCACCGGCTGGCGCTCCAGCTCGTAGTCGGTGACGGCCGCCTCCAGCGCCGCCGGGTGGCGCTGGAGGGCCTGGCTGAGGGCGACCGCGTCCTCCATGGCCAGCTTGGTGCCCGACCCGATGGTGAAGTGGGCGGTGTGGGCGGCGTCGCCGAGCAGGACGACGTTGCCGTGGTGCCAGCTCTGGCAGCGGACGGTGACGAAGCTGATCCACAGCGACCGGTTGGACAGCAGCTTGTGCCCGCCCAGCTCGGGGGCGAACAGCTCCTGGCAGGCGGCGATGCTCTCCTCCTCGCCGGCCTGGTCGAGCCCGGCCGCCCGCCAGGTCGCCTCGGGGCATTCGACGATGAACGTGCTGGTCTCGGCATCGAAGGGATAGGCGTGGACCTGGAACATGCCGTGCTCGGTGCCGCGGAAGATGAAGGTGAAGGCGTCCAGGGGCAGGTCGGTGCCGAACCAGACGAACTTGGAGCGGTGCACGTCCAGGCTCGGGCGCAGGTGCGGGGCCAGCAGCCGCCTGGCTGTGGAGTTGACCCCGTCGGCGGCCACCACCAGGTCGCGGTCGGCGAACGTGGCGTCCAGATCCGGCACCTCCTGCCGGAAGGCCAGCTCGACCCCGACCTCGCGGCAGCGCCGTTGCAGGATCTCGAGCAGCCGCTTGCGGGCGATGGCCGAGAACATGTGCCCGCCGGAGCGGACGGTGCGGCCACCGTAGACCACGTCGATGGCGCTCCAGCGGGCGAAGGTGTCGGTGATCTCCACGTAGCTGGGGTAGTCGGCGTCACGCAACGCCCCCAGCGTCTCCTCCGAGAACACCACCCCCCAGCCGAAGGTGGCGTCGGGGGCGTTGCGCTCGACCACGGTGATCTCGTGGGCGGGGTCGGCCCGCTTGGCCAGCAGCGCGAAGTACAGCCCGGCGGGCCCGCCGCCCAGGACCCCGATGCGCATCCCGGCTCCCTCAGGCGAGGACGTCGGCCAGGCGGTCGAGCTGGGCCGGGTCGGAGACGGTGGGCAGCAGGACCAGGTGGTCGCAGCCGGCCTCGGCGTAGCCGCGGACGAAGTCCCTGACCGCCCGGCCACTGGTGAGGTTGCCGGCGGCGATCCTGGCCGCGAAGGGGCCGGTGAAGGCGTAGTAGTCGCGCAGGTAGGCGTCGCCGGCCTCGGCGTCGCCAAGGGCGAAGTAGCCCTGGCCCCACAGTTGGGGGCGGCCAGGGCGCTCCAGGTCCCGCCAGGCCGCCCACGCCTTGGCGGCGGCCCCGGCGAAGGCCCGCGGCGGGCCGCCGCCGTGGACATAGCCGTCGGCGGTCCGGGCCATGCGGGCGAACGCCTCCCCCGACAGCCCCCCGGCCAGCAGCGGCGGGCCGCCCGGCTGGACCGGCTCGGGCCCGACCTCGGCCTTCTCCCAGACCGAGCGCAGCTTGGCCAGCTGCTCGCCCAGCCGCCGGCCGCGGCCGCGCTGGTCGACCCCGAGGGCCTGGTAGTCGTCGGCTCGGGCCCCGATGGCCAGGCCGAGGGTGAGCCGGCCGCCGGACAGCAGGTCCAGGGAGGCGGCCTGCTTGGCCAGCAGCACCGTGTTGCGCAGCGGCCCGATCACCACCATGGTCACCAGCCGCACCCGGCTGGTGACCGCGGCCGCCGCCGACAGGGCCGCGAACGGTTCGACGCTGGGGTACACCATCCGGTCCAGCACCCCCAGGCTGGCGAACGGCCCGTCCTCGGCCCGCCGGGCCCACTCCAGGACACAGCGGCCGTCGGCCCCGGGCGTGGTGGTTGGCAGCCCGACCCCAACCTCCATGCGCGCTCCTCCCCGGCTCTGGTTCGGCTCTGGTGCGCGCGAGCGGGATCATGGTACGGCTCGACCATGCGGGTCGGGATCATCCTCCTGGTCGTGGCGGCCGTCCTGGTCGCCCCCATCGGGCTGCTCTGGGCCTTCCAGCGCCGCCTCCTCTACCTCCCCGCCCCACGAACCGTCCCCCCGGCCGCCTCGGTCCTCCCGGGGGCCGAGGAGGTGACGTTCGAGACCGCCGGCGGGCTCTGGCTCGGCGGGTGGTTCGTCCCGGCCGAGGGGCGGGAGGCGCCGAGGGCCGCGGTATTGGTGTGCAACGGCAACGGGGGGAACCGGTCGCTGCGGGCGCCGCTGGCCGCGGCCCTGGCCCGGATGGGGCTGCACGTGCTGGTGTTCGACTACCGGGGCTATGGGGGCAACCCGGGCCAGCCCACCGAGGCCGGGCTGGCCGCCGACGCCAGGGCCGCCCTCGACTACCTGGTCGGGCGGCCCGAGGTCGACCCGGCGCGGGTGGTCTACTTCGGCGAGTCGCTGGGCGCGGCCGTGGCCCTGCGGCTGGCCACCGAGCGGCCCCCGGCCGCCCTGGTGCTGCGGTCGCCGTTCGCGTCACTGGCCGAGGTCGGCCAGCTGCACTACCCGCTGGTCCCGGTGTCGCTGCTGCTGCGCGACCGCTACGACTCGGCCGTCCTGGCCGGCCGCCTGGCCGCGCCCCTGCTGGTGGTGGCCGGCGGCCGCGACCGGATCGTCCCGGCCAGCCACAGCCGGCGCCTGTTCGCGGCCGCGCCCCAGCCCAAGCGGCTGGTCGTGCTGGACGGCGCCGACCACAACGACCACGACCTGCTCGCCGGCCCCCGGCTCCTGGCCGAGGTGCGCGGCTTCCTGGCCGGCGTCCCCGGGCTGCTCCCCTAGGGAGCTGGTGCCCTATAGGGTGTTGGTGGGCCATCCGCCGAGGATGGTCAGGAGTGGGGTTGGTGGGATCCGGTCGGTAGCCGGCGTCGAGAATGGCAAGGCGGGCCAGGTTGACCGCCTGCCAGGCAGGATCGTGCTGGCGGACCCGAGCCTGGCATCATCGCTGGCGCACAACAGATCGGGGCACGCAGTGCAGGTCGACTGGGGTCGTGTGCTCGTCGGGCAGCTGGAGTTCTATTGGGACATCCACCTGCGGCCACGCCTGGATGGCCTCACCGACGAGGAGTACTTCTGGGAGCCGGTCGACGGCTGCTGGAGCCTGCGCCGCGCCGAGGACGGCAGCTACCAGCTCGACCAGCAACGCCCGGCGCCGTCGCCCCCACCGGTGACGACCATCGCGTGGCGCCTGGTCCACCTCGGCGCGGGCTGCCTGGCCAACCGGGCCAGCGCGTTCTTCGGCGACGGCAGCGTGCCCGACGACGCCGACATGGCCGATCCCCGCCACGTCCCGACCGACCTGCCGGGCAGCGCCACCGAGGCGATCGCCTTCTTGGAGCAGTCATACCGACAATGGCACGACGGGATCGCCAGCCTCGACGACGAGGGCCTGCGCAGGCCGCTTGGACCCAAGGGCGGCCCCTACGCCAACGACCCGATGGCCGAGCTGATCGTCCATATCAACCGCGAGGTCATGCACCACGGCGCCGAGATCTGCCTGCTCCGCGACCTCTACCGTGCCGCCGGCGTCAAGACCCACGACAGCCGACTGATCCCCCAGCGCCGACGCTAGCGCCAAAGGCACCACGCTCCTAGCCCCGACGGCGGAGGTTTGGCCACGGCCAACCTGGGGAGGACCCGGACGAGGTGGTCCCCCAACCGCCGTCGATGCCGAGGAGAACCCGTGCGAACGGACCTGACCAAGGCAGCCCTCGTCCGCAGACGCTTCGCCCGCCGGCCCGAGGAGGTGGCGGCCGCCCGACGCTTCGTCATGGGCGGCCTGACCCGCGGCTCCGAGGCCTGGGAGACGGCTCAGCTGCTGGTCTCCGAGACGGTGACCAGCAGCCTCGACCAGTCAACGCCGGACCGGGGCAGCGGCACCCTCGAGGTCGGCTACGCGGTGGTCGGCCACCGGCTCCTGGTCGAGGTGTCCGACGACGGCGGCCCGGCCCGGCTGCGCCGCCGAATCCACGCCGTCCGGTCGGCCGGCGGCCGCGGCCTGGAGCTGGTCCGGGCGCTGGCCAGCCACTGGGGGGTGCGCGAGAGTGCGTCCGGGCGGACGATCTGGTTCGAGGTCGACATCACCGGCGGATGACCGCCTCGTCGAGCACCTGGCCGTCGGCGGCGACCGCCCGCAGGGTGAGCGACCGCCCACGGATCTCCACGGCGGTGAAGTGGTACTGGGCGACCCCGGCGACCCGCCGCGGGGTGCCGGCCGGGCAGTGGGCGTCGACCGGGTACAGGTTCCTGCCCCCGCCGCCGGTGACCACGTAGGTGACCCCGCCGGCGGAGACGAACCGCTGGTAGTTGTGGTCGTGGCCGTTGAGGACGAGGGCCACCCGGTAGCGCTCCAGCACCGGCACCCACCAGCGGTCGACCTCCGGGGTGGAGCCGTGGCTGCTGCACGACCAGGCCGGCTGGTGGAACACCACCACCCGGAAGCGGGGCCCGGGCCGCCCCAGCCTGGCCGTCAGCCAGGCCGCCTGGGCCGAGTCGGGCCGGTTGGCGTCCAGGAACAGCAGCTGCACGCCGGGCAGGTCCTTCTCGTAGGGGAGCTCGGGCAGGCCGAGGTGGCGCAGCTCGTCCGCCCCATGCCCGGCCGCCACGTCGTGGTTGCCGAGCGTCGCCCACAGCGGCCGGGTGCGGCGCAGCCGCTGGTAGGGCTGGTCGAGCTGGGCGCCGAACCGTTGCGGCTCGCCCTGCTCGTAGACGTTGTCGCCGGTGGTGACCAGCGCGTCCACCCGGTGGCCGGCCGCCCAGCCGTCCATGGCCGTCGCGACCGCCGGCTGCGCCGGGCCGCCGCCGAAGTCGCCGAAGGCCACGAACCCGGACCGGACGGCTGCGCTCGGGCCGGCGGCGGTCGAGGTCTGGCTGGTGTCAGGGGCCGGGGAGGCCGGCCGGATCTGGCCGTCGGAGCGGCAGCCGGCGGCCAGCGCCCCGAGGACAACCAGCGCCGCCACGGTCCGCCGCGCCGCCGTCGCGTTGCCGTGGCCCCGGGCGGTCACCGGCGGGGACCGGGGCGGATGCGGAGGTGCAGGTGGTCGTCGTGGTTGGCCAGGGTCATGACCACCTTGGACGGTCCGTGGAGCCGGGTCCGGGGGCCGACGAAGACGTGCCGGGCGCCGGCGCGAACGAACCGGTCGACCAGGTCCTGGGCCAGGCGGCGGTCGACCTGGCCGACCCGGGCCGGGATCCGCTCCCGGCCGTCGCGGCGCGGATAGAAGGCGTCGACGTCGAGGCCGTTCTGGTGGGAGCGGTGGCCGTCCCCGCCGAACTCACGCCCGAACCGGCCGCCGCGGGGGCGGCTCAGGTCGCCGACAACCAGGCGAGGGGCGCCCGGGTGGGCGGCGGCATACGCCCCGGCGACCTCCAGGAGCACCCGGACCAGCCGGTCGGTGCCGTAGCGGCGCCAGGCCAGGTTGGGGCTGGTCCCGGAGACCGGGTCGACGGTCACGAAATGGGTGCCGAAGGCGGGCAGCTGGACCCCGCGGACCAGCCGGCCGTGAGACGGCTTCCCGAGCGCCCGCGACCGCCGCCACACGATCAGGGCCTCCGGCGGCCGCTTCCGTCCGAGGACGCCACCCTCGACCCGCTGGACCGCCGCGCACGCCTCCAGCTCCGGTCGGTGCGCGACCGTGGGGGGGCTGTGGACAACGCCGCGCCCCCCATCCGCGGTCGCTCGGGGACCCGGCGCGGGGCCGGGTGGGTTGGGTGTGCCTGGGGTCCCGCTGCACGGGGGGGCGGACGGGGCCGGGGCGGCGGGTGCTGTCGGCGGGGTGGGGATGGCGGGCCGTGGTGGGGTGAACGGGAGGGCCGAGGCGGTGGTCGCCCGGATCGGGCTCAGGGCGGCGACGAGGACGAGCACCGGCAGGCCGACCAGCAGTGCGGCCAACGCGGCGAGCAGGCGATGGCGCGGCGGTGCGGCCGGGGGGCTGCTGGGTGGACGGGTCACGGGAAGCAGGGTGCCAGAGGTGGTCCCGCCAGGCCCAGCCGGCAGGATCCACACATCGGCCCCGTTGCCGGCCATGCCGGCCGGCTCCCGCCCTGCGCTCGGCCCGGCGGGGTCGGCCCGGCGGCCTGGGCACCGGTAGCATCGGGCCGCCGGGCTGGTGTGTGGGAGGTGGCGGTGGGCGGGACGACCCTGGAGGGGCACGGGGGGGCGTTGGCGGTCGCGGTGGCGGCCCGGCACGGGGTGGAGGAGCTGTTCACCCTGTCCGGGGGGCATGTGTTCCCGCTGTATGACGGGGCGGTCAAGGCCGACCCGCCGCTGCGGCTGGTGGACGTGCGGCACGAGCAGACGGCGGTGTTCGCGGCCGAGGCCACGGCCAAGCTGCGGCGCCGGCCCGGGCTGGCCGTGCTGACCGCCGGGCCAGGGGTGACCAACGGGGTCAGCGCCATCACCACCGCCCACTTCAACGGGTCGCCGGTGCTGGTGCTCGGGGGCCGGGCGCCGACCGGGCGCTGGGGGGC
Source organism: Actinomycetes bacterium (assembly GCA_045807325.1). Classification (GTDB taxonomy): domain Bacteria; phylum Actinomycetota; class CALGFH01; order CALGFH01; family CALGFH01; genus CALGFH01. The sequence continues at coordinate 4,514 of JBJMHP010000374.1, read as the reverse complement.
GGGCAGCCTCCAGGAACTCGACCACCCGCCGCTGGTCGCGACCGTCACCAAGCACGCCGGGACCGTGGGCCAGGTCGCCGACATCCCCGGGGGGGTCGACCGGGCGCTGGGCCTGGCCGGCACCCCGCACCGCGGGCCGGTGTTCCTCGACATCGCCCTGGAGGCGCTGTTCTCATCAGCCGAGGCCGAGCTGGCCGACCCCGACCCAGTGCCGGTGCGCGAGCCCGACCCGGACGCCCTGGCCGCGGTGGCCCGGCTGGTCGGCCAGGCCCAGCGGCCGGTGCTGGTCCTCGGCTCCGACGTCTGGGCCGACCGGGCCGAGGACGCGGCCCGCCGCTGCGCCCGGACCCTCGGCCTGCCGGTGGTCGCCAACGGCCAGGGCCGCGGCATCCTGGCCCCCGGCGGGGACGGCCTGCTGGTCACCAGGGCCCGCTCGCTCGCCTTCGGGGCCGCCGACCTGGTGCTGGTGGCCGGGGCCCCGCTCGACTTCCGGCTCGGCTACGGCAGCCTCGGCGGCCCCCTGGCCAAGGTCGTGCACCTGGTCGACGCCCCCGGCCAGGTGGCCGGCCACCTCGAGCTGGCCGGGAGCGCGGCCGGCGACCTGAGCCTGGTCCTGGACGGCCTGACCGGGGCGGTGACCGCCCTGCCCGGCCGCCGGCCCGACACCGGGCCATGGCGGGAGCGGCTGCGCGACCGGGCACGGGCCGCGGTCGCCGGCGACCGGGAGCTGCTGGACAGCGACGCCGACCCGATCCACCCGGCTCGGGTCTATGGGGAGCTGCTGCGGGTCCTGGCCGACGACGCGGTGGTGATCGGCGACGGCGGCGACTTCGTCTCCTTCGCCGGCCGGTTCGTCGAGCCGGCCCGGCCCGGCAACTGGCTCGACCCCGGCCCCTACGGCTGCCTCGGCACCGGCCTCGGCTACGCCATCGCCGCCCGCCTGGCCCGCCCCTCGGCCCAGGTCGTGCTCCTGCTCGGCGACGGCGCGGCCGGGTTCTCCCTGATGGACGTGGACACGCTGGTCCGCCACCGCCTGCCGGTGGTGATCGTCTGCGGCAACAACGGCATCTGGGGCCTGGAGAAGCACCCCATGCGGCTGCTGTACGGCTACGACGTGGCCGCCGACCTCCAGCCCCAGTGCCGCTACGACCAGGTGGCCGAGGCCCTCGGGGCCGCCGGCGAGCTGGTCACCAGCCCGGCCGAGCTCGCCCCGGCCCTCCGCCGGGCCTTTGACGCCGGTGTCCCCTACCTGGTCAATGTGGCCACCGACCCCGAGGTCGCCTACCCGCGCTCGACCTCCGGTCTCTGAGCCGTTCGGCCGGCTGACGCCACTGGGCGGCGCGCCGGGCTGGCCCATACTGCGGCCCACCGCCGGGCCGGCCCTGGCCCGACGGTGGGCAAGGGGGGCTGATGGACGCGGTGCTCGGCTGGAACCTGGAGCTGTCGCTGCCGGTGATCCTGGTGATCGCCTGGCTGACCGGCCGGCTGCTCGGGGTGTCGCGGTCCCTGCCGGGCACGGTCCTGGCCGGCGTGGCCGGTTGGCTGGCCGCCCTGGCCCCTGTCCCTGGCCATCGCCTCCGGCGACACCGGCGCCCCCGGGTTCACCCGCAACCTGTGGATATTCGCGGCCGTGTTCACCCTGCCGGCCTCGGGCTGGGTGGGGTTGCTGGCCAAGCCGGGCGCCCTCGCCCGGGCCCAGCGCGGCCTGGTGTCGATCCCCCACCCGCTGCGGGCGCTCCGCCGCTCCAGCCAGCGGCTGTCGCGCTAGGCCCAGATCACCGGGATCGCGGTCAAGCACGGCTTCAGGCCGCTGCTCGGCCTGGGCCAGCCGGCCACCGAGGACCCGGCGGCGCCGGCCGCCCCGGCCGCCCGGCGTGGTGGCCCAGCTGAGCCGGCTCCAGGACCAGGTCGCCCGGCGCCGCCGGAGTCGGTCCGGTCGCTGCTCAAGGCCGAGCTGGGACGGCCCGTGGGCGAGGTGTCCGCCGAGTTCGACCCCGAGCCGATCGCCGCCGCCTCGATCGCCCAGGCCTACCGGGGCCGGCTGCGCAGCGGCGAGGCGGTGGTCGTCAAGGTGCAGCGGCTGGGCATCGCCGAGTCGGTCGACCGCGACCTGCTCGTGCTGGCCGAGTTGGCCCCGGTTGCCGAGACCCGCACCGCCTGGGGCGCCGGCTACCACGTGACCGACCTGGCCGACGAGTTCGCCGAGCGGGTCCGTGAGGAGCTCGACTTCCGGCTGGAGGCCCGCAACGCCACCGAGATCGCCGCCGCCATGGACGCCGGCGACCAGGTCCACGTGCCCGTCGTCCACAGCGAGCTGTCGATGGCCCGGGTCCTGGTCATGGAGTGGCTGGACGGGGTCAGCGTGCGCGAGGTCGAACGGATCGACGCCCTCGGCCTGGACCGGTCCCGGCTGGCCGAGGCGCTGCTGCGATGCGCCCTGCGCCAGATGCTGGTCGACGGCCGCTTCCACGCCGACCCCCACCCGGGCAACGTGCTGGTCCTCGAGGACGGCCGGCTGGGGCTGATCGACTTCGGGGCCACCGGCCGGCTCGACCCCCTCCAGCAGGCGTCGATGCGGGAGATGCTGGTCGCGGTGCAGCAACGCGACGCCGGGCTGCTCCGCTCGGCCGTGCTGGAGGTGGCCACCCTTCGCCGCCACTTCGACGACGACCAGCTGGAGCGGGCCCTGGCCTGCTTCGTGGCCAGGCACCTGGCGGCCGGGGCCGCCCCAGCGCGGCCATGTTCAACGACCTGCTGCAGCTGTTCTTCGCCTTCGGGATCAACCTCCCGCCGGAGTTCTCGACCTTCTTCCGGGCCCTGGTCACCCTGGAAGGGACCCTGACCACCCTGTCGCCGGGCTACCTGGTCATCGAGGCCGCCGAGCGGATCGCGGCCGAGTGGGCCAGGGCCAGCCTGGCCCCGGCCACGCTGGAGGACCTGGCCCGCCGCGAGCTGGGCAGCCTGGCCCTGCTGCTGCGCCGGACCCCGTGCCAGCTGGACTGCATCGCCACCATCATCCAGCGGGGCGACCTCCGGGCCCGGGTGCGCCTGCTCGCCGACGAGGAGGACGTGCGTACCGTCACCCGGCTGCTCAACCGGGCGGTCCTGGCTGGGCTGGGCGGCCTGGTCGGGCTGCTGTCGGTCCTGCTCCTCGGCACCCCGGGCGGCCCCGACTTCACCGGCGACACCTCGCTGTTCCAGTTCTTCGGCTACTTCGGCCTGTTCTGCGCCACCGTCCTGATCCTGCGGGTGATCGTGGCCATCCGCGACGGGCTCAACTAAAGCCTGTCGAACGACCTCGTGGTGAGGCGTCCGGCAGCACCCTGCTCGGGTATCCTCAGCTCACGCCAGCAAGGCGTGGGCCTTGGTTCCCCCTTCAGTGGGGTCGGTTGCACCATCGCCAGAGCGATGGCCAGTGCCGTCCCCTCCAGGGGCGTTGTTGACCCGGCCGCCCACTCGGCGGTCCGGGGCCTGGGCGTGGGAGCGCTCGGCCCAGACGGCGAGGTTCGCGGCGGCGTTGCGGTCCCGGTCTGCGACTAGGCCGCAGCCGTCGCAGTAGAACATCCGCTCGGCCAAGCCCATCCGTTGCTTGACCATTCCACACCGCCAGCATGTCTTGGTGGATGGGAACCAGCGGTCGCAGGCGACCAGCTCAGCCCCGAACCACGCCGCCTTGTAGGTGAGTTGGCGGGCGAGTTCCGTCCAGGCGGCGTCACCGATGGCGCGGGCCAGATGCCGGTTGGTCATGAGATTGGCGACGGCGAGGTCTTCCAGGCAGAGCCGGCCGTGGGTCTGGACGAGCTGGCTGGAGACTTCATGGAGGAAGCTTCGACGCACGTTTGCGATGCGGGCGTGCTGCCGGGACAGCCGCCAGGCCGCCTTGGCCCTGTTGCACGAGCGGGGTTGGGCGCGAGAGACGGCACGGGACCGTCGCCGCAGGCCCTCCATGCCACGCCGCAGCGGCTTGGGTGCCTCGAAGCGGCTGACCTCGGTCCCGTCCGCGGTGGCCGCCACGGCGAACGCGGCGAGGCCGCGGTCCACCCCGACGAACCCGCCGCGGTCGTCGGCAGGGTGGGGCGGGTGGCGGCGCTGGGCGTGGAAGTCGGGGGCTTGCACGTTGAGGCTGACATACCAACGGGAGCCGTGCCGGCGGACCGTGGCGAACACGACCTTGGCACGCGGCGCCACCACCCATTGCCCAGTATCGGGATCGAGGCATTCCACCGAGCGGAGCAGCCGCCGCAGCCGGCGGGTATCGTCGTGCACGAGGACCACGCCGATGGTCGGCAGGGTCACCGAGCGGGGATGGCCCGCACCGACCCGGATCGAGCAGGCGCCGCCCTTACCCTGCTTGTTGCGGAGCCGGAAGCTGTCCCGGCAGCGCCCCTTGCGTTTCCACCTCGGGAAGCCGACCCGCGGGCCCTTGCGGCTGCCGTTCTTGGCTTGGGCGTAGGCGGAGAGTGCCCGACCAAGATCGACCGCGGCCTCCTCGAATACCTGCGCGGAGACTGCAT
>JBJMHP010000373.1:0-40057 GCA_045807325.1 Actinomycetes bacterium | reverse complement strand
GGTGCCCTATGCCCTGCTCGCCCCGGCGCTGTTGGTGCGGGCGGCCATCCTCGGGGTCCCGCTGTACCGGCTGGTCTCGCTCTCCGTCCAGCAGGACGGGCTGAAGGAGCTGTTCGCCGGCAGGGGCACCTGGATCGGGCTGCGGAACTACCAGGACATCCTCACCGACGGGTTCTTCTGGACGGTGGTGGCCCGGACGGTGCTGTTCGCGGCCGTCTGCGTGGGGCTGACCATGGGCCTCGGCACCCTGGTGGCGCTGCTGCTGCGCAACCTGGGCCGGCCGATGCGGGTGCTGGTCACGGCCGGGCTGGTGGCCGCCTGGGCGATGCCGACCCTCACCGCCGTCTCGATCTGGCAGTGGATGTTCGACTTCGAGTTCGGGGTCGTGAACTGGCTGCTGACCAGGCTCGGGGTCGCCGGCTACGAGCAGCACAACTGGTTCGACCAGCCGCTCCAGGGGTTCGCGGTGATCGTGCTCGTGGTCGTGTGGGGGGCGCTGCCGTTCGTGGCCATCACCCTGCACGCCGGCCTGACCCAGGTCCCGGCCGAGCTCGAGGAGGCGGCCAGGGTCGACGGCGCCGGCCCCTGGCAGGTGTTCCGCCACGTCACCGTCCCGGTCCTCAAGCCGATCTTCCTGATCCTGGCCACCCTCTCCACCATCTGGGACTTCAAGGTCTTCACCCAGATCTGGGTGATGCTCAACCAGCGCCCCAGCCGCGAGTACTTCCTGCTCGGCATCTGGTCCTACAGCGAGTCGTTCGGCGTGACCCGCTACGGCAAGGGCGCGGCCATCGCCGTGGTCATGGTGCTGCTGCTGATGCTGCTGACCTCGTTCTACGTCCGGCAGATGCTGCGGGCGGTGGGACCGTGAGCCGCCGGGCCCTGGCCAGGGCCGGCTACAACGCCGCCGCCGTGCTGGTGCTGCTGGTGACGGTGTTCCCGATCTACTGGATGGTGGCCACCGGCTTCAAGCGGGGCGTCGACATCCTGTCGTTCGAGCCCAGGTGGCTGCCGATCCCGGGGACGCTGGAGAACTACCGGGCGGCCATCGGCAAGCCGCACTTCCTCGAGGACGTCCGCAACTCGGTCATCGTGGTCACCGTCACCGTGCTGGTCTCCCTGGCCCTGGCCTTCCTGGCCGCCCTGGCCGCGGCCCGGTACCGCTTCAGTGGCCGGGCTCTGCTGATCATCATGCTGATCGTGGTCCAGATGGTGCCCCTGGAGGCTCTCATCATCCCCATCTACCTGACGCTGGACGGGGCCGGCCAGACCGACCGGCTGGCCGGGATCATCGTCACCTACCTGACCTTCGTATTGCCGTTCAGCATCTGGACCCTGCGCGGCTTCATCGTCAACATCCCCGAGGAGCTGGAGGAGGCGGCGATGGTCGACGGCTGCACCCGCGCCGGGGCGTTCCGGCGCATCCTGTTCCCCCTGGTCGCCCCCGGCCTGGTCGCCACCGCGGTGTTCTCCTTCATCCTGGTCTGGAACGACTACCTGATCGCCTATGTGCTGCTGCGCAGCCCCGAGAAGCAGACCCTCGGGATCTGGCTGGCCTCCTTCACCACCAACCACGGCACCGAGTGGGGGGCGGTGATGGCCGGCTCGACCCTGTTCGCCATCCCGGCGGTGCTGTTCTTCCTGCTCGTCCAGCGCCGGGTGGTCTCCGGCCTGACCGCCGGAGCGGTCAAGGGATGACAGACGCCCAGCGGGCAGGGGTCGCCTATTTCGGCAACCGGATCCTGCGGCACGTCGCCGCCGACATGGAGGGGCTGGCCGCCGACGGCTTCGGCGGGGTGCTGCACACCTTCAGCGAGAACGACCTGGCCTGGTACCGGGGGACCATGGGCCGGGTCGTGGCCGCGTCCCACGACGCCGGGCTGTCGGTCGCGGTCGCCCCCTGGGGGGTGGCCCAGCTGTTCGGCGGGGAGGCCGAGAGCGGCTTCACCGCCGCCAACCCCGACGTCGGCCAGGTGCTGGACGACGGCCGGTCGACCCCGGCCGGCTGCCCCAACAACCCGGCGGTGCGGTCCTTCGTCCGCGCCTGGGCCGACGCGGCCATCGAGAGCGGCGCCGACCAGGTCTTCTGGGACGAGCCGCACTGGGTCCACCCCGAGCACTTCGGGCTCGACCCGGACCGCTGGGGCTGCCGGTGCCACCACTGCCAGGACCGCTTCGCCGTGCGGACCGGGGAGCCGATGCCGGCCGAGCTGACCCCCGAGGTGCTCGCCTTCCGCCAGGACTGCCTGGTCGACTTCGTCGGCGACCTGGTCGGCCACTGCGCCGCCCAGGGGGCGGCCACCACCGTGTGCCTGCTGCCCCTGGTCGGGGGGACCCACGGCCTGCCCGACTGGTCGGCGGTGGCCGCCCTGCCCGGGCTGGGCATCCTGGCCACCGACCCCTACTGGAAGGCCTTCGGCGAGCCGGCCGGGCCGTTCGTGTCCCGGTTCTCGGAGCTGGTCGGCCGGCTGGCCGCCGGCCGCGGGGTCGGCGCCCAGATCTGGATCCAGGGCTTCCGCATGGAGCCGTCCGACGAGGCCGACATCCGCGCCGCCGTGGCCGCGGCCAGGGCGGCCGGCATCGAGGACCTGTGGACCTGGGGGTTCGAGGCCTGCGGCCACATGAGCGCCCTGGCCGGCAGCGACCCGGCGGCCGTCTGGAAGGTCCTGCGCGACGCCCTCACCGGCCGCTGACCGGGGCGCCGTCAGGGGGCGGCCGGCCGACCACCTGCAGCACGTCCGCCCAGCCGCCGCTGGCCGGCGGGCCGATGACATGGTCGGCGCGGGCCAGGACGGCCGGGGTGGCGGTGGCGACCGCGCAGGCGATGGCGGCGCCCTCCAGCAGCTCCAGGTCGTTGGCGCCGTCGCCGACGGCCAGGATGCGGCCGGGGTCGATGCCCTGCTCGGCGCAGAAGGCCAGGACCCCACTCCACTTGCTGACCCTGGGCGGCCGGACCTGGACGGTGTGGCCGCCGTAGATCAGGTCGTGGACGACGCTGGCGCTGCCGGCGTGCCCGACCAGTCCGGGGACCGGCTCCAGGAGGGCGCCCGGCCGTCCCACCACCGCGAACGCGTACACCGGCTCGGTCTCGACCACGCGGGCCAGGTCGTCTGTGGCCACCCAGGGCCGGGCCCGGGCCAGGTGGCCGGGGTGGGTCGAGGGGTGGTCGCCGACGACCAGGTCGACGTCCGGGCGGTCGACGTAGACGCATGGGCTGAGGCCGGCGGCGGCGAACGCCTCCAGGACCTGGCGGGCCGCCCCGGGCGGGAAGGCGACCTGGTGGAACACCCGGCCGTCGCGGAGGTCGAGCCCGATGGCGCCGTCGAGCACCACCGCCGGCCCGGTCAGGCCGGCCGCCTCCAGCACCGCGCAGGCCATGCGCAGCCGACGCCCGGTGGCCACCAGCACCGGGATGCCGGCGGCCTCCAGGGCCCGGATGGCCCGCATCGAGGCCGGGTGGATGCGCTCGGCGGCGTCGGAGAGGGTGCCGTCCAGGTCGGTGACGACCAGCTGGACGGCGCCGTTGCCTCGCGGGTCAGGGACCGGCATGCAGCGAGCCCAACCGCTCCTGGTCCTGCGGCCGGGGCGGTGCCGGCGGGCGCTGCTCGGCCAGCCCGAAGCGGTCATGCAGCCGCCGCATGGCCGGCGGCGCCCACCAGTTCCAGCGGCCCATGAGCTTCATGGTCGCCGGCACCAGCAGCATCCGGACCACGGTGGCGTCGAGCACGACCGCGATGGCCATGCCGAGGCCCACCTCCTTGATGGTCAGCAGCTCCCCGGCGGCGAAGCCGAGGAACACGATCACGATCAGGGCCGCGGCCGAGGTGACGATCCGCCCGGTGCGCTGCAGGCCGAGGGCCACGGCCCGGTCGTTGTCGCCGGTCTCGTCCCAGGCCTCCTTGATCCGCGACAGCAGGAACACCTCGTAGTCCATGGACAGGCCGAAGGCGAACACGAAGATCAGCACCGGCACGGTGATGTCGACCATGCCCGGCGGGTCGAAGCCGAGCAGGCCCGAGAGGTGGCCCTGCTGGAACACCCAGACCAGCGCCCCGAAGCTGGCCCCCAGCGACAGCACGTTCATGACGATCGCCTTCACCGGCACGACCACCGACCCGGTCATCAGGAACAGCAGCGCGAAGGTGGCCAGCCCGATCAGGCCGAGGGCATAGGGCAGCCGGCCGGTCAGCGAGTCGCGGTAGTCGACCAGGAACGCGGCCGGGCCGGTGACCCCGACGGCGACCGGCCGCTCCAGGGCACGGATCCGCTGGACCAGCCGGGTCGCCACCGGCCCCTCGCTGGGGCCCTGGGGGACGACGTCGAGCACGGTGAGCTGCGGCGGGGTGCCCTGGCGGGGCTCGACCCTGGCCACCCCGGGCAGCTGCCCGACCCGGTGCAGGTAGTCGGCGGCCAGCGGGGAGCCGGGGACCGACTCGACCACGACCACGATCGGGTCGGTGCCGCCGCCGGCGAACCGGGCGTCGACCGTGTCGAACAGCTGGCGTGACGCCGAGGAGCGGGGCAGCGACTCCAGGCCCGAGTTCTCCAGCCGGGCGTGCCGGAACGGCACCGCCAGCAGCACCAGCAGGGCCGCGACGGCCACCACGATCACCGGGGCGGCCCGCTGCACGACCCGCGACAGCCGGTAGAACACGCCGCGGTCGGTCGCCGGCGCCGGGCCCGGCCGGATGCGGCGGCCCCACAGGCCGAGCAGGGCCGGGACCAGGGTGACCGCGGCCACCATGGCCACCAGCACCACCCCGATCCCGCCCCAGGCCAGCGAGCGCAGGAACGGCTCGGCGAAGGCCAGCAGCCCGCACAGGGCGGCGGCCACGGTCAGCCCGGAGAAGGCGACCGTGCGGCCGGCCGTGGCCAGGGTGCGCTCGATCGCCTCCGGGAGCTCCAGCCCGGCCGCCCGTTCCTCGCGGAAGCGGCTGATCACCAGCAGCGAGTAGTCGACGGCCAGGCCGAGGCCGAGCATGGTGATGACGTTGACCGAGTAGGCGGAGATGTCGGCGACGTGGCTCACCCCGAGCAGGATCAGCAGCGCCCCGGCCACGGCCACCACCGCCACCAGCAGGGGCAAGACGGCGGCCACGAACCCCCGGAACACCAGGAACAGCAGCACCAGCATGACCGGCAGGGCCAGCGTCTCGCCCCGCTCCAGGTCCTCCTGGGCCTGGTCCTGGAACTCCTCCCTGGCGATCTCGTCGCCGCCGACCAGGACGCGGGGGGCGTCGACGGCCCGGAGCCGCTCGCCGACCCGGTCGACGGCGCGGTCCAAGCCGCCGCCGGGCATGCCGGTCTCCAGCTCGACCCGGACCAGCACCGCCCGCCGGTCCTCGGCGATCAGCGGATTGTTCGGGGGGCTACCGCCTGCGGCCCAGGGGCCGACGACGCGGTGCACGCCCGCCATGGCCTCCAGGTCCTCGACGGCGTCGGCCACCTCGGCCCGGAACGCCGGGTCGTCGGCCCGGCGACCGTCGAGCAGGCCGGTGATCTCCGCCCCGGAGCCCGACATCCGGGCCACCCGGTCCGAGACGACCACCGACTCGGCGTCGTCGCGCAGGCCGCTGCCGGTGCCGAGCCGGCCGAACACCTCCCCGCCGACTCCCACCCCCGCCCCGAGGACCAGGACCCAGGCCAGCACCACCAGCACCCGCCGGCGGTAGACGAGGCGACCCAGGGACGCGAACACGTCGCTCAGCATAGGACGGCCACGGGCCGTCCGCGCGGCCGGACGGGCTGGGGACGGAGGGCGCGAACGGTCGGCCGGGTGGGCGATACTGGGAGCCGGGGCAAGGACCGACCGAGGGGGACGGGTGCCAGTTTCGGCCGAGGAGGCTGCCAGGCGGGTCGACGAGCTGCGGGCCAGCCTGCGGGACGCGCTCTACCGCTACCACGTGCTCAGCGACCCCGACATCTCCGACGCCGAGTACGACGAGATGTTCCGCGAGCTGGAGCGGCTGGAGCGGGACTACCCGGACCTGCGCACCGACGACTCGCCCACCCAGACCGTCGGGGCGCCCCAGGCGGGGGCGTTCGCGCCCGTGGCCCACCGGGTGCCGATGCTGTCGCTGGACAACGCCTTCTCGACCGAGGAGCTGAGCGCCTGGGGCCGGCGCACCGAGCGCATCGCCGGGGACGTCCCCGCCTATGTCTGCGAGCTCAAGATCGACGGGGTCGCCGTCTCCCTCCAGTACGAGCGGGGCCGGCTGGTCCGGGCCGCGACCAGGGGCGACGGCCGGGTCGGGGACGACATCACCCCCAACGTGCGCACCGTGGCCAACGTGCCCCGGCGCCTGGCCCTGGACGACCCGCCGCCCGCCTTCGAGGTCAGGGGCGAGATCTACTTCCCCGCCTCCGGGTTCGAGGCCCTCAACCAGCAGATGACCGACGAGGGCAGGCAGGTCTACGCCAACCCCCGCAACGCCGCATCCGGGTCCCTGCGCCAGAAGGACCCCAAGGTCACCGGGTCGCGGCAGCTGGCCATGCTCTGCCACTCCTTCGGGCTGGCCGAGGGGATCCGCTTCGCCTCCCACTCGGAGTTCCTCGCCTTCTGCGAGCGGGCCGGCCTGCCGGTGGCCGACCAGACCAGGAGCGTCGGCACCCTGGAGGAGGTGGAGGCGTTCGTCGAGCACTGGGCCGAGCACCGCCACGACCTCGAGTACGAGATCGACGGGGTGGTGGTCAAGGTCGACGCCAGCGGCCTCCAGGACGAGCTGGGCCACACCTCCAAGGCGCCGCGCTGGGCGATCGCCTACAAGTACCCGCCGGAGGAGCGCACCACCCTGCTCAAGGACATCCAGGTGTCGATCGGGCGGACCGGGGTGGCGACCCCGTTCGCCATGCTGGACCCGGTGCTGGTCGCCGGGTCCAAGGTCGGCCTGGCCACCCTGCACAACCAGGACGAGGTGGCCCGCCGCGACGTCCGCCCCGGCGACACCGTGTTCGTGCGCAAGGCCGGCGACGTCATCCCCGAGGTCGTCGGCCCGGTCCTGACCAAGCGGCCCAGGGGCTCCAAGCCGTGGGTGTTCCCGGCCACCTGCCCCGAGTGCGGCACCCGGCTGGTCCGCCCGGAGGGGGAGTCGGCCACCCGCTGTCCCAACACCACCGGCTGCCCGGCCCAGCGCTGGGGCACCCTGGTCCACTTCGCCGGCCGCGGGGCCATGGACATCGAGCACCTGGGCGAGAAGACCGTGGCCGCCCTGATCGAGGCGGGCAGGCTCCGCGACGCGGCCGACATCTACCGGATCACCGCCGAGGACCTGGCCGCCCTCGGCGGCTACAAGGACCGCTCCATCGCCAACCTCCTGGGGGCGATCGAGGCGTCCAAGCAGCGACCGCTGGACCGGCTGCTGGTCGGCCTGTCCATCCGCCACGTCGGCGGCACCGTGGCCACCCTGCTGGCCAACCGCCTCAAGTCCCTGGAGGCGATCGCCGCCGCCTCCGAGGAGGAGCTGGCCGACGTGGGCGGGGTCGGCCCCACCATCGCCGCCAGCGTGGCCGCCTGGTTCGCCGACGGGGCCAACCAGGACCTGGTCCGCCGCCTGGTCTCCAGCGGCGTCAACACCAAGGCCGACGGCGACACCGGCACCGAGCTGCCCCAGACCCTGGCCGGCATGTCCTTCGTCCTCACCGGCGGCCTGGACGGCCTCACCCGCGAGCAGGCCGCCCGGGCCGTCGAGGACCGCGGCGGCCGGGTCGCCTCCAGCGTCTCCAAGAAGACCTCGTATGTGGTCGTCGGCACCGACCCCGGCTCCAAGGCCGCCCGCGCCGCGGAGCTGGGCGTCCCCACCCTGGACGAGCCCGCCTTCGCCGCCCTGCTGGACCGGGGCCCGGAGGAGCACGAGCCCGATGAGTGACGTCTGGCATCCGCTCGACCCGCAGGGGTCGCGGCCGCAGGAGCCGTCGGGCCAGGACCACGGGCCCGACCCGGAGCCGATCGTGCGCACCGTGCGGGTGGCGTTCCTGCTCGCCGGGATGGTGGTGGCGGTGATGGTCAACGCCGGCCTCAACGGGCTGGGCGGGCCCTCGGCGCCCGCCCTCCCGATCACCGGGACGGCCGTCACCGCGGTGGTCGCCGTGGCCATGCTGGCCGTGCTGGGCCGGGCCTGGCTGGCCCTGCGGCCGGCCAGGCTGCTGGTGGCCGGCAAGCGCGCCCTCGACCACCCCGACCCGCGCCTGCGCCGGCCCAGGGCCGAGCGGGCCAGGGCCATCGGCTTCCGCGGCCTGGCCATGGGCTGGGCCAGCCAGGCCCTGGTGTTCGGCCTGCTCCCGGCCTTCGCCGGCCTGGTCCTGGAGCTGCTCTACGACCGCCAGTGGCAGCTGCTGACCTTCGCCGGGGTCAGCCTGCTCGCCGGGTTCGTCTTCCAGCTCCAGGTCGCAGGCGCGGTGCGCCTGGCCGTCGACGACCCCGACCTACGGGCCAGCTACGGCTCCCGCTGATAGGGTCCCCCGGTCCGGATCGGGTGTTTCCCAGGGTCCCGGCAGGGTAGGGCGGACCCGGAGACATCGAACTTGCCCCTGAGGAGGAACGATGAGCATCGGAGCCAGCATCTTCCTGCTGGTGGTTGGCGCCATCCTGACCTTCGCGGTCAACGTCAACACCGAGGGCTTCAACATCAACACCGTCGGCATCATCCTGATGGTCGCGGGCGTGATCGGCCTGCTCCTGTCCCTGCTGTTCTGGAGCAGCTTCTCCCCGTACCGCCGCCGCCGCGTGGTCGACCCCTACCCCGAGGAGCGCGTCGTCGAGGAACGCCGCATCGAACGCGACTACCCCTGAGCCCATCACGAGGGCCGTTCCGCCACAATCGCATATCTAGGCAGGACCCCTAAAATCGGTCATTCTCTGACCAGCATCCCGTTCCTCGCGACCCGGGAGGTCAGAGATGCTCCGACCACTCCGCGTCCTCGCCCTCGGGATCGCCCTGGTCCTGGCCACCGTCGGCACGGCCACGTCCGCCACGGCGGCCTCGTCGCCGACCGCCGCGATGGCGGCCGCGCCCCCGCTGCCCGACTCGATGGCCGCCATCGGCGACTCCATCACCCAGGCGGTCGACGTCTGCTGCTTCCTCGGGGACTGGCCCGGCCACAGCTGGTCGACCGGCAACGCCCCGCTGGACGGCATCGCCAGCCACTACGAGCGCATCCGGGCCCGGAACCCCGCCATCCGCGGCCACCGCTGGAACAACGCCGTCTCCGGCGCCCGGATGGCCGACGCCCCGGCCCAGGCCCGCCGAACCGTCGACCAGGGCGCCCAGTACGTCACCGTCCTCATGGGCGCCAACGACCTCTGCGGCTCGGACGGCACCCTCACCCCCACGGCCACCTTCCGGGCCCAGTTCCGGGAGACCCTCGCCATCCTCCGGGCCGGCCTGCCCGGCAGCCACGTGTTCGTGGCCTCGGTCCCGAACCTCCACCAGCTCTGGCGCGTCCTGCACACCAACCCGGTGGCCCAGGTCGTCTGGCAGGCCGCCGGCATCTGCCCGTCCATGCTCAACTTCTTCAACTCGCCGGCCGAACGCCAGGCCGTCATCGGGCGCGAACGCGAGCTCAACCGGGTCCTCGACGAGGTCTGCGCCACCTGGTCCAACTGCCGCTTCGACGACTACCTGACCTACAACCACGACTTCACCCGCGCCATGGTCTCCCGCCTCGACTGGTTCCACCCCAGCCTGGCCGGCCAGGCCACCCTGGCCGCCCTCACCTGGAACGCCTCCTGGTGGGGGTCGTGACAATGCGTTCATCGTCGTCGATCTGGTCTGGCTCTGAGCACCAGCGCCGCAACCGAACGAGCTGCCTGTGCTTGGATGGGCTCATGAACCGGGTCGGGTACGTGATCTTGTTCGTGGTGGACCTCGAGCGGTCGGTCCCGTTCTACCGGGACGTGATCGGGCTGCCGTTCAAGCTCCAGGGGGACGGGTACGTCGAGTTCGCCACCGAGGGGAGCAGGTTCGGGCTGTACGACCGGAACCGCCTGCAGGAGCTGACCGGGCAGGGGTCGACCACCCCCGGCGGCCCGGGTGGGGAGCTGGTGTTCCTGGTGGCGGACGTGGACGCGGAGGCGGAGCGGCTGCGGGCCGCGGGGGCGACCATCCTCAAGGGGCCGGTGGACCGGGCCTGGGGGCATCGGACGCTGCACCTGGAGGACCCGGACGGGTTCGTGGTCGAGCTGGCTGAGGAAATCCCGCGGCAACCGTCGTAGGCGCGACGGTAGACTCGGCCGACCGCCAGGAACGTTCGAAGGGTTCGTCCATGCCGATCAGCCGTGCTGATGTCGAGCACGTCGCCCGTCTCGCCCGCCTCGCCCTGACCGATGAGGAGCTCGACCGCTTCCAGGCTCAGCTGTCGGTGATCCTGGTGGAGGCTGACAAGATCCGGCGGCTGCCCACCGAAGGGGTGCCGCCGACGGCCCACCCCCTGCCCAGGGTCAACGCCTGGCGCGAGGACGTGCCCGGGCCCTGCCTGACCCGGGAGGAGGCGCTGTCGACCGCACCCGAGGTCGAGCAGGACCGGTTCAAGGTGCCGCGGATCATCGAGGAGGCCCCATGAGCCCCCCGGGGGGGTCGCTGGCCGACCTGACCGCCCACGAGCTGGCCGAGCGGTTCGCCGGCGGGACGGCGACCGCCGTCCAGGCCACCGAGGCCGCCCTGGAGCGGATCGCGGCCACCGACGAGGTGCTGCACGCCTTCCTGACCGTCACCGGCGACCAGGCCCTGGCCGACGCCCGCCGGGTCGATGAGGCCAGGGAGCGGGGCGAGCGGCTCGGCCCCCTGGCCGGCGTGCCCCTGGCCCTCAAGGACGTGCTCGTCACCAAGGGCATCCGGACCACCGCGGGTTCCAGGATCCTGGAGGAGTTCGTGCCGCCCTACGACGCCACCGTGGTGCGCCGGCTGCGTGAGGCCGGGGTGGTGATCCTGGGCAAGACCAACATGGACGAGTTCGCCATGGGCTCCTCCACCGAGAACTCCGGGTTCGGGACGACCCGCAACCCCTGGGACCCGACCCGGGTGCCGGGCGGCTCCAGCGGCGGGTCGGCCGCGGCGGTGGCCTCCGGCCAGGCCCCCCTCGGGATCGGCACCGACACCGGCGGCTCGATCCGCCAGCCGGCCGCGCTCTGCGGCATCGTCGGCGTCAAGCCGACCTACGGGCTGGTCAGCCGCTACGGCCTGATCGCCTTCGCGTCCTCGCTGGACCAGGTGGGCCCGTTCGCGCGCGACGTCCGCGACGCCGCCGACCTGCTGGAGGCGATCACCGGCCACGACCCGATGGACTCGACCTCCATCCCCGACGCCCCCGTCGACGTCACCTCGCGGCTCACCGACGGGGTGGAGGGGCTGCGGGTCGGGGTGGTGAAGGAGCTGTTCCTGGAGGGCACCGACCCGGGCGTGCTGGCCCGGGTCCGCGAGGGGCTGGAGCGCCTGGAGCGGCTCGGGGCCCGACTCGAGGACTGCTCGCTGCCCTCGTTCGAGTACGCCCTGTCCGCCTACTACCTGATCGCCCCGGCCGAGTGCTCCTCCAACCTGGCCCGCTACGACGGGGTCCGCTGGGGGCTGCGGGCCAAGGACTCGGCCGACGTGGTCGACATGATGCAGCGGACCCGCCAGGCCGGCTTCGGGGCCGAGGTCAAGCGGCGCATCATGCTCGGCACCTACGCCCTGTCGGCCGGCTACTACGACGCCTACTACGGCCAGGCCCAGAAGGTCCGGACCCTGGTCCGGCGCGAGCTGGACGACGCCTACGAGCGCTTCGACCTGCTGGTCGGGCCGACCGCGCCCACGGTGGCGTTCCCGATCGGCGAGAAGGCCGACGACCCGCTGGCCATGTACCTCAACGACGTGTTCACCATCCCGGTCAACCTGGCCGGCAACGCCGCCGTGTCGGTGCCGGCCGGGCTGTCGGACGGGCTGCCGGTGGGGCTCCAGCTGATCGCCCCGGCGCTCGGCGAGGCGACCATGCTCCGGGCCGCCTGGGCCTTCGAGCAGGACCTGGGCCTCTCCGCCCGGCCGGTCCAGCCGGCCCGGGACGCCGAGCCCGGCTCGGTCACCGCCGGTGCCGAGGAGGTGCGCCCGTGACCGCCGCCGTCGCCGAGGAGGCCGGGGTCCGCCGCTACGAGACGGTCATCGGCATCGAGACCCACTGCGAGCTGTCCACCGCGACCAAGATGTTCTGCGCCTGCCCGGCAACCTTCGGGGCCGAGCCCAACACCCAGACCTGCCCGGTCTGCCTGGGCGAGCCGGGGTCGCTGCCGGTGGCCAACGGCCGCGCCGTCGAGTACGCGGCCCGGATCGGGCTGGCTCTCCACTGCCGGATCGCCGAGCGCTCCCAGTTCCACCGCAAGAACTACTTCTATCCGGACATGCCCAAGAACTACCAGATCTCCCAGTACGACGAGCCGCTGTGCGTGGACGGCTGGCTGGACGTCGACGTGGAGGGCGAGGTCCGGCGGGTCGGGATCACCCGGGTCCACATGGAGGAGGACACCGGCAAGACCCTGCACGTCGGCGCCACCGGACGGATCCACGGGGCCGACTACTCCCTGATCGACTACAACCGGGCCGGCATCCCCCTGGTCGAGATCGTCTCCGAGCCCGACCTGCGCTCGGCCGAGGAGGCCCGCGCGTATGCCGAAGAGCTGCGGGCGGTGCTGCTGGCCCTGGGGGTCTCCGACGCCAAGCTTGAGGAGGGGTCGATGCGCTTTGACGTGAACGTGTCGATCCGGCCGGTGGGCCATGCCGAGTACGGCACCAAGGTCGAGCTGAAGAACCTCAACTCGCTGCGCAGCCTGTACCGGGCGGTCGACTACGAGGCCGAGCGGCAGCGCCGGGTCCTGGCCGAGGGCGGCAAGCTCGTCCAGGAGACCCGCCACTGGGACGAGGGGACGGGGCGGACCGAGCCGATGCGGTCCAAGGAGTTCGCCACCGACTACCGCTACTTCCCCGAGCCCGACCTGGTCCCCATCGAGGCCACCGCCGGGTGGGTGGAGGGGCTCCGGGCCGGCCTGCCCGAGCTGCCGGCCGAGCGCCGGGCCCGGCTGGCCGAGGCGACCGGCCTGCCCGCCAAGGAGGTGGGCTGGCTGGTCCGCGACCCCGAGGTCCTCGCCTACTTCGAGGCTGTGGTGGGGGGTGCGGGGGCCGGCGCCGCGGACGGGGTGGCCCCCACCCGCGACCCCAGGATCGTGGCCGGGTGGGTGATGGGGGAGCTCCAGCGGGACCTGCGCGAGTTCGGCCACACCATGGCGACCAGCCCGGTCGGGCCCGAGCGGCTCGGCGAGCTGCTCGACCTGCTCGCCGCCGGCCGCGTGTCGGCCACCGCGGCCAAGGACGTGCTGGCCGAGATGTTCACCTCCGAGGCCTCGCCGGCCACCGTGGTGCAGCGCAAGGGCCTGGCCCAGATCTCCGACGCCGGCGAGCTCGAGGCCGTGGTCGAGCGGGTGGTGGCGGCCAACCCCGACCTGGCCGAGAAGTTCCGCGGCGGCAAGCGGGGCGTGCTCGGCGCCCTGGTCGGCCAGGTCATGCGCGAGACCCGCGGCCGGGCCAACCCCAAGCTGGTCAGCGACCTGCTGGAGCGAGCCATCGGCGGTTGAGCAACAACCCCAGACCCGGACGTATAAGCTGCTGCTTCCATGAACACCACCCCCCAGGTGCTCCTGGGCCGTTACGAGGTCGGGCGGCTGCTCGGCGCGGGCGGCATGGCCGAGGTGTTCGAGGGCCGCGACCGGCTGCTGGCCCGCCGGGTGGCCATCAAGGTGCCGCTGTCACAGCACGCCCACGACCCGGAGTTCGCCCAGCGGTTCCGGCGTGAGGCCCAGGCGGCGGCCAGCCTGTCGCATCCCGGGGTGGTGGCCGTGTACGACACCGGCTCCGAGGACGGCACCCACTTCATCGTCATGGAGTACGTGGACGGCCGGACCCTCAAGGAGGTCATCCGGGCCGAGGCGCCGCTGTACCCGGACCGGGCGGCCGAGATCTGCGCCGACGTCTGCGCCGCCCTGGCCGCGGCCCACGCCCGTGGCCTGGTCCATCGGGATGTCAAGCCGGCCAACATCATGCTCATGCCCGACGGCCGGGTGAAGCTGATGGACCTGGGGATCGCCAGGGTGGCCGCGGGGGAGACGGCCACCCAGACCGCGACCATGCTCGGCACCGCCCAGTACCTGTCGCCCGAGCAGGCCCAGGGGCAGGCGGTCGACTACCGCAGCGACCTGTACTCCCTCGGCTGCTGCCTGTACGAGATGCTCACCGGCACGGTGCCGTTCCGTGGCGCCACCCCGGTGGCCATCGCCTACCGGCACGTCCGCGAGGACCCGACCCCGCCGCGCCAGCTCAACCCCGATGTGCCGCCGTCCCTGGAGGCGGTGTGCCTGAAGGCGATGGCCAAGCGGCCCGAGGACCGCTACCAGACGGCGGCCGAGTTCCGGGCCGACCTGGAGCGGGCCAGGGCCGGGCAGCGGGTGACGGCCGGCCCGGCCGCCGCCGGCGCGGCCACGGCGGCGATGGCCACGACGCTGCTGCCGCCGCTGGCCGGCTACCCGGGCGACGCCGGTTATCCGGGCGACCCCACCTCGGCCCTTGGCGGGCCGGTGACCGCCGGGCGGGCCGCCCGCCACGCCGGGGCGCCTCCGGCGGGCCAGCGGCGCTGGTGGCTGTACGTGCTGGTGCCGCTGGGGGTGGTGGCGCTGGCGGTCGGGGTCGCGTTCATGGTCTCGCGGCTGGTCGAGGGGCTGCCCACCACCGAGTCGGCCCCCACCCTGCCCACCGCCACCCGGCCGCGGGTGGTGGAGACGACCGTCCTGCAGACCTCGACCTCCCAGCTCCCGACCACCTCGCGGCTGCCGACCACCACCGCGCCGCCGACCACCGTGCCCACCACGACCGAGCCGCCGAGCCAGGTCCAGGTGCCCAACCTGATCGGCCGCCGTCCGCGGGTGGCCCGGGCCCAGCTGGAGGCCCTCGGGCTCCAGGTGAACGAGGCGCGGGTCCCGGTCCAGGACCCTCGGCAGGCCAACCGGGTCGTCCTCCAGAACCCGCCGCCCGGCACCACCGTCGGCCCCGGCTCCACGGTCACGATCGTCGTGGGCGAGGGGTTCCGCAACGACTGAGCCCGGGTCGCTCAGTCGCGGCCGCGGTGCAGGTTGCTGGCCCGGATGGACCTGCTGAGGGCGCGGATCTGGCGGCGGCGGTTGGCGGCTGCCAGGGGGTCGGCCCGCTGGGCGGCCCATGCCAGCTCGCGCTGGAGCTTCACCCAGGCGGCGAACCGGTCGGCGGGCAGCCGGCCGCCCTCCAGCGCCTCCAGGACCGCGCAGCCGGGCTCGGTCCGGTGCCGGCAGTCGTCGAAGCGGCACTCGGCGGCCAGGGCCTCGACGTCGTCGAAGGCGGCGGCGGTCCCGGCCGTGTTCGTCCACAGGCCGAGCTCGCGCAGGCCCGGAGTGTCGATGATCAGGCCGCCCTGGGCCAGCACGACCAGCTGGCGGGTGGTGGTCGTGTGCCGGCCCTTGCCGTCGTCCCTGATCTCGCCGGTGGCCAGCAGGTCCCGTCCGGCCAGGCGGTTGACCAGGGTCGACTTGCCGACCCCGGAGGAGCCGAGCAGGACCGCGGTGCGCCCGGGGGCGACCATGGCCGCGATCTCGTCCACCCCCTCCCCGGTGTAGCAGCTCAGCGCCAGCACCTGGACCCCGGGGGCGACCGCGGCCAGGCCGGCCAGCTCGGTGGCGACGTCGGTGCCCCACTCGGGGCACAGGTCGGCCCGGCCGAGCACCACCACCGGCTGGCCGCCGCTCTCCCAGGCCAGGGCGAGCAGGCGCTCCACCCGGCGCGGGTTGGCGTCGCGTCCCGGGGCCACCACCACGACCACCAGGTCGACATTGGCCGCCAGCACCTGCTCATGGGCAGCGGTCCCGGGCGTGCGGCGGGTCACGGCCGTGCGGCGGGGGAGCACGGCGTGGATGCGCCCGTCGCGCACCGCCACCCAGTCGCCGACCGCGGGCAGGCCGTCCACGGCCGGGCCGGCCAGGTGGCGCAGCCGGCCGGTGGCCTGGGCGAGCAGCTCGCCGTGGGCGGTCGCGACCAGGTCGCCGCCGCGGTGGACGGAGACCACCCGTCCCGGCCGGTGGCCGCCGGCCTCCCAGGGGGCGAACTGGTCGGCGAAGGCGCCGTCCCAGCCAAGCAGTTCGAGATCCATGCGGCCAGTGTGGGCCGCCGCGGCGGCGGGGCGCAGCCGAATTACCCGCCCCGGCCTGCCGGGTGCCACCGACTCTCGGCTGCCTGAGCCCCCCGGACCCGCGCTTGACCGCCGGCGCGGGCCGCGATCAGGATGCGGCCGCCGGTCGCGACATTCCCCATCCGAGGGCGAGGAGGGACGAGGTGGGCAGCGGATGACCGCGGCCAGGATCATCGAGGCGATCGGGAGCCTGCTGTGGCCGCTGCTGGTCGCCGTGCTCCTGATCCGGGTCATCCCGCACATCCCCGGCGTGGTCGCCGACCTGCGCCGGGCCATGCGGACCCGCGCCTTCACGGTCAGGATCGGCGGCGTCGAGCTGTCGGTCGAGGACGCCGCCGAGCAGCTCCGCCGCCAGGTCGCCGACCTCCAGACCCACATGGCCATCCAACTCGCCGAACAGGCCGAGGGGGTGGAGGGGGCGGGAAGGGCCCAGCCCGGCCCGCCGGCCGAGCCGGCCTCACCTGGCACGGCCGCCCCGCCGGGGGCCGGCCCGCCCACCTCGCCCGGGGCCGGTCCGGCCAGGGACCAGGCGCCGGCCCATGCCGACCTGGGGCCTCCGACCATCCTGTGGGTCGACGACGACCCCGACGACAGCACCCTGGAGCTGGCCAAGCTGCGCGACGACGGCGTCGAGGTGCTGCTGGCCCGCTCCACGGCCGAGGCCATGGACGTCCTGTCGCTGCGCCGGGGCGTCGACGCCATCGTCACCGACCTGGGCCGGGCCGAGGACGGCGAGTTCCGGTCCCACGCCGGCCTGGCCCTGCTGCGCCAGCTGCGCGAGGCCGAGCAGGACCAGCCGGTGCTCGTCTACACCAGCGCCCGCCGGGTCGAGCTCGACCGCCAGGACGCCCTGGACGCCGGCGCCAGCGTGGTCACCTCCTCCCCGACCGAGCTGTTCGCCGCCCTGCGCCGGATCCGGCCCGGCTGAGACCCTGGACGGTCCTCAGTCCACGGCCCGGCGCAGGAACAGGCGGATGCCGATGGCCAGCGACACCACGATGGTCACGACCAGGACCAGGACCGAGACCCAGGGCCGCATGTGAGGGACCTCGGGCACCAGGGCGGCCCGCATGCCCTCGCTGACGTAGGTGAGGGGGTTCAAGGCGGTCACCACCTGGAACCAGGGCAGGTGGTCCAGCGAGGTCCACGGGTACTGGCTGGCCCCGGTGAACAGCAGCGGGGTCAGGATGAGGGCGAACATGACGTTGATGCGGTTGGGCGGCACCGCCGTGCCCAAGATCATGCCCAGGCATGACCCGACCAGGCAGCCGAGCACCAGGACGGTGATGAACAGGGGCACGCCGCTGGCCCGCCACGGGATCGACCCGAGGATCCAGATCCCGACCGGCAGCATCACCAGCGCCGCCAGCAGGGCCCGCAGGCTGGCGAACACCACCTTCTCCACCGCCACCATCCCCACCGGCAGCGGGGCCAGCAGCCGGTCCTCGATCTCCTTGGTGAAGCTGAAGTCGATCACCAGCGGGAAGGCGGTGCTCTGGAGCCCGGTGACGAAGGCGGTCAGGGCGACGATGCCGGGGAACAGCACCCGGGTGTAGCCGGGCTGGGTGAAGCCGAGGTCGGCGAGGACCTTGCCGAAGACGAACAGCAGGAACAGCGGCTGGAGCACGACCTGGGCCAGGAACACGGGCAGCTCCCGGCCGGTGACGTACAGGTCGCGCCAGAGCACGGCCAGGAACGCCCTGGCCGGCCCGGCGGTCGTCCGCCGCGGGCCGGCGGTGGTGGGTGCCGTGCTGGTTGTGGTGGTCACTGGCGTCCCCTGGCGTCGACTGGGCTCATCGCAGCGCCCTCCCGGTGAGGGCGATGAAGACGTCCTCCAGGCTGGGGGCCCCGATGGCCACGTCGGTGAGGTGGGCGTCGTGGTTGGCCACGACCGCGGCCACCGGGGCGACCAGCTGGGGCGCGTCGCCGGCCAGGTACAGCCGCGCCCGCAGCTCCCGCTGGGCGACGGCCGCGGCCGGCCCCGACGGTGGGCCGTCCGGCGGCCCACCAGGCGGCCCCCCACCACCCATGGCGCCGCCCATCGCCCCACCCACGGGCCCGCCCATCGGTGGCCAGCCACCGGGCGGGCCGGCCGACGCGACCTGCTCGACCCGCTCCACCCCGCCGAGGGCGCCCAGCTCGCGCAGCAGGTCGTCGGGGGGCGTGCCGTTCAGGACCACCGCCACCTCCAGGGTGGTCCGGCCCGGCAGCCCGCGGGTCAGGGCGGCCGGGGTGTCGAGGGCGAGCAGCTTGCCGTGGTCCATGATCCCCACCCGGTCGGCCAGCTCGGTCGCCTCGTCCATGTCGTGGGTGGTCAGCACGATGGTCACGCCCCTGGCCTTGAGGTCGCGGACCCGGTCCCAGACGAAGAGCCGGGCCGCCGGGTCCAGCCCGGTGGTCGGCTCGTCCAGGAACAGCACGTCGGGCGCGTGCATCAGCGCCCTGGCCACCATGACCCGCTGGGCCTGGCCGCCCGAGAACATGTCGGGCTTGTCGTTGGCCCGCTCGGCCAGCCCGAACTCCTCCAGCAGGTCGTCGGCCCGGCGGGTCCGCTCGGCGGCCGGCACCCCGTGGTAGGCGGCGTGGAAGAGCAGGTTCTGGCGGATGGACAGGGACCTGTCGAGGTTGTTGCGCTGGGGGACGACCGCCACCAGCCCGCGGGCCCGCACCGGGTCGACCCCGACGTCCACCCCGCTGACGCTGGCCGTCCCCCCGGTCCGCCGCACCCGGGTGGTCAGGATCCCGACCGTGGTCGTCTTCCCGGCCCCGTTCGGCCCCAGCAGCCCGAACACCTCGCCCTGCCGGACCGCGAAGCTCACCCCGTCGACAGCGTTCACCTTGGCCTTGCGGTACCGCTTGACCAGGTCGCGGACCTCCACGACCGGCACCTGCCCGTTCCCGTCCACACCCACCTCCACGAGTGCACCCCGGCCAGCCTAGTCCTCCGGACGTGCCGGAGGAGCTGCACGAGGCGCTGCGCCGCCGGGCGATCCGGGAGGGGATGTCGTTGCCGACTACGGGAGTTCCGCTCCCGACCGTGGAGCCGCTGGCGACCGCCTGACCGCTCAGCGGGTGATGACGACCTTGCCGGTGACCTTGCGGTCGTAGAGGTCGCGGATGAGGGGCAGGGCGTCGGCCAGGGGGGCGGTGGCCTGGACCTTGACCTCGAGGGCGCCGGAGGCGGCCTGGTCGGCCAGGTTGGCCATGTCCTTGACACCCTGGGTTGGGGGGACGCTGGCGAAGACCCGGAAGCCGAGGATGGTGATCCCCTTGTTGTAGAAGCGCTCGACCCGGAAGCTGGACTCGGCGTCGGCCGAGTTGCCGTACACCACCACCCGGCCGTTGGTCGCGGTCGCGTCCAGCAGCGGGCCCAGCATGGGGCCGCCGATGCCGTCCAGGACCACGTCGAACTCGCCCTCGACGGGGGAGCCGTCGCCCGGGTGGACCAGGGCGTCGGCCCCGGTTTCGCGGACCGTGGCCGCGCGCTCCTCGCTGCCGGCCTGGCCGGTCACCGTCGCCTTGGCCTGGAGGGCCAGCTGGACGGCGAACAGGCCGACCCCGCCGGCCGCCCCGGTCACCAGCACCCGGTCGCCGGCGTGGACCCTGGCCAGGCGCAGGACGCCGACGGCGGTCACCCCGGCCACGGGCAGGGTGGCGGCGGTGACGAAGTCGCAGGCACTGGGCAGGGGCGCGGTCCACTCGGCCGGCACGACCACCCGCTCGGCGAAGGCGCCGCCGGACGGGCTCAGGGCCACCACCCGCTCGCCGACGTCGAACTGGGTCACGCCCTCACCGAGGGCGGCCACGGTCCCGGCGACGTCCCAGCCGATGACCGTGCCTGGCGGCTGCTTGCCGGCGTTGCGGATCTCGCCCCGGTTCACCGAGGCGGCCGCCATGTCGAGCAGGAGCTGGCCGGGGCCGGGTGTCGGCTCGGGGACGTCGGCCGGGGACAGGGCGGGGGAGGCCGTCGGGTCGGCCACGAGTGCACGCATCGGCCAAGCCTACTACGCCGCTCGACCCCTCCATCCCCGGTGCCCTCCGCCGCTCCGCCGCTCCGCTCCGCCGCCCCTCCATCCCTCGGTGCCCCTTCGTCGCTCCATGTCGGCGGGGCCCCGGTACTGCCGACGTGGCCATGTACGCCGCCAAGGCCCGCGGCAAGGGCCGCTACGAGCTGGCCTCGACCTCAACCTAGGCGACCGTACGCCCGCAGGACCCTCAGGGCCTGGACGGTGGCCCAGGCGCGCCACTCCAGGCCGGCGGCCTCGGTGAAGGCGGGGAAGTTGACCGTCCAGCCGCCGTCGGGCCGCTGGCTGGCCAGCAGGTGGTCGAGGTGGGCCTCGATCACCTGGTCGCCGAACAGCCGCCGGGCCATGGTGTCGGGGGAGGGGGCGAACTCGAGCGGGCTGTGGACCTCACCCTCGGCGGCCGGGTCGAGGGCGACCAGCCCCTGGGCCAGGGTCAGCTCGCCGATCCGCCGGAAGGCCGCCTCGGCCCGCTCCCGGTCGGGCACGTGCTCAAGGAACGGCAGCACCGAGTGGACCTCGTACGGGGAGGTCTGCTCGATCGCGTCGACGGCCCGCCAGGTGTAGCCGGTCGCCGGCCCGAGCCAGGGGTGGTCGACCCGGTGCTTGTGGAGCAGGCCGGCGATGGCGGCCGTGGGGATCAGCGAGGCCGGCGGGTCCTGGTCGGTCTGCCACCACGGCGCCCGCGGGTACTCCAGGGCCGAGGGCAGCACGAACGGCAGCCCGCCCTCGGGCGTGCTCGCGGTGACCAGCCAGTCGCAGGCCGCCGCCACCATCGGGTGGTCCATGGCGTCGACCTCGTCCAGCACCCAGAACGCGACCTCGGCCGTCTCCGGCTGGCTGACCGGCCCGCGCAGGTCCGGCTCCAGGGCGTTCCCGAACCCGCCGTCGGGGTTCTGGTAGGCGGCCAGGGCGGCCAGCACCGGGGCCCGGTCGCCACCCAGGAACTGGTGGGCGAACCGGTGACGGTCGATGAGCCGGCCGGTGCGCCACAGGAACCCGGCCGCGGCATCCAGCATGTCGGTCATCGGTCTCCTCCTCAGGTCGTCGGTCGCGTCCATCCTCGCCCGCGACCCACCGGGCCGTCTTGAAGAAAACGGTCGTGCTCTCCCCGCCGGCGGCTAGCGCCCGGCGGCCACCGTGGCGGGGGAGCGGCCGGCCAGGCGGGTGCACTCGGCGGTCATGTGGGCCTGGTCGGCGTAGCCGGCCGTGTGCGCGGCCTCGGCCAGGCTGGGCGGGCCGCCGCCGGGGCCGGCGCGGAGCAGGGACAGCAGGCGCTGGAAGCGCAGCACCCGGGCCAGGGTCTTGGGGCCGTAGCCGACCTCGGCCAGGAACCGGCGGCGCAGCTGCCGCTCGCCGAGGCCGACCACCGGCCCGAGGGCCGCGACCCGGGCGCCGCCGCCTGGGTCCCGCTCCAGCCGGGCCACGGCCGCCGCGACCAGCGGGTCCGGCTGGGCGGCGCCGTCCAGGCGGGCGCCCAGGCCGGCGACCATGGCCCCCAGCCGGGCCGCCGGGGAGGGCGCCTCCCCGACCCGCTCGGCCAGTTCCCGGCCCGCCCGGCCCCACAGGGCGTCCGGGGTGACCCGCAGGTCGCGCAGCTCGGAGGCCGGCGGGCCGAGCAGCGCCGGGGCCGCCCCCGGGTGGAACCGGACGCCGACGGCGACCGCGCCGGCCCGCCGCCGGACCGGCCACGGCCGGGTGTCGGGGCCGGCCAGGGTGACCTCCGGCCCACTGGCGACCAGGTCCATGAACCCGTCGGGGACGATCCACCCGGGACCGTCGCCTTGAACGGTCAACTCCCAGAGGCAGCGGACCCACGGGGCCAGCCGCGGCGGAACTGCCAGCTCACGGTAGGCGACGCCGGCCTCGGGGGGCGGCGCGGGCGCGGGCTCGCTTGACAGGGTCGGTACCATCCCAGAAACGTAACCGTAACCCGCGACAGGAAACGTGATGCCGCGCCTGCACACCCTGGTACTTATCGATTAGCGCGGACGCCGCCGCCACAGGCGGGTCCGCGCGAAGCCTCCTACGCCCTCGGGCAGGAGGTTTTTTTCTTGCCTCAACCACCGCCCCGGCCACCGAACCCTGGGAGCAACCGTGAAGGTCACCGGCGCCCAATCCCTCATCCGCAGCTTGGAAGCCTGCGACGTCGAGGTCGTGTTCGGCCTTCCCGGCGGGGCCATCCTTCCCGCCTACGACCCGCTGCGGGAGTCGTCGGTGCGCCACATCCTGGTCCGCCACGAGCAGGGCGCCGGCCACGCCGCCGAGGGCTACGCCTGGGCCACCGGCAAGGTCGGGGTGTGCATGGCCACCAGCGGCCCGGGCGCCACCAACCTGGTCACCGCCCTGTGCGACGCCTACATGGACTCGGTCCCCCTGGTCGCCATCACCGGCCAGGTGCCCAGCTGGGCCATCGGCTCCGACGCCTTCCAGGAGTGCGACACCACCGGGATCACCATGCCCGTGACCAAGCACAACGAGCTGGTCCTCGAGGTCGAGCGGATCCCGGGGGCGATCGCCGAGGCCTTCCACATCGCCGCCTCCGGCCGGCCCGGCCCGGTCCTGGTCGACGTGCCCAAGGACGTCCTCCAGACCAGCGGCGAGTGGGCCTGGCCGGCCACCACCGACCTGCCCGGCTACCGGCCGGTGACCCGGCCCAACGGCAAGCGGGTCCGGGAGGCTGCGGCCCTGCTGCGTGCCGCCCGGCGGCCGGTGCTGTACGTCGGCGGCGGCGTCACCAAGGCCGGGGCCGAGGCCGCCCTGCGCGAGCTGGCCGAGGCCGCCGGGGCCCCGGTCACCACCACCCTGATGGCCCGCGGCGCCTTTCCCGACAGCCACCCCCTGGCCCTGGGCATGCCGGGCATGCACGGCAACTACGCCGCCGTGGCCGCCCTCCAGGAGGCCGACCTGCTGGTCGCCCTTGGGGCCCGCTTCGACGACCGGGTCACCGGCAACCTGGCCACCTTCGCCCCCAAGGCCAAGATCGTCCACGCCGACATCGACCCGGCCGAGATCGGCAAGAACCGCACCGCCGACGTGCCCATCGTCGGCGACGTCAAGCTGGTCGTCGAGGAGCTGGCGGGGGCCTACCAGGCGGCCGTGGCGGCTGAGGGAGCTGGCGACACCGACGCCTGGCAGCGGGCCTGCGCCCAGTGGAAGCAGCGCTTCCCGTTCCGCTACGACCAGCACGAGGACGGCCCGCTCAAGCCGCAGCACGTGGTCGAGCGGGTGTCGGCCCTGACCGGCGGCGAGGCGGTCGTGGTCGCCGGGGTCGGCCAGCACCAGATGTACGCCGCCCAGCACTTCCGCTTCGACCGGCCCCGCTCCTGGATCAACTCCGGCGGGCTGGGGACCATGGGCTTCGCCGTGCCGGCGGCCATGGGGGCCAAGGTCGGCCGGCCCGACGAGCTGGTGGTGGCCATCGACGGCGACGGCTGCTTCCAGATGACCGCCCAGGAGCTGGCCACCTGCACCACCGAGCGGATCCCGATCAAGGTCCTGATCCTCAACAACGGGCACCTGGGCATGGTCCGCCAGTGGCAGGAGCTGTTCTACGACGAGCGCTACTCCGAGGTGCACCTGGGCTTCGAGTGCCCGGACTACGTGAAGCTGGCCGAGGCCTACGGTGCCCTCGGCCTGCGCTGCGACCGGGCCGAGGACGTCGACGCCACCCTGGAGAAGGCGCTGGCCACCGACGACCAGTCGGTGGTGGTGGACTTCCGGGTCGACACCCACGAAGGCGTCTTCCCGATGGTCCCGGCCGGCCGCCCCAACGACGAGATCATCCTCGGCCCCGAGTTCTCCCCCGAGGAGCAGGCGGCCGCGACCCGCCGGGAGGTGCGTTCCTCGTGAGCTTCCAAGCCCACTCGGAGCAGGGCGGAATCTCAACCCGCCGGGAGGTGCGGGCCTGATGAGCACCCACACCATCTCGGTGCTGGTCGAGGACAGGCCGGGGGTCCTGGCCCGCATCTCCGGGCTGTTCAGCCGGCGCGGCTTCAACATCGACTCGCTGGCCGTCGGGCCCACCGAGGACCCGGGCCGCAGCCGCATGACGATCGTGGTCGACTGCGCCGAGCGGCCCCTGGAGCAGGTCACCAAGCAGCTCAACAAGCTGGTCCACGTGCTCAGGATCGTCGAGCTGGAGACCGACCGGGCGGTGGAGCGCGAGCTCGTCCTGGTCAAGGTCAAGGCCGATCCGGCGGTCCGCTACCAGATCATCGAGCTGGCCGAGATGTTCCGGGCCAAGATCGTCGACGTCGGTCCCGAGGCCCTCACCATCGAGGCCACCGGCAGCCCGGCCAAGGTCCAGGCCATGCTGGAGCTGCTCGACCCCTACGGCATCCGCGAGCTCGCCCGCACCGGGCGGGTCGCCCTGGCCCGCGGCGGCAAGGGCATCACCGACAAGCCCTTGCGGGTGGCCCGGCCCGCCTGACGCGAACCGCTCTCGAAGGAGGCACCCCAAAGATGGCCACCATCTACTACGACGACGACGCCGACCTGGGCCTGGTGCAGTCCCGCAAGGTCGCGGTGCTCGGCTACGGCTCCCAGGGCCACGCCCATGCCCTGTCCCTGCACGACTCGGGCTGCGAGGTCCGGGTCGGGCTGGCCGAGGGCTCAAAGAGCCGGGCCGCGGCCGAGTCGGCCGGGCTGACCGTGACCAGCCCGGCCGAGGCGTCCGCCTGGGCCGACCTGATCATGGTGCTGGTCCCCGACACCGTCCAGCGCCATCTGTACACCACCGACATCGCCCCCAACCTGCACCCGGGCGACGCCCTGTTCTTCGCCCACGGGTTCAACATCCACTTCGGCTACATCGAGGTCCCCGACACCGTGGATGTGGCCATGGTCGCCCCCAAGGGCCCCGGCCACCTGGTCCGGCGCCAGTTCGAGAACGGCCAGGGCACCCCGGTGCTGGTCGCGGTCGCCCAGGACGCCTCCGGCAAGGCCTGGGACCTGGCCAAGAGCTACGCCAGGGCGATCGGCGGGACCCGGGCCGGGGCGCTGGTCACCACCTTCCAGGAGGAGACCGAGACCGACCTGTTCGGCGAGCAGGCGGTCCTGTGCGGCGGCGCCACCGCCCTCGTCCAGGCCGGCTTCGAGACCCTGACCAAGGCCGGCTACCAGCCCGAGGTGGCCTACTTCGAGTGCCTGCACGAGCTCAAGCTGATCGTCGACCTGATGTACGAGGGCGGCCTGGCCGGCATGCGCTGGTCGGTGTCGGACACGGCCGAGTACGGCGACTACACCCGCGGGCCCCGGGTCATCGACGACCGGGTCAAGGCCGAGATGGGCCGCATCCTGGCCGAGATCCAGTCCGGGTCCTTCGCCCGCGAGTGGGTCAACGAGGACGACCAGGGGCGGCCCAACTTCACCCGCATGCGCCAGGCCGGGGCCGACCACCCGATCGAGCGGACCGGCAGGCCCCTGCGCCGGATGATGTCCTGGCTGCGGGACAAGGGGTAGCAGGCTGCCATGGCCCGAGTCCTGATCACCGAGCCGCTGGCCGACGCCGGCGTCGAGCTGCTGGCCTCCGCCCACGAGGTGGACGCCCGCACCAGCGTGACCCGCGAGGAGCTGCTGGCCGCCATCGGTGGCGTCGACGCCCTGGTCGTCCGGTCGGCGACCAGGGTCGACGCCGAGGTGCTGGAGGCCGGCCGCAACCTCAAGGTCGTCGGCCGGGCCGGCATCGGCCTCGACAACGTCGACGTGGCCGCGGCCTCCCGGCTCGGGATCATGGTCGTCAACGCGCCCCAGTCCAACGTCATCTCGGCCGCCGAGCACACCGTGGCCCTGATCCTGGCCCAGGCCCGCAACATTCCCCAGGCCGACAACGCCCTGCGCGACGGCCGCTGGGAGCGCGACCGCTTCCAGGGAACCGAGCTGTACGGCAAGACCCTCGGCATCCTCGGCCTGGGCCGGGTGGGGGCGCTGGTCGCCCAGCGCTGCAACGCCTTCGGCATGCGGCTGCTGGCCTTCGACCCGTTCGTCAGCCGCGAGCGGGCCGCCAACATGGGGGTCGAGCTGACCGGCCTGGCCGAGGTGCTCGCCCGGGCCGACATCGTCACCGTCCACCTGCCCAGGACCCAGGAGACGACCGGGCTGATCGGCGAGGCCGAGCTGGCCGCCATGAAGCGGGGGGCCCGGCTGGTCAACACCGCCCGGGGCGGGATCGTGGACGAGGCCGCCCTGGCCAAGGCGGTCGGCGACGGCCAGCTGGCCGGGGCCGCCCTGGACGTGTTCGCCGAGGAGCCGACCACCCAGAGCCCCCTGTTCGAGCTGGACGAGGTGGTGGTCACCCCCCACCTGGGCGCCTCCACCGCCGAGGCGCAGGACAAGGCCGGGGTCACCATCGCCGAGCAGCTCCTGCTCGCCCTGGCCGGCCAGTTCGTGCCCAACGCGGTCAACGTCCAGGCCGGCCCGGTGCCCGACGCCCTGCGCCCGTTCCTGCCCCTGGTCGAGAAGCTCGGCCAGCTGTACGCGGCCCTGGCCGGCGGCGGGCCCAGCGGGCGGACCAGCGCCGTCGCCGGCGGCCGGCTCCAGATCGACTACCTCGGGGCCCTGGTCGAGCAGGACACCAGGGTCCTGACCCTGGCCGCCCTCAAGGGCATGCTCGGCCCGGTCTGCTCCCAGCCGGTCACCTACGTGAACGCGCCCATGCTGGCGGCCGAGCGGGGCATCGAGGTCACCGAGTCCAAGACCCGGCACAGCCGCGACTGGGTCAACCTGATCGCCCTGTCCGGGGAGGGGTCGCGGGGGCCGGTCGGCGTGGCCGGCACCACCGTCGGCCCGCGCGACCACGAGCGGCTGGTGGCCATCAACGGCATCGCCGTCGACATGGCCCCCGCCCAGCACATGGCATTCCTGTTCTACGAGGACCGCCCGGGGGTCATCGGGCGGGTCGGCACGCTGCTGGGGGAGAGCGGCGTCAACATCGCCAGCATGCAGGTTGGCCGGCGCAAGCAGGGCGGCGAGGCCCTGATGGCGCTGACCGTCGACGCCGGCATCCCCGCCGGCGTGCTCGACCGGGTGGAGCGGGAGATCGGCGCCCACGAGGCGACCTTCGTCCAGCTCACCCAGACGGGAGCGGGCGCATGACCCGGACGACCTCCGGAGCGCCGCTGCTTCTGATCCTCCGCTGCCGTGGGGCGGCCTACGCCGGCCGCCCCACGGAGAGCCACCAGGCGGGCAGGAGGAAACGGAAGGCAAGCGGAGCCCACGAGGAGGTCGCCGGCCGTGGCCGAGCAGATCATCGTCTTTGACACCACCCTGCGTGACGGGGAGCAGGCCCCCGGGATCAACCTCAACGCCAAGGCCAAGCTGGAGATCGCCGAGCAGCTGGCCAGGCTGGGGGTCGACGTCATCGAGGCCGGCTTCCCCCAGGCCAGCCAGGGCGACTTCGAGGCCGTACGGGCGGTCGCCGAGCGGGTCAAGGGCGCGACCATCGCCGCCCTGGCCCGGACCGCCCCCGGCGACGTCGACCGGGCCGCCGAGGCGCTGGCCCCGGCCGGGCGGGCCCGGCTGCACACCTTCATCGCCACCAGCCCCATCCACATGGAGCACAAGCTGCGCATGACCCCGGCCGAGGTCCTGGCCGCGGCCGAGGGCGCGGTGGCGAGGGCCAAGGGCTACACCGACGACGTCGAGTTCTCGGCCGAGGACGCCACCCGCTCCGACCCCGAGTTCCTCAAGCAGGTCTACGCGGCCGCGATCTCGGCCGGGGCGACCACCTGCAACGTCCCCGACACGGTCGGCTACATGCTGCCCGACGCCTTCGCCGAGCTGGTGTCCTGGCTGATCGCCGAGGTCCCCGGCTCCGACCGGGCCACATGGAGCGTCCACTGCCACGACGACCTGGGCGTCTCGGTGGCCTCGTCGATCTCGGCTGTGCAGGCCGGCGCCCGCCAGGTCGAGGTGGCCGTCAACGGCATCGGCGAGCGGGCCGGCAACTGCTCCATGGAGGAGGTGGTGATGGCCCTGCGCACCCACCAGTCCTCGCTGGGGGTGCAGAGCCAGGTCAACACCCGCGAGATCGCCCGCACCTCGCGGCTGGTCAGCCTCCTCACCGGCTACCCGATCCAGCCCAACAAGGCGATCGTGGGGGCCAACGCCTTCGCCCACGAGTCCGGCATCCACCAGCACGGCGTGCTCATGGAGCGGACCACCTACGAGCACATGGACCCGGTCGAGCTGGGCTACGCCGGGTCGCGGATCGTGCTCGGCAAGCACTCGGGCCGCCACGCCGTGGCCGACGCCCTGTCCAAGCTGGGCTTCGACCTGAGCCGGGAGGAGCTGGACAAGGCCTTCACCCGGTTCAAGGAGCTGGCCGACCGCAAGCCCCGCATCACCGACGTCGACCTGGAGGCGCTGGTCGCCGGCGAGGTCCTGGCCGACGACGACGCCTACCGGTTCGTCGGGCTCCAGGTGGCCGGCGGGACGGTGATGTCGCCGACCGCGACCGTGCGCCTCAGCCACGACGCCGGGGTGGTCGAGGAGTCGGCCATCGGCGACGGCATGGTCGACGCCGCCTGCGCGGCCATCGCCAAGGCGGTCGGGGTCGACGCCAAGCTGGTCGAGTTCCACGTGTCGGCCGTCGGAAGCGGCACCGACGCCCTCGGGGACGTGACCGTGCAGGTCGAGTTCGAAGGGGCCCGAGTAACCGGGCGCGGCGTGGCCACCGACGTGGTCGAGGCCTCGGCGCGCGCCTACCTGCAGGCCGTCAACAAGGCGGTCGCCGTGGGCGGCGACCGCAGTGGAAAGAACGTCCGCCGCAGGCGGACACCAAGCAGTTCGGAGGTGCCGACATGACCAGGCGACCCAACCAGGTCCGTCCCGAGGAGGCACACGCGGCAATGGCCCGGGTCTTCGGCGTCGACGTGGAGGCGGAGGCGGCCCCGTCGTCGACCGCCCCCGAGCCGCCGGCCGAGGAGTCCGAGGGCCGGGCCGCCCTCGGCCGCGTCTTCGGCACGGAGGCCTGAGTGGCACCTAGGGGCTACACGGTCGGCGTCATCGCCGGGGACGGGATCGGGCCGGAGGTCGTGGCCGAGGCGCGCAAGGCCGCCGAGGCGGCCGGGGCGCGCTTCGGCTTCGGTCTCGACTGGGTCGACTACGACCTGGGGGCCGACCGCTGGCTCGCCACCGGCGAGGCCCTGCCCGACGCCGTCCTGGAGGAGCTCCGCGGCGTCGACGCCATCCTGCTCGGGGCCGTCGGCCGGCCCGACGTCCCCCCCGGGGTGCTGGAGCGGGGCCTGCTGCTGCGGCTCCGCTTCGAGCTCGACCTCTACGTGAACCTGAGACCGGTGAAGCTGTATCCCGGGGTGTCGTCGCCCCTGGCCGACGTCAAGCCCGACGACATCGACCTGGTGGTGGTGCGGGAGAACACCGAAGGGGTCTACGTGGGCGCCGGCGGGACCGTCCACCGGGGCGGACCGGCCGAGGCGGCCACCGAGACCTCCATCGAGACCCGGGCCGGGGTCGAGCGGGTCCTACGCTATGCCGCCGCCAAGGCCCAGGAGCGGGCCGGCCGGCTCACCCTGGTCCACAAGACCAACGTGCTCGTGCACGCCGGCGACCTCTGGCAGCGGACGGCGAAGGCGGTCGCCGCCGAGACCGGGGTCGCCGTCGACTACGCCCACGCCGACGCCGCCTGCCTGTACCTGGTCAACGACCCGGGACGCTTCGACGTGATCGTCACCGACAACCTGTTCGGCGACATCCTCACCGACCTGGGCGCAGCCATCGCCGGCGGCCTCGGCACCGCCGCCAGCGCCAACCTGAATCCTCAATCGTCCCCCTCCTTGTTCGAACCGGTCCACGGGTCGGCGCCCGACATCGCCGGCACCGGGCGGGCCAACCCGGTGGCCGCCGTACTCTCGGCCTCCCTGCTCCTGGACCATCTGGGGGAGCGGGAGGCCGCGGCCGCGGTCGAGGCCGGGGCCGTAGCGGCCCTGCCAGGGGCTGCGGGATACTCGACCCAGGCGCTCGGGGACCGGATCGCCACCGCCGTCGCGGGCGGCGGGTCCCCACACCGATCAGGAGGCGACGATGCCGTTTGAGCCAAGCACCAAGATCTGGATGGACGGGGAGTACGTCGACTGGGACGACGCCCGCGTCCACGTCCTCACCCCGTCGCTGCACTACGGCTGGGGGGTGTTCGAGGGCATCCGGGCCTATGAGACCGCCGCCGGCCCGGCCGTGTTCCGCCTCACCGACCACATGAAGCGGCTGTACCGCAGCGCCAAGATCTACCACATGGAGCCGCCGCTCTCCCTCGAGGGCGCCATCAAGGTGACCAAGGACCTGGTCACCATGAACGAGCTGCCGGCCTGCTACATCCGGCCGCTGGTGTTCCTCGGCTACGGCGAGATCGGCCTCAACCCGCTCACCTCCCCGGTCAGCATGGTCATCGCCTGCTGGCCCTGGGGCGCCTACCTGGGCGAGGACGCCTTCGAGGCCGGCGTGCGGGCCAAGGTCAGCTCCTGGCGGCGCCTCGACCCCAACATCATCCCGCCCGCGGCCAAGGCCACCGGCCAGTACATCAACTCCTCCCTGGCCAAGGCCGAGGCCGTCAAGGCCGGCTACGACGAGGGCATCCTGCTCAACCCCAACGGGTACGTGACCGACGGGTCGGGCGAGAACGTGTTCATCGTCCGCGACGGCGTCCTCCACACCCCGCCGCTGGCCGCCGGCTGCCTGGCCGGCCTGACCCGCGACAGCATCATCACGATCGCCGAGGACGAGGGCATCGAGGTCCGCCAGAACGACCTGGTGCGCACCGACCTGTACCTGGCCGACGAGGCCTTCTTCACCGGCACGGCCGCCGAGGTCGTGCCCATCCGGGAGGTGGACGACCGGGTCCTCGGCGACCCGGGCCCGATTACCCGCCGGCTGCAGGAGGTCTTCACGGCCGCCACCAGGGGCCGCGACGAGCGCTACCGCGACTGGGTCGAACCGGTCGCGTAGCCCCAAACGCGGGGGCTCCCCCCCGCGCCCCCAAAACCAGTCTTAGGGAGGGAGTTTCCCCCTTGTCCTCCATGCCCGCGGAAGACCACGTAGAGACCTACGACACCACCCTGCGCGACGGCAGCCAGCAGGTCGGCCTCCAGTTCACCGTGGCCGACAAGCTCCGGGTGACCCGGCTGCTCGACGACCTCGGCGTCGACGTCGTCGAGGGCGGCTGGCCCGGCTCCAACCCCAAGGACGCCGAGTACTTCGCCCGCGCCGTCGAGCTGCCCTGGCGCCACGCCACCCTGGCCGCCTTCGGCGCCACCCGCCGCCCCGGCCGCGGGGTCGACGACGACCCCAACCTCAGCGCACTTCTCGAGAGCAAGGCGCCGATCGTCACCCTGGTCGGCAAGTCCTGGGACCTGCACGTCACCGAGGCCCTGCGCACCACCCTGGACGAGAACCTGGCCATGGTCGCCGACTCGATCGCCCACATGGCGGCCGCCGGGCGCCGGGCCACCTTCGACGCCGAGCACTTCTTCGACGGCCACGCCGCCGACCCGGCCTACGCCCTGGCCGTCGTCCAGGCGGCCGCCGAGGCCGGCGCCGACACGGTGGTGCTCTGCGACACCAACGGCGGCAGCCTGCCCACCACCGTGGCCCGGGTCGTCCGCGAGGTCCGCGCGGCCCTGCCGCCCGGGATCCGGGTCGGGGTCCACTTCCACGACGACTCGGCCTGCGCGGTGGCCAACTCCCTGGTCGCCGTGGAGGCCGGGGCCCGCCACGTGCAGGGCGCGGCCAACGGCTACGGCGAGCGCTGCGGCAACGCCGACCTGTTCGCCATCGTCGCCGGCCTCGAGCTCAAGCAAGGGTTGCAGCTGCTTCCCCAGGACCGGCTGGCCGCCCTCACCGCCACCGCCCACGCCATCGCCGAGCTGGCCAACCTCCCGCCCGACCACCGCCAGCCGTACGTGGGTGCGGCCGCCTTCGCCACCAAGGCCGGCCTGCACGCCTCGGCCATCGCCCGCCGGGCCGACGCCTACAGCCACGTCGACCCCGGCCGGGTCGGCAACAAGGCCCGGGTGCTGGTCTCCGAGCTCGCCGGTCGCTCCAACGTGCTCGCCAAGGCGGGCGAGCTCGGTCTCGACCTGGACGCCGACCCAGCCCTCGGGGCCAGGGTCCTGGACCGGGTCAAGGAGCTGGAGCACCGCGGCTACGCCTTCGAGGTCGCCGACGCCTCCTTCGAGCTGCTGGTCCGCCGGGAGAGTGGCACCTTCCAGCCCCCCTTCACTCTCCAGAGCTACCGGGTCCTGGTCGAGCGCAAGGAGGACGCCAGCGACCTCTCCGAGGCCACCGTCCGCCTGCTCGTCGACGGCGAGCGGGTCCTGGCCGTCGGCGAGGGCGTCGGCCCCGTCCACGCCCTCGACCAGGCCCTGCGCCGCGCCCTGACCCCCCGGCACCCCGAGCTCAAGGACGTCAGCCTGGTCGACTTCAAGGTCCGCATCCTCGACGGCCGCGCCGGCACCCGCGCCGTCACCCGCGTCCTGGTCACCTCCGCCGACCCCCACGCCGAATGGACCACCGTCGGCGTCTCCGACGACATCGTCACCGCCTCCTGGGAGGCCCTGGCCGACGGCATCCACTACGGCCTCCTCCGGGCAAGGGAGCCAGCCCGGGTCGGCTAGGCCGTGGTTCGTGATGAGGGTCGGGCGTTGAGGTTGTGGCGTGGCGGTGGTCGATGACGAAGCGGCAGATCATCGATGGGATCCGCGGGTCGGCACCGAGCCGGACGATCACGGGTTGGGCCGCTCGCGGGGCGGTGGACCACCAGGACGCAGCTGCGGCCATCAACAATGGCTCCGAGCATCACCAACCACGGCCTAGCGCGGGTCCAGTGGCTTGCTCAGTCCTCAGCTCACCGCTTGCTTCACGAGCGCGCCGATCTTCGCCTCGTCGGCGGCGGTCAACTCGGTCAGCGCGAAGGCGACCGGCCACATGGTCCCTTCGTCGAGGTTCGCCGTGTCGTTGAAGCCGAACGTCGCGTACCTGGTCTTGAACTTCTGCGCGCTTTGGAAGAAGCAGACGACCTTGCCGTCCTTGGCATAGGCGGGCATCCCGTACCAGGTTCTCGGCGAGAGGGCCGGCGCGCTGGCCTTGATGATCGCGTGGAGCCGCTCGGCCATGGCGCGATCCGGTGCCGGCATCTCGGCGATCTTCGCGAGCACGTCGCTTTCCCCGTCCGCCTTGCCCGCGCGCGGGCTCCGGCGCGCTTCCCCCTTCAGCTCTCGGGTGCGCTCCTTCATCGCGGCCCGTTCCTCGTCCGTGAGTCCCTGGAACTTCTCGTTGCTCGCGGTGGTGCTCTTGGCGGACTTCTGCGGGTCCTTCATTGCAGGTTTCCTCCCCTGTGGGTCTTGATGGGGCCGACCCCTCATTCCGTCTCTGATCAGGGGTAGCGGTTCGGCACGAAGGTCTGGTCGCTGATGGGGGGGCGGACGTAGCCGGTGTCGTCGCGGCGGGGTGGGAGCTGGATGGACTCGGGGGTCAGGTCGCCGTGGGGGATCTGCTCCAGCAGGTGGCTGATGCAGTTGAGGCGGGCCCGGCGCTTGTCGTCGGCCCCCACCACCCACCAGGGGGACTGCTTGGTGTCGGTGTAGTGGAACATGTCGTCCTTGGCCCGGGAGTACTCGACCCACAGCTCGCGGGACTTGAGGTCCATGGGGCTGAGCTTCCAGCGGCGGGTCGGGTCCTCGATGCGGCGCTGGAACCGGAGCTCCTGCTCGGCGTCGGAGACCGAGAACCAGTACTTGATCAGGATGATCCCCGAGCGCAGGAGCATGCGCTCGAACTCCGGGCAGGCGCGGAGGAACTCCTGGTACTCGTCCTCGGTGCAGAAGCCCATCACCCGCTCCACGCCGGCCCGGTTGTACCAGCTGCGGTCGAACAGGACCATCTCGCCGGCCGCCGGCAGGTGGGCGACATAGCGCTGGAAGTACCACTGGGTCCGCTCGCGCTCGGTCGGGGCGGCCAGGGCCACCACCCGGCAGATCCGCGGGTTCAGGCTCTCGGTGATCCGCTTGATCGTTCCACCCTTACCGGCGGCGTCGCGGCCCTCGAAGATCACCACCACCCGGAGCCCGGCGTGCTTGATCCACTCCTGGAGCTTGATCAGCTCCAGCTGGAGCCGGGCCAGCTCCTCCTCGTACGGCTTGCGCTTCATCTTGGAGGTCGCCGACTCCTCGGCCGGGACGGCCTCGAGCGGTGTGGGGGTCTTCGTCTTGGCCATGGCGACCTCCCCGGTCGACTTCGCGGTATGGTCAACGGCAAATGGGCACGCGGATAGTTCAGCACCCGCCGCTGGGTGGCGACCAGTCCCTGGTCACCATCGACGACATCCGCGCGGCCGCCGAGCGGGTCGCCCCCATCATCCGCCCCACCCCGGTCGACCGCTCCGAGACCCTGAGCGCGCTGGCCGGCCGGCCGGTCATCCTCAAGCCCGAGCACCGCCAGCGTACCGGGTCGTTCAAGATCCGTGGGGCCTACAACCGGATCTCCCGGCTGCCCCCCGGCACCCCGGTGGTGGCCGGGTCGGCCGGCAACCACGCCCAGGGGGTGGCCCTGGCGGCCAAGCTCACCGGCCACCCGGCGACCATCTTCATGCCGGTCAACGCGCCCCTGCCCAAGGTCGAGGCGACCCGCAACTACGGGGCCACCGTGCGGGTCGGCGGCCAGGCCGTCGACGACTGCATCGCCAACGCCAGGTCGCACGGGGAGCTGGAGGGGGCGGTGCTGGTGCCCCCCTTCGACGACCCGCTGATCATCGCCGGCCAGGGCACCATCGGGCTGGAGCTGGCCGCCGAGGCCCCCGAGGCCGAGACGGTGGTCGTGCCCATCGGCGGCGGGGGGCTGATCGCCGGGGTCGCCGCCGCCCTGGCCGCGATCCGGCCCGACATCCGGGTGGTCGGGGTGGAGGCGGCCGGCGCCCCCACCATGACGGCCTCCCTCGAGGCCGGCCGCTGCGTGCGCCTCGAGCGGCTGCACACCATGGCCGACGGGATCGCCCTCAAGTCGCCGTCGCCGCTCACCCTGGCCCACGTCCAGGCCTACGTCGATGAGGTGGTGCTGGTCGGGGAGGAGGAGATCAGCCAGGCCCTGCTGCTGCTGCTGGAGCGGGCCAAGGCGGTGGTCGAGCCGTCGGGGGCGACCGCCCTGGCGGCCGTGCTCGCCGGCAAGGTCGGCGGGTCGGGGCCGGTGGTGGCACTGCTGTCGGGCGGCAACGTCGACCCGCTGCTGCTGACCAAGGTGATCGACCACGGCCTGTCCTCGGCCGGCCGCTATGTGGCCCTGCGGGTGGTGGTCGACGACACCCCGGGCAACCTGGCCGCCCTGACCGCCGAGGTGGCCCGCCTGGGCCTCAACGTCCTCTCGGTCGAGCACCACCGCTCCGGGATGGACCTGGACCTGGACAAGGTCGAGATCCGCCTCACCCTGGAGACCCGCAACGCCATCCACTCCGGCGAGATCGTCGCCGACCTCGAGCAGGCCGGCTACCAGGTCCAGCCGATCCGCTGAGCCCGCCGCTCAGAATGGCCGTTGCTGTTTTCCCAGCTTGCGGTCCGCAGTAGTGTTTCGCCCGCCTCAAGCATTCCCTCGATCGGGAGGTCGCCATGACCGACAACACCCCCTCGGATCCTCCTCAGTACCAGCCGCAGCCCGGCCCGCCCGGCGGCTATCCGGCCGGCGGGTACCCGC
Source organism: Actinomycetes bacterium (assembly GCA_045807325.1). Classification (GTDB taxonomy): domain Bacteria; phylum Actinomycetota; class CALGFH01; order CALGFH01; family CALGFH01; genus CALGFH01. Next base: position 4,121 of record JBJMHP010000373.1, on the reverse strand, counting down.
CGGCCGGCTACCCGGCGGCCGGCGGCCGCCGCAACGGTATCGGCGTGGCCGCGCTGGTGTTCGGCGTGGTCGCGCTGGTGCTGGTGATCCTGCTGCTGTTCTCGCCCCTGGGCGCGCTGCTCGGCCTGGTGGCCGTGCTGCTCGGCATCATCGGGCTGGTGCGGGCCAACCGGGGCGAGGCCGACAACCGCGGCCAGGCCGTGGCCGGGCTGGTCACCGGCGCCCTCGCCCTGCTGCTGGGGATCTTCTTCACCATCAGCGTCGGCACCTGGTTCGCCACCCACGTCAACGACTTCCGGCGGTTCGGCAACTGCATGGACCAGGCCAACACCCCCGCCGCCCGCGAGCAGTGCGGCCGCCAGCTGTCCACCGACCTCCAGTAGCCGAGAGGGGTCAGGCCGGGTCGGGGTAGGCCAGCTCCCCGGCCCGGACCGCCCGCCCCAGGTGGTTCTCGGGCGGGGCCAGCGGGCACGCCCAGCGGGCGTTGTAGGCGCACGACGGGTTGTAGGCGTAGTTGAAGTCCAGCACCACCCGGTCGCCGTGGCGGGCCAGGCCGCGCCCCCAGGTCCCCTTGATGGTGTCGGTCAGGTAGCGCCCGGCGCCATAGGTCTCGGTCCCGGCGGTGGCGTCCCGGAACGGGAGGAACAGCCCGCCCCCGTAGCCGAGGGTCCAGAACAGGGTCAGGTCGCCGAACGGGGTGGCCAGCCGCCCGACCCGCCGGTAGCGGACGGTGCCGTCCTCCCCGCCGGTGTCGATGGCCAGCTTGCCGTCGTCGCCGGGCGGCCGCAGCTCGGTGTCGACCCGGGCCGCCGGGTCGTAGGGGAACCAGGCCAGGCCGGTGAACCGGGCCCGCTGCCCGTCGTCAAGGGCCGACTGGGGGTGGTCGCGGAACAGCTCGTCGCGGCCCCGACGGAACGCCGCCGCCCCGGCCTCGCCCTCGGTGGGCCCGGTCAGGTACAGCAGCGCCACCCGCCGGCGCCAGTCGTCCAGCTCGAGCGTCGGATTCATGGCCTCATGCTACGAGGCGGCCACCTCGGCGTGCTCGTAGACCGACACGTGCAGGCCGCTGTCGGCGCCGAACGGCTCCCGGCGCCAGCCGCCCCAGCGTTCGCGCAGCCGCAGGCCGGCCAGCCGGGCCATCAGGTCCAGCTCGGACGGCCAGGCGTAGCGGATCGCCCCCGGGTGGAGGCGGACGCCGGCCTCGGCCAGGACGACGTGCTGGAAGTCGACCCGCTGGGCGACCGGGTCGTGGCGGGCCAGGTCCAGGCGGACCTGGTCGAGGCCCAGGTGGGTGGCCCGCACGCTCTGGCCGCCGGGGTGCAGGCCCTGGTCGGGCACGAACCCCTGGAGCAGGAAGGCGCCCCCCGGGGCCAGCCGGCGGGCCACCCCGGCGAAGCAGCGCACCTGGTCGTCCTGGGTGAGCAGGGCGAAGAAGGTGTTGAAGACCACGTAGACCAGCCGGTAGCTGCCCTCGACGGGCACGCCGGCGAAGTCGCCCAGGGTGACGGGGATGGCCTCGCCGCCCGGCTTGGCCCGGAGCCGCTCGACCATGGCCTCCGAGGCGTCGATGCCGTGCACCTGGACGCCCCTGGCCGCCAGGGGCAGCGCCACCCGGCCGGTGCCGATCCCCAGCTCCAGGGCCGGGCCCGGGCCGGCCAGCTCGGCCAGGCGGTCGACGCTGTCCGCCGGGTCGGGCAGATTCGCCATCATGGCGTCGTAGACGTCGGCGATCCGGTCGCCGTAGGTCTCGGGTCGGTAGCCCTCCATGGGCCCATTCCAGCAGGCCCGCCCGGCCGGGGCACGCGAATTACCCGTGCCCGGGTTCGGCGCCGGGTGGGAGCGGATGGCCGACCTGGAGGCGCGGATCTAGCCGGGGCCGGCGCCGCCGCGGTGGAACAGGACCTCGGCGCCGACGGGGTGGAAGCCGGCCGCCACCAGCGACCGCCCCAGGCCGCGGTTGCGCCGGGTCGGGTCGACCTCGAACGCCACCTCGCGGCGGCCGGCCAGTCCCCGCCCCAGCACCAGCACGCCGGCGTCTCCCTCGGCGGTCCAGACCTGGCCACCCGCTCGTGCCGGTCCAGGTCGACCCCGGGCGTCAGCTCCAGCGGCGGGGACCCGCCCAGGCCGCCCGCGGCCAGGACCAGGTCCAGGCTTCCCGGCCGGCTGCCCAGCCGCCCGCCCAGCCAGCCGAGAAAGGCCGGGCCCATCGGCGCCGACAGGTCCCCGTCGGGCAGCCGCGCGGCCACCAGGTCGGGATCGACCGCGGCCGCCACCACGTGGTGGGCGGTGAACGCCAGCACCGCATCCACCGGCCCCGTCGGGGCCGCCCACACACCTCCACCACCCCGTCCGCCGGTGGAGGAGCCCCGCCGGCCGCGTCAAGGAGCAGTCGGAGCAGCCGTTCGGTCACCCGCCGAGCCCACCGCCGGCCCCCACGCCGGAGCGGGCACTTCGGGCAGTCGGGTCGGCACCGTTCGTGTTTACGGCGGGTTCATGGAAGGCTGATGGGGTAGACGGCCGAGCGTCTGTGTCCAGGAGCAGCCATGCAGCAGCCATCGCGACCCACCGAGCCGCGGCAGGAGATCGTCGACCTGGCGGCTGGGCTCGCCCCGGCCCTGGCCGACCGGGCGGCCGGCTACGACGAGGCCGACGCGTTCTGCCACGAGGACTTCGACGACCTGGCCGAGGCCGGGTACACGGCCATCACCGTCCCGGCCGAGCTCGGCGGCATGGGGGCGAGCGCACTCGACCTGGTCGCCGCCCAGAGCCGGCTGGCCGAGGGCTCGCCGGCGACCGCCCTGGCCGTGAACATGCACCTGCACGGGGTGGGGCTGCTGGCCGAGGGGTTCCGGGACCGGGTGGAGCCGTTCCTGAAGCTGGTCGCGACCGAGGGGGCGATCCTGGCCGGCGGCTTCTCCGAGCCCCAGTCGGGCGGGAACTGGTGGTACCAGGCGACCACCGCCACGCAGCTGCCGGGGGGTGGCTACCGCATCTCCGGCACCAAGACGTTCTTCACCGGCTGGCCGCGGGCCACCCACCTGTTCCTGTCGGCGGCGGTGGAGACCGAGAACGGCCGCGAGCCGATCGGGTTCCTGGTGCCGCGGCCGGAGCGGGGCATCCGGGTGCTGGGGAACTGGAAGGCGATGGGCATGCGGGCCACCGGGAGCAACGCCCTGGCCATCGACGAGCTGGAGGTCCCGCCCGAGTGCGTGGTCGCCCAGGGCTTCCCGGTGGCCATGAGCTTCCTGGTCGGCTCCCACTGGTCGTGGCCGTCGTTCGCCAGCATCTTCCTTGGGGCCGCCGAGGCCGCCTTCGGGCACGTGGTCGACGGCCTGCCCCGGCGCCGCAACGAGGGCCTGGGCCAGACCCTGTCCGAGCTGCCGGGGGTGCAGCAGGCGGTGGGGGAGATGCGCATGCGCCTGGACGCGGCCAGGGCGACCCTGCTGGCCGCGGTCGCCCGGCCACCCGACCCCGACCCGGTGGCCCACTACGGCCGCATGGCCGCGGCCAAGCTGTTCACCTGCCAGACCGCCCTTGAGGTCTGCACCCTGGCCCTGCGGACGGCCGGGGGCAGCGGCTACCTCCGCACCGGCCCCCTGGAGCGGCTGCTGCGCGACGCCCACGCCGGCCTGCTCCTGCCCCCCTCACACGACGCCACCCTCCAGTGGCTGGGCCGGGTCGAGCTCGGGGCCGGGACGGCGCCCGGGGGGCCCGAGGAGCGGAGCGACGGCCCCCCGGAGGATCATCGGTGAGGGTTCCGGCGGTGGGGATCGACCGGACCCGGCCGGTGCCGCCGGCCCGGTACTCGATCGACAACGAGTACTACGAGGGCATGGACGAGCTGTGGTGGGACCCAGCCGGCCCGGCGGCGGTCCTGCACGCCATCAACCGGCCCCGGGTCGACTTCTACCTGAAGGAACTTGGCGACCTGACGGGGCGGCGGGTGCTGGACGCCGGCTGCGGCGGCGGCCTGGTGGCCCGGGAGCTGGCCGTGGCCGGGGCCGAGGTCGTCGGGGTGGACCGCTCCCTGGGCAGCCTCGAGGTGGCCCGCCGGGCCGTCGACGGCCGGAGGGGTCCGGGGAACCCCGAGGGGGTGCCCCGGTGGATCGGGAGGGGTCCGG
>JBJMHP010000372.1:0-3476 GCA_045807325.1 Actinomycetes bacterium | reverse complement strand
GTTCTTCCAGACCGTCCAGAACCTGGCGGCCACCCTGCGGGTCGGGATCACCACGGTGCGGGGACGCGGCCGGGGCCGACGCCGGCGTCAAGCAGGCCGTGGCCGACGGGCTGGTCCCCGGGCCGCGGCTGCAGATCTCGGTGGCCCTGCTCAGCCAGACCGGCGGGCACGGCGACGGCTGGTACCGCTCCGGGCAGGTGGTGAAGTTCTGGCCGGTCTACCCGGGCATGCCCGACGGCCTGGTCGACGGGCCCGAGGCGATGCGGCGCAAGGTCCGCGAGCTGGTCAGGGCCGGGGCCGACGTGATCAAGGTGGCGACCAGCGGCGGCGTGCTGTCCCCCACCGACGACCCGCGCCACGCCCACTTCCGCGACGACGAGCTGGCCGCCCTGGTCGCCGAGGCGGCCGCCGCCGGCCGCTGGGTGATGGCCCACGCCCAGGCCGCCGACGGCATCAAGGCGGCGGTGCGGGCCGGGATCCGGTCGATCGAGCACGGCATCTACCTGGACGACGAGGCCATCGGGCTGATGCTGGACCGGGGCGCCTGGCTGGTCCCGACCCTGGTCGCGCCCCGCGGGGTGCTGGCCGCGGCCGAGGCCGGCATGACCATCCCCGACGCCGCCCGGCGCAAGGCGGTCGAGGTCGCCGAGGCCCACGCCGACTCCTTCCGCCGGGCCGTGGCCGCCGGGGTCAAGGTGGCCATGGGGACCGACAGCGGCGTCACCCCCCACGGTCGCAACCTGGCCGAGCTGGAGCTGATGGCCAAGGGCGGCATGACCCCGGCCCAGGTGCTGGCCGCCACCACCTCCTCGGCGGCCGAGCTGCTGGGGCTGTCCGGCGAGCTCGGCACCCTGGAGCCGGGCAAGCGGGCCGATGTGGTGGTGGTCGACGGCGACCCGTTCGAGCTGGCCACTCTGGGCGACCGCATCGTCGCCGTGGTCAAGGACGGCCGGCTGGTCGCCGGGAGCCTGTGAGCGGCTCCGGCGGCTGGCAGGAGGTCGGCGACCGGGTCTACCGCCGGCGGTACGGGAGCCTCGACCTGAACGTGGGCGCGGTCGTGGGCGCCGACGAGGTGCTGGTGGTCGACACCCGCAGCTTCGCCGCCGAGGCCGCCCAGCTGCTGGCCGACCTGCGCGCCCTGACCCCGCAGCCCTGCCGGCAGGTGGTCAACACCCACGCCCACTTCGACCACTGCTTCGGCAACGCCAGCATGCGCCCGGCCGCCATCTGGGGCCACGAGCGCTGCGCGGCCCACCTGCGCACCCGGGCGGCCCAGGAGCGCGACCACCTGCTGCGCTGGCTGCCCGAGGCGGCCGGGGAGCTGGACGGGCTCGAGCTCGACCCGCCGGAGCGGACCGTCGGCGACGCCGGGGCCGAGCTTCGGGTGGGCGGGCGCCGGGTCGAGCTGCGCTTCTGCGGCCGCGGGCACACCGACCACGACCTGGTGGTGGTTGTGCCCGACGCCGGGGTGGTGTTCGCCGGCGACCTGGTCGAGGAGGGCGCCCCGCCGGTGTATGGCACCGACGCGTTCCCGCTCGAGTGGCCGGCCGCCCTGGACCGGCTGCTGACCCTGGCCCCGCCGACGGTGGTGCCCGGCCACGGAGACGTGGTCGGCCACCGGTTCGTGGCCGGCCAGCGCGAGGAGCTGGCCGCCATGGCCACCCTGTGCCGCCGGGTCGCGGGCGGCGAGCTGCCTGCCGAGGCGGCGGCCCGGGCGGCGCCGTTCCCCGGCGAGACCGCCCGCCAGGCCCTGGCCCTGGCTAGCTCTTGATGTCCTTGGTGGCGAAGTTGGCCCAGGCGGCGCCCAGGAACACGGCGATGTAGACGGCCTGGATGGCGAACCCGCGGCTGACGTTGTGCCACAGCACCGGGGTGCGGAACAGGTCGACGAAGGCCAGCCAGTAGTGGGTGGGCAGGTACGGCTTGAGGGCCGCGGCCGCGTCCAGCAGGTCGAGGACCTGGGAGGTGACCAGCGCGGCCAGGGCGCCGAGGGCGGCGGCCAGGGGCGAGTCCGTCATGGTGGAGGCGAACAGGGCCACCGCCGCCACCCCGAGCATCGACCAGGCGACATAGCCGACGGTGACGGCGGTCCGCCAGGTGGCGTCCTGGGCGGCGATCGTCTGGCCCGACACCGACGGCAGCGGCTTGACCCCGAACAGCCAGGCCCCGACCGCGAACGCCACGCCGGCCACGACCAGCACGGCCAGGAAGACGAACACGATGGTGACGGCCAGCTTGGCCACCAGCAGCCGAGTCCGCCCGACGGGCCGGACCAGCAGGTAGCGCAGGGTGCCGGCGCTGGCCTCGCCGGCCACCGTGTCACCGGCCAGCACCGCCACCGCCACCGGCAGGAACACCGGCAGCACCAGGGCCAGCGCGGCCGCCGGGAACAGGGCGCCATTGTTGAGCACCTCAGCCAGGAAGGCCGGCCCCTGCCCAGGCCGCGGCCCCACCCCGGTGACCCGCAGCAACACCGCGACCAGCGTCGGCAGCCCGGCCAGCAGCCCGATCGTCACCCAGGTCCTGGGCCGCCCGACCAGCTTGCGCAGCTCAACCAGGAACACGGCGGTCTCCCTCGGGGGGCGGGGGGCTCGCGTCAGGCCGACCGGCGGCCTCAGCGCCGGCGAGGCCGCTGGTGAGGCGGAGGAACACGTCCTCGAGGGTGGGGCGCTCCACGACCAGCTCGCGGACCCGGACCCCGCCGTCGACCAGCCGCCGGTTGAGCGCCTCCGGCGCGGTCCCGTCCAGGTGCACGGCCAGCCGGTCGGGGCGGCGCTCGCCCAGCCGCACCCCGGGCAGGGCCGCCGCCAGGTCGGCCGCGACGCCGACGTCCGGAGTGGTGACCAGCACCCGCCCGGTCGGCCCGAGCAGGGCGTCCACCCGGTCCTGGGCGACCAGCCGCCCCCGGTCCACGATCGCCGCCCTGGTGCAGACCAGCTCGACCTCGGCCAGCAGGTGACTGGACAGGAACACCGTGGTCCCGCCCTTCACCAGCTCGACCAGCAGGTCACGGACCTCCCGCATGCCGTGCGGGTCGAGGCCGTTGGTCGGCTCGTCCAGCACCAGCAGCCGCGGCGCCCGCAGCAGGGCCGCCGCCAGCCCGAGCCGCTGCCGCATCCCGGTCGACCAGGCCCTGACCGGCCGCCGTCCCACCCCATCCAACCCGACCCGGGCCAACGCCTCATCGATCCGCCGCCGGCGCCGGGTCGGGGGGCTGTGGACAACGCCGCGCCCCCCGTCCGCGGTCGGGCTACGCTCCCCCACCGGGGGACCTGGCGCCGGTCCGGGTGGGTGGGGGGCGTCCCGGTTGTTCGTCGGGCGGGCTGCGGGTGGTACGTCGGGCGAGTTGGGTGGCCCGGAGCCGGGCGGCTCGGCGCCGGACGGCTGGAGGCCGGGCCAGAACCGGTTGCGGTCGGGGCCGGCGGCGTCGAACAGGGCCAGGTTGGCCCGACCCGAGAGGTGGGGGTAGAAGGCCG
>JBJMHP010000371.1:0-7056 GCA_045807325.1 Actinomycetes bacterium | reverse complement strand
CGGCTAGAGTCGTTGCGGGGAGAGGAGAACATGCATGGCGATGATCAGGGAGGGGTCCGGGAACCCCACGGGGGTGCCCCGGACGATCAGGACCGTCCGACCCGGGCCCGCAGCTTCGACTCGACCAGCCCGGCCACCGGCGAGGTGGTCGGCAGCTTCCCCCTTGACGGTCCCGAGCAGGTCGCGGCCGCCGTGGCCCGGGGCAGGGAGGGCCAGCGGCGCTGGGCCGAGCTGGGCTTCGACGGCCGCCGGCGGGCCCTGCAGGCCTACAAGGCGATGCTGGTCCGCCGTACCGACGAGCTGGTCGCCCTGGTCCACCGGGAGAACGGCAAGCCCCACGCCGACGCCCTCCTCGAGGTTGTGCTGATCGTCGAGCACCTCGACTGGGCGGCCCGCAACGCGGCCAGGGTGCTGGGGCGGCGTCGGGCCCGCACCACCATGCTGCTGGCCAACCACGCCGCCTCGGTCGAGTACCAGCCGCTCGGGGTGGTGGGGGTGATCGGCCCCTGGAACTACCCGGTGTTCACCCCGCTCGGGTCGGTCGTCTACGCCCTGGCCGCCGGCAACGCCGTGGTCTTCAAGCCGAGCGAGCTGACCCCGGCGGTCGGCTGCTTCCTGACCGACACCTTCGCCGACGCCGTCGGCGACCCGCCGGTGTTCCAGGTGGTGACCGGGGACGGCTCCACCGGCCACGCCCTGTGCCTGGCCGGGGTGGACAAGGTCGCCCTCACCGGGTCGCCGGCCACCGGCCGCAAGGTGATGGCGGCCTGCGCCGAGCGCCTGACCCCGGTGGTGCTGGAGCTGGGCGGCAAGGACGCCATGGTGGTCGACGCCGACGCCGACCTGGACGCCGCCGCCGAGCAGGCCCTCTGGGGCGGCATGGCCAACGCCGGCCAGACCTGCCTGGCCGTCGAGCGGGTCTACGTGGTCGACCAGGTCCACGACCGCTTCCTGGCCAGGCTGGTCGAGCGGGCGTCCCAGGTCCGGCCCGGCGGCGAGCCCGGCGCCGACTTCGGCCCCATCACCCTCCCGCGGCAGCTCGAGGTCATCCGGCGGCACCTGGACGACGCCTTCGCCCGCGGGGCCCGGGCGCTGGTCGGCGGCCGGGACGCCGTCCACCCGCCCTACGTCGACCCGGTGGTCCTGGTCGACGTGCCCGCCGACGCCCTGATCCTGCGGGAGGAGACCTTCGGGCCGGTCCTGCCGGTGGTGCGGGCCCGCGACGCCGGCCACGCGGTCGAGCTGGCCAACGCCAACCCGTACGGCCTGGGCGCGGCCGTGTTCGCCGGCCGCCGGGCCGACCGCATCGCCCGCGCCCTGCGCTCGGGCATGACCAGCATCAACTCGGTGCTGACCTACGCCGGCATCCCCTCGCTGCCCCTGGGCGGGGTGGGGGAGTCCGGCTTCGGCCGCGTCCACGGCCCCGACGGCCTCCGCGAGTTCACCCGCCCCAAGGCTCTCACCCGCCAGCGCTTCCCCCTGCCCTTCGGGATGCAGAGCTTCGACCGCCCCGGCTTCGTCCTCCCGGTCGTCCGCCAGGCCATGAAGCTCCGCCACGGCCACGCCCCCCGGGCCCGCCGGCGATAGCTCAGCCGAGCTTGCGGTGATCCCAGCTCGCCACCCGGGTCGGGGAGAACCGGATGCCGACCCGCTTGGCGGCCTGGCGGGCGAGGCCGGCCCGCAGCTCCGGGCCGGGGGCGGCGCCGTAGCGGACGGCCAGGGCGACGCCGATGTCGAGCACCCGCTCGGGGTCGCGGACCAGCTCGGCGTCGCACTCCATGCTCACTCCGCGCAGCTCCTGGTAGGTCGTGCCGGCCTCGGTGAGCAGGGTGGCCCGGGGGTCGCGCTCCAGGTTGCGGGCCTTCTGGGAGGCGGCGTAGGTCCAGCAGTCCAGGCGCCCGCCGGCCGACGCGTACCACAGGGCGGCCAGGTGAGGCCGCCCCTCCGGCCCGAGGGTGGCACAGACCAGGGTGCGCTGGGCGTCCAGGAACGCGGCCAGCTCGGCCTCGCTCATCCGGATCTGGCGGCGGCGGTCCATGCTGGCAGTCTACGGCCGCGACGCTGGTAGCCTGACCCGATCGCTTGTCCAGTAAGGAGGTGACCGCCGTGCCCGTACCGGCTCGGGTGCTCACCATCGCCGGGTCCGACTCCGGCGGCGGGGCCGGGATCCAGGCGGACCTCAAGACGTTCCTGGCCCACGGGGTCCACGGCATGTCGGCCATCACCGCCGTGACGGTGCAGAACTCCGTCGGCGTGCAAGGGTTCTACGAGCTCGAGCCCAAGGCCGTGTTCGAGCAGATCGAGTCGGTGGCCACCGACATCGGGGTCGACGCGGCCAAGACCGGCATGCTGGCCTCGGCCCCCATCATCGAGGCCGTGGCCGGCGCCTGCGAGCGCTTCGCCCTGCCCCACCTGGTCGTCGACCCGGTGGCGGCGTCCAAGCACGGCGACCCGCTGCTGCGCCCCGACGCCGTCCAGGCCCTGCGGGAGCGGCTGGCCCCACTGGCCACCGTCATCACCCCCAACCTGGGCGAGGTCAGGCTGCTGTGCGGCGTCGAGGTCCGCGACCAGGGCGACATGCTGGCCGCGGCCCGGGCGATGCATGAGCTGGGGCCGCGCTGGGTGCTGGTCAAGGGCGGCCACCTGTCCGGCGGCGACGCCGTCGATCTGCTCTATGACGGCCACGAGGCGGTCGAGCTGCGCGCCCCCCGCCTGGCCACCCCCCACACCCACGGCACCGGCTGCACCCTGGCCTCGGCGATCGCGGCCAACCTGGCCGACGGCCTTGACGTGGTCACCGCCGTCCAGGCGGCCAAGCGCTACCTGTCGGGGGCGATCGCCGGCGGCTTCCCGCTCGGCAAGGGCATCGGCCCCACCGACCACGCCTGGCGGTTCCGGGCCGCCGGGCTGCTGCGCCCCGGCGGCCCCAGCCACCCCACGCCCGTGCCCTGGCCGTACGGGCCCAACCCCTACGAGGGCTGACTCATGGCCTCACGCAAGGCGACGCTGGTGGCCAGGGCCCTGGTCGTCCACGACGGCAAGGTGCTGGCCGCCCACCACCGCCACGAGGACGGCGACGACTTCTGGTGCCTGCCTGGAGGCAAGGCCAAGCCCGGCGAGCGGGTCGAGGACGCCGCCAGGCGCGAGCTGCTGGAGGAGACCGGCCTGCCCATCGGCCTGGCCGGCGTGGTCTGGCTCCAGGACCTGGTCGAGGAGACCGAGTTCGTGGTCGTGTTCGCCGGCTGGCTGGCCGCCGGCCACGACGGCGTCCTCGACCTCGAGCCCAACCCGTCCGAGGATCGGAACCTCACCGAGGTCGCCTGGCGGCCCCCGGAGGAGCTGCTGGCCGGCGACTTCCGCCCGGCGGCCCTGCTCAAACTGCTCGACCTCGGCAACCTGCCCGAGCTGCCCCGCCCCGAGCCCTAGACCTCGGCCCCGGACGGCGGCCGGCGCAGCAGCTCGGCCAGGGTGGCGTTGACCTCCTCCAGGGGCAGGCCGCCGGCGGCCAGCCGCTCCGGCTCCAGCGGCCGCAGGCGCTGGCAGAAGGCGATCGCCTCCTCGGCCGGCCCCGGGTCGTCGGGGTCGTCGTCGATCAGCTCGAACAGGGCGTCCTCGGCGTCGGCGTAGCGGCCGAGCGCCTCCAGCACCCGCGCCACCGCCAGCCGCTGGGCGGCCGACAGCTCCAGCTCCTCGGCCCGCTCCAGCAGGTCGGCGGCAAGCTCCCGGTCCAGCAGCCGCTCGGAGCGGGCGGCCAGGCAGCCGGCCAGGGCCAGGGCCCGCCGGTGGCGGATCGCGGCCTCGCCGGCCTGCCCGGCCCCGGCGTACAGGTCGGCCTCGGCCTTGAGCAGCTCGAGGGCCATGGACACCCGCCGCATGTCCGGGTTGGCCCCGGAGGTGAGCATGTCCACCAGCTGCCCGTCGTCCAGCACGGCCACCACCCGGCTCCCCACCCCCAGCAGCGACGCATACGCCTGGTCGAACAGGGTCAGCGCCTCGTCCCCCCGCCCACCCTTGGCCAGCCCGAGGATCCGGGCCAGCATCTGGCCCACCTGTTCGATCTGACGCATGAGATAGTCGCGCTGGTACAGGTCGGCCTCCTCGCCGCCGGAAGGGTCGGGCGTGGGTCAGTATGGCCGCCCTGGGGAGGTTCCGCCGCGGCCGTCGTGGCTAGCCGAGGCGGCCAGCCGCATCTCGAGAGGACTCGACCCGATGAGCGACCAGGCAGCCCGGACCGACGCCAGGCCACGACGGCCCGACGACCCGCGACCACGGCCCGAACCGACCGAGGAGCGGGCCCGGCCCGAGGTGCCGCCGGCGCTGGCCCGGCTGGCCGCCTGGAGCTGGCGTCTGCTGGTCGTGCTCGCCGCCGCCGGGTTGCTGCTGTACCTGCTCGTCGTGCTCAAGGTCATCGTCGTCCCGGTGATCGTGGCCCTGTTCCTGGCCACCCTGCTGGTGCCGCTGGTGCGCTGGCTGGAGGCCCGCGGCTGGCGGCACATCTGGGCCGTGCTGGCCGTGTTCCTGGGGGCGGTGGTGCTGCTGGCCGGGATCATCGCCGGGTTCATCCCGCTGATCGGCAACGAGCTGGGCACGCTGCGCCAGCGGGCCGACGAGGGCGTCGGCGAGGTGCAGCAGTTCGTCGCCTCCCGACCCTTCGGGCTCAGCGAGGAGGACCTCAACCGCTACCTCGACCAGGCCCGCCAGCGCTTCACCGAGAACTCGACCGGCCTCACCCAGGGGGCCGTCCACGGCGTCACCGTGATCGGCGAGGTGATCACCGGGCTGATCCTCACCCTGTTCCTGACCTTCTTCTTCGTCAAGGACTCCGAGCGCTTCACCCGCTGGATCCTGGACTTCGCCGGCCGGCACCGCGAGGGCCACCTGCGCGAGGTCGGCGTCCGCGCGGCCACCGCGGTCAGCGGCTACCTGCGCGGCCAGGCCTCGGTGGGGCTGGTCGACGCCGTCTTCATCGGCATCGGGCTGGCCATCGTCGGCGTCCCCCTGGTCATCCCGCTGAGCTTCCTGACCTTCGTGGCCGCGTTCCTGCCCCTGGTCGGCGCGTTCGTCGCCGGCGCCCTGGCCGCCCTGGTCGCCCTGGTCACCAAGGGCGTCACCGCCGCCATGATCGTGATCGGCATCACCGTGCTGGTCCAGCAGCTGGAGGGCCACCTGCTGGCCCCGCTGCTGCTGGGCCGGGCGGTCGCCCTGCATCCGGTGGTCATCATCCTCGCCCTGGCCGCCGGGTCGATCCTCGGCGGCATCATCGGGGCGTTCCTGGCCGTGCCCATCGCCGCCGTGGTCACCGCCGTCGGCACCTACCTGCGCGGCGACGAGCCGGTCGGCGAACCCGCCGACCAGGGAGAGCCGGAACCCGAGACCAGCGGCCGGTCCTAGAGGGCCCGGCGGACCTTGTTGGCCTTGATGCAGGACGTGCAGACGTTGCGGCGGCGCGGGGTGCGCCCCTCCAGGATGCGGATGCGCTGGATGTTGGGGTTCCAGCGCCGCGGGCTGCGCTTGTGGGAGAAGCTGACCTTCATCCCGAAGCCCGGGCGCTTGCCGCAGATTTCGCAGACGGCGGCCATCGTTCGGAAGACCTTCCTTGAGAGAGATTTCGCGCGCAGAGAAGCCGGGAGAGGGTAGCACGGCTTCGTCCGAGACCGCACCTATACTCGACCGATGCCGGACCCACCCGTTCCCGACCCGCTGGGCACCCCCCTGGCCAAGGCCCCCGGGGTGTCGGCGGCCCTGGCCAAGACGCTGCAGGAGGCCTTCGGCTACCGCAGCGTCCGCGACCTGCTCGAGCACTACCCGCGCCGCTACCTGACCCGGGGCGAGCTCACCGACCTGGCCCACGCCAAGAAGGGGGCCGAGGTCACCCTGGTCGGCACCGTCCGCAACCTGGCCAGGAAGCAGCCCCGCCGCAACCTGCGCATCCTCGAGGTCCGGGTGGCCGACGACAGCGGCGCCTGGGTCTGCACCTGGTTCAACCAGCCCTGGCACGCCCAGAAGCTGACCGTGGGCACGGTGGCCGCCTTCTCGGGCAGGCTCGCCTGGAAGGCCGGCCGCCTCGGCATGGCCAACCCCGGCTACGAGGTCCTGCGCGAGGGCGACGACCCCGAGGAGTTCGCCAACGAGATCATCCCCGTCTACCCGGCCACCAAGGAGGTCTCCTCGGGCCGGCTCCGCCGGGCGGTCGGCTCCCTGCTCGACCGCTACGGCGCCGTCCCCGACTTCGTCCCCGAGCCGCTGCGCCGCGCTCACGGCCTGCCCGACCGGGCCAGGGCCCTGGAGGCCATCCACCGCCCGTCCGACCGCGCCGAGGCCACCCGGGCCCGCGACCGCCTGGTCTACGACGAGCTGTTCGTGCTCCAGGTCGGCCTGGCCCTGCGCCGCCGGGCCCAGGAGGCCGGCCAGCACGGCCGCGCCCTCCAGACCGACGGCGACCTGACCAAGCGCCTCCTGGCCAGCCTGCCCTACCAGCTCACCGGCGCCCAGTCCCGGGTCATGGCCGAGATCGGCAACGACCTGGCCCGCACCAAGCCCATGCACCGCCTCCTCCAGGGCGAGGTCGGGTCGGGGAAGGCCCAGCCGATCCACTCGCTGGTGCTCACGCCGAGCGGCTTCAAGCGAATGGGGGCCATCGAAGTCGGTGATGAGGTTGTCAACCCGACCGGGGAGATCACGGTTGTGACCGGCGTGTTCCCCCAAGGGCTCCGTGACACCTGGCGGGTGGTTCTTTCGGACGGCACCAGCGTTGAGTGCGACGACGAGCATCTGTGGCTTGTCAAGCCGTCATGTGGTTGGCACCGAGGCGACACGGCGCACGTCAAAACGACTCAAGAGCTCCGCGGCGACCTCACCAAGAGGAACGGCTCCTCCAAGTGGTACATCCCCGTCGCGGCTCCCGTCGAGCTGGAATGCGGCGAGGAGCGGCCGCTCGACCCGTACCTGTTGGGCCTGCTTCTCGGCGACGGCTCCTTCCGCGCCAATCTCAGGTTCAGCACGGCTGATGAGCAGATCGTGGAAGCCGTGTCGGAAACGTTGCCACCGGACTGCTAC
>JBJMHP010000370.1:0-3806 GCA_045807325.1 Actinomycetes bacterium | reverse complement strand
AGGTTGGCGGTGCTGGTCACGGCGGTCACCTCGGTTCCGGCGGCCTTGGCGAGCTGGACGGCGAAGCTGCCGACGCCACCGGTGGCCCCGTTGATCAGGACCCGCTGGCCGGGCTGGAGCGGGCCGTGGCGGTCGAGGCCCTGGAGGGCGGTGACTGCCGCCATCGGGACCGCGGCCGCTTCCTCGAACGACAGGTTGGCCGGCTTCAACGACACCACGCCCACCGGCACCGCAACCTGTTCGGCGAAGCCGCCGTAACCGTGGTCGAGCAGGTTGGCGTAGACCTGGTCGCCGGGCTGGAACCCGGTGACGCCGCCGCCGACCGCCGCGATCTGCCCGGCGATGTCGACCCCGAGGATCTGGTGCTTGGGTCGCAGCAGCCCCAGGGTGGCCCGTGAGAACAGGGGCTTGCCTCGCAGCACGTGCCAGTCGGCGGCGTTGACCGATGCCGCCAGCACCTTGACCAGGACCTGGCCGACGTCCGGGACCGGCTGGTCGACCTCGGCCATTCGTAGCCGCTCCGGTGGCCCGTATCGCTCATAGATGAACGCCTTCATGGCTGCCCTTCCGGTCTGCGGTTGCATCGCCAAGTATGGTCAGGGGTCGCGGCAATGTAGGGCAATGATCCCGGCGGCCAGGGCCGCGACGGCCCAGGCGCCGAGCAGCAGGGCCGCGACCGCGGGGCTGTAGCGCTCGCCGGTGCCGCTGACCAGCACCGTGCTCAGCCCGGCCGGCAGGTAGTCCATGACGGTGGCGACGACCTCGCTGGACACCAAGGCGCCCAGGATCGGCGGGGCGAACAGCACTGCGACCGCGGTCGTGATGGTGCCAGCGGCGCTGCGCAGGACCGCGCCCAGGCCCACCACCAGCAGGCTCGTGAGCGTCAGGGCGGCTGCCGAGCGAGCGCTGACGGCGAGGATGTCCTCGGTGCCGATGCCCAGGATGGCCGATCCAGCAAGGGTCGCGAGCGCGGTCGCGACCAGTCCCGCGGGGAAGGTGACCACACCAACGACCGCCGCCTTCGCCGTCAGCACGGCCGACCGTGCCGGTGTGGCGGCCAGGGTGGTGCGGATGCCGCCGGTGGCGAACTCGCCCGTGATGGCCCGGGCGGCCAGGGCGACCAGCCCGAACTGGCCCGCGGAGGCGCCGACCGCGGCCAGCTGGGTGGCCGTGGCCGGGTTCGGCTGGTCGTCGGTGACGATGGCCCAGGCGGCCAGGGCGGCGATCCCGACAGTGACGACGACGGCCGCCAGCAGGCTGCCGTAGGTGGAGCGGACCGAGCGTAGCTTGGTCCATTCCGCGCCGAGGGCGCGGCCCAGCAGCCTCGGCCGGCCGATGCCGGCCGCCTCGGGGCGGCGGACGGTGAGGGTTGTCGCGGTCATGGTCATGCTCCTTGGGGGGTGAGCTGGCTGGTGCCATAGTCGAGGTGGTGCTGGCTGAGCTCCATGTAGGCCTCCTCCAGCGAGGCCGACTGGAGGCTGAGCTCGTGCAGCCGGATGCCGGCGGCATGGGCGAGCTCGCCGACGTCGTCGGTGGTGAGTCCGACGACGGTCAGCACCGAGTCGGACTCCTGGCGGACGGTCTGGGCGGCGGCGAGCAGGCGGCTCAGCTGGGCGGCCGCGGGCGTGCGGACCCGAACCACGGTGTGAGAGCTTGCGGCGATGACCTGGCCCATGGGCGCGTCGGCGACCAGCCGGCCCGGCCGATGACCACCAGGTGGTCGGCGGTGTCCTCAATCTCGCTCATCAGGTGGCTGGAGACGAACACGGTGCGTCCCTCGGCGGCGAGGTCCTTGAGGAGCTGGCGGACCCAGCGGATGCCGTCGGGGTCCAGCCCGTTGACGGGCTCGTCGAACAGGACGATGCCGGGGTCGCCGAGCAGGGCGGCGGCGATCCCCAGCCGCTGACGCATCCCCAGCGAGTACGCTCCGGCCCGCCGTCCGGCGACGGCCTCCAGGCCGACCAGGCCGAGGACCTCCTCGACCCGGGATCGGGCGATCCCGTTGCTGCGGGCCAGGGCAAGCAGGTGGTCGCGGGCGCTGCGGCGCGGGTGGACCGCCCCGGCGTCCAGCAGGGCCCCCACGACCCGCAGGGGCGCGCGCAGCTCCTGGTAGCGGCGGCCGTCGACCAGGGCGTGGCCGGCGGTGGGCCGGTCAAGGCCGAGGACCATCCGCATCGAGGTGGACTTGCCGGCGCCGTTGGGACCGAGGAAGCCGGTCACCTTGCCCGGCTGCACCTGGAACGACAGGTCGTCGACGGCCAGGGTGGGGCAGTACCGCTTGGTCAGCCCGTTCAGCTCGATCATGTAGGTTGCTCCTTGGGTGTGCGTGCGGGGTTGATCACCGCCGCCGTAGGGGTTGGGTCATGACGCCAGCTGGTCCGGGCTGTCCAGGTCCAGGTGGTCCTGGTAAAGCCGGCGGGGCTGGTGGTCGACCAGGCCGAGCCGGGCCAGGGTGGCGACGATCCAGTCGTGCTTGGCCGCGGTGAAGGAGACGACCGAGCCGCGGTAGCCGCCATCGAGGAGGACGTCATGGGAGAGCTGGTCGTCAACATGTTCACGTCGTTGGACGGGGTCCTGCAGGGGCCCGGCGCGCCCGACGAGGACCGTGCGGGGGGATTCGAGTACGGCGGCTGGCAGGCGCCCTATTTCGACGAGGAGTCGGGGAAGGTCATCACCGACCACATCGCGGGCTTGGAGGCGCTGCTGCTCGGCCGCAAGACCTATGAGATCTTCGCGGCCTACTGGCCGCAGCAGCCGGCCGAGAACCCGATCGCGGCCCGGCTGAACAGCGCACCCAAGTACGTCGCCTCGCGGACGCTGGACACCGTGGGGTGGACCAACTCCAAGCTGATCCAGGGCGACGTGGCCGAGGCGGTGGCGCGGGTCAAGGGGGAGTTCGGCCGGGTGGACGTCATCGGCAGCGGGAACCTCGTGCAGACGCTGCTGCGCAACGATCTGATCGACCGGTTGAACCTGTGGGTGTTTCCGCTCCTGCTCGGCAGCGGCAAGCGGCTGTTCGCCGAGGGCACCGTGCCGACCGCGCTACGGCTGGTGGAGTCGGCGACCTTTCCCAAGGGCGCCGTGCACCTCACCTACGAGCGCGCCGGCAAGCCGACCTTCGGCAGCATGGCCTAGCGGTGGCACCCAACCCGGTGTAGGAAGACCCGTCGCGGGCTACCTGGGACGGGCCGGCGAGCGGCCCTCGTGGCGGGAGCCTCGTTCTCCCACCACGCCCAGGGTGGAGGGATCTGGCCGGCCGGTTCCTGGCATGCCCGACCCCCCAGCCGCAAGCACCCCGCCAACCAACCCGGCACCCGAGCCGGCCACAGCCGGCGAGCTTCATGCAAGGCCGATTTCGTTGGCTCCACCGCCTGCCCCTGGTGGCATGCCACGGCGGCCACCGTCCCCCGGGGCCAAGGGCAGGGCAGACCGCCCGGCCAGGCAACCGGAAGGGCCAGGACCACGACCGAGGCAGCCGTGAGCTTGGCCGGCAACCTCACCGACAACCCCGAGCTGCGGCACACCGAGGGCGGGATCGCTCGGGCCATGTTCCGGGTGGCCGTGTCGGGTCGGCGGGAGCAGGAGGTGTCGTTCTTCACCGTGGTGGTGTGGCGAGACCAGGCCGAGCATGCCGCGCAGTCGCTGTCGAAGGGGAGCCGGGTGGTGGTCGTGGGCCGGCTCCAGCAGCGGAGCTGGACGGCCGAGGACGGCAGTGCCCGGTCGGTGGTCGAGGTCGTGGCTGAGGAGCTGGGGGCGAGCCTGCGGTGGGCAACGGCGACGACCACCAGGGCGACACGCAGCTCCGA
>JBJMHP010000369.1:0-3424 GCA_045807325.1 Actinomycetes bacterium | reverse complement strand
GGGCGTGCCGGCAGCCCGGGGGGGCGGGCCCACCACGCCGGGCTGGCGGTAGCCAGCGTGGTCCTGTCCTGGACGGTGGTGCAGACCGTGTTCACCCTGCACTACGCGCGGCTGTACTACAGCCATCCCGCCGGCGGGATCGACTTCAACCAGGAGGCGCCGCCGCGGTACTCCGACTTCGCCTACCTGGCCTTCACCGTCGGGATGACCTTCCAGGTGTCCGACACCGACCTCCAGACGGCGGCGCTGCGGGCCGAGGCGCTGCGCCAGGCGCTTCTGTCCTACCTGCTGGGCGCCGTGATCCTGGCCACCACCATCAACCTGGTCGCCGGGCTCCTCGGCTAGCCGCCAGTCCGAGATTCCAGCCAGCCACCAGGCGAGATGGCCGCTGGCCGTGGAGACACCGGCCCGCCGTGGCGCGACCCTTGATGAAGCACAAGGAGGGGTGCCATGACACAGACAATGACAGAAGCGGTTCCGGCCGCCGCCACGGCCGGGGCCGGCGGCTGGTGGAGCAGGCGACCCTGGCTGCACATCTTCCTGGGCGGCCTGGGGTTGTGGGTGGCCACCGTGGCGGTCACCTTCGCCACCAGCAACGTCAACCTCGTCCCCACCATCATCCTGCTCGGCAGCTTCCTGGTCCCGGTGGCCTTCGTCACCTACGCCTTCGGCCACGCCGACGAGGTCGTGACCGCCCAGCGCATCTTCACCGCCTTCGTCTACGGGGGGGTGCTGGGCGTGCTCGGAGCCTCGGTGCTGGAGGACGCGTTCCTCCGCCAGCCGTCCGGGCCGGCCTACGTCTGGGTGGGGCTCATCGAGGAGGCGGTCAAGCTGGCCGCGCTGTGGCTGCTGGCCCGCCGGCTGCCCCGCTACACCATGCGCGACGGGATCGTCCTCGGGGCGGCGGTCGGGTTCGGCTTCGCCGCCTTCGAGAGCGCCGGCTACGCCTTCAACGCGCTGTTCACCGCCGGTGGCCCGTCGCTGCTGAACCTGGTCGAGACCGAGGTGCTGCGCGGCATCCTGGCCCCGGTGGGGCACGGGCTGTGGACGGCGATCCTCGGCGGGACGCTGTTCGGCGTCGCCGCCCGCCGCGGCCGGCTGCGGCTCAGCCGCGCCGTCCTGGGGTCGTACGTGCTGGTGGCCCTGCTGCACGCGCTGTGGGACGCCTCCCGGGGCGTCGCGGTGTGGCTCACGCTGGTGCTCACCGGCACCCCCGTGCAGTGGCTGCTGATCCGGCTCGGCCACGCGCCGGCTGTGACCCAGGACCAGGTGCACCTGTTCACCGTCATCAGCTGGGGGCTGCTGGCCCTTGACGCACTCCTGGGCCTGCTGATCCTGCGCCGCCGCTGGCGCCGGGCGACCACCCCGAACCAGCCGCGCCTGCCGGCACCGCTCCCGCTCGTCGCCGCAGGAGGGGGACAAGGATGATCCGGCATCGCATCCACGGCCTCGAGGGACGCGTCGGCGGCCGGCCGCGGCTGGGGCTGGCCGTGGCCGGGCTGGTGGCGGCGCTGGTGCTGGCCGGCTGCTCCGCGATCACCGCCAGCACCGCCAGCTCGTCCACGGCGACGCCGGCGGTCGAGGTGAGGCCGTCGGCGCTGGCCCTGCAGCAGCAGTTCGTCCAGGTCGTCAAGCAGGTCGGCCCCTCGGTGGTCCTGATCCAGACCGGTCAGGGGCTCGGCTCGGGCATCGTCTTCGACGCCGACGGCAGCGTGGTCACCAACGCCCATGTGGTCGAGGGGGCCGACAGCTTCCAGATCACCCTGGCCGACGGCAAGCAGTACCCGGCCCGGCTCGTCGGCAGCTTCGCCGCCGACGACCTGGCCGTGCTGCACATCGACGCCGGCGGGCTGCACCCGGCCGGCTTCGCCGACTCCTCGCAACTGGCCGTCGGGGACGTGGCCCTGGCCATCGGCAACCCGCTGGGCCTGCAGTCCAGCGTCACCGAGGGGATCGTCAGCGCCCTGGGGCGCACCGTCAACGAGGACAACGGGGTCGCGCTGCCCAACGTGATCCAGACCAGCGCCCCCATCAACCCGGGCAACTCCGGCGGGGCCCTGGTCGACCTCCAGGGCCAGGTCATCGGCATTCCGACTCTGGCCGCCACCGACCCTCAGCTCGGGGGCGGCGCGGCCGCGGGCATCGGCTTCGCCATCCCCAGCAACATCGTCCGCGACATCGCCGCCCAGCTGATCGGCCAGGGCAGGGTGACCAACTCGCACCGGGCCTGGCTGGGCGTGGAGGTGGCCCCCACCACCAGCGGGGGACTGCTGGTCACCAAGGTCGAGGCGGGCGGTCCGGCCGCCAAGGCGGGGATCAAGGCCGGCGAGTTCGTGACCGCGGTCCAGGGCACCGCCACCCCCGACCCGGCCGCCTTGGCCGACGTGCTGGCCGGGCTGCGTCCTGGCCAGACGGTTCGGGTGGGGGTCGCCAGCCCCGACGGGGCCAGGCGGACCGTCCAGGTCACCCTCGGCCAGTTCCCGGGCTGAGGTGATGTGAGAGGAGCGCAGCGATGATCACCACGATGCCTGCGGGTGTTGCAGCTGGTCGCCCACCCTGACGGATGGACGGGGAACTGTTGGTTGAGGCAGGACTCGCTCAGTTACGGCGGTGGCCTGGTCCGACTCGGCCGGGGCGCGTCGGCTGCCGGCCAAGACCACGCTCTGCTTGGCCCGGGTGACGGCGGTGTAGAGCAGGTTGCGCTGCAGCATCATCCACGCGCTCATGGTGAGGGGAACGACGGCGCAGGGGTATTCGCTGCCTTGGGAACGATGGATGCTGACCGCATAGCAAGGATCGCCGGCTCGACCTGGAGGGCATCCAGCAACGCGATGACGTCAAGAGCAGGCGCGGCTTGCTCGCCGTAGCTGTGAATGTCGTAGGGGCCAGCCATGCAGCAGCACGGCCACACGACCGTCGCCGGGACCGGCTTCGGCGCAGCCAATGTTCAGCAGGCCGGCGTCGACCTGCCTCAGGGGGCCAACCTGCGGTGTGATGGTCGTGGCTTCGACCATTCGGCTCTCCGCATGAGGTGGAGGCGGACGGCACGCACAACCTGCGCGCCGCCGCTTGTCTCCGGTTAGCGCAGTGACCGGAACGCCGCCCGGACCTCGCTCGCGAAGAGTTCTGGCTCTTCCCAGGCGGCGAAGTGGCCACCCCTGTCCACTTCGTGGAAGTAGAGGAGGGTCGGGTAGGCGTTCTCGGCCCAGCTGCGCGGCGTCCGCCAGATCTCACCGGGGAACGCGGTGAACCCGGCCGGGACCGTCACCTCCGGAAGCGCCTCGGCGGGAGGGGCGTCCGGTCCGTAGGCCTCCCAGTACGACCGGGCGGCGGAGGCGCCGGTGCCGGTCAGCCAGTACGCCGTGATGTTGTCCAGGACGTGGTCCCGGGTCAGATTGCCGGAGGGCTGTCCGTCGACGAAGGC